>VBHQ01000123.1 GCA_005880395.1 Chloroflexota bacterium
GGACGGCGTTCAGGCGGCACGGCGGCCCGTCGACCGCCCGGCCCCAGCCCCGACTCCGCCGCTCACTCGCCAGGGAACCGGCTATGGCGATCGGCCGCGCTACGGCGACCGCCCGCGGTTTGGTGACCGTCCCCGGTTCGGCGACCGCCGGCCGGGCGCTCGAGATGGGGACTCGGGCGTGCGAGAGGGGGACTCCCGTCCGCCCGACTAGCTCGAGCTGAGCTCTTGGCGGATTCGGTAAAGCTCGGCCGCGACCGTCTCCGCCGGAAGTCCGTCGTCGAGCGCGTCCTGCGCCGCACGTACGGTTCGGCGCAGGCTCGCCGTCGGGGCGTCGGCGGCTAAAAGCCCCAGTTCCTTGGCGATCTCGACCGGCAGTCCTGCACCGGCGTCTGACTCGGCGTAATTCCAGGCCTCGACTCGCCGAATCAGGCGATCAAGGCGGGATTCGAATTCGGATTCCCCGGTCACGCTGGCTGGTTATGCGATAGCGTGCTACTCATGTAAAGCCTGTGTGGGTTGTCGGAAACGGCGGAATCGGCGGCACTCCTAGGATATACTCAGGTCGTGCCCCACTCCCTTCCTCCTTACCATCTCACCACCTTGCCAAGCGGGGCCCGATTCGTCACCACCGAGCTGAAAGACCGGCCGTCGATCACGATGGCGATCATGTTCAAGGTTGGCTCCCGGTATGAGACCGACGAGCAAGCCGGGGTCAGCCACTTCCTCGAACACATGTTCTTCAAAGGCTCCGCGAAGTATGCGGGCGCCAAGGAAATCGCCGAAGCGATCGAGGGCGTCGGTGGCGTGCTCAATGCGGCCACCGACAAAGAACTCACCATGTTCTGGGCCCGGGTACCTAGGACCAAGGCGAAGCTGGCGGTCGACGTCCTCGGCGACATGCTGTTCGATCCGCTCTTCGACCCGAAGGAAGTCGAAAAAGAGCGCCTGGTCGTCCTCGAAGAGCTGCGCATGTACCTGGACAGTCCGCAGGAGTACGTGCACAGCCTGTTCGAGCAGATCTCCTGGCCCAACCATCCGCTGGGCAGGGAGATCGGTGGGACCGAGGCGTCGGTGCGCGCCCTGACCCGGGACGACCTGCTGGGCTACCTCAACGAGCACTACCTGCTGCGCAACATGGTGGTCACCATGGCGGGACCGCTCAACCAGGAAGAAGCGATTGGGCTGATCGAACCGTACCTGCGACCGCGTGGCAATGGCACGGTGCCCGCGTTCCTCCCGTCCACCGGGAACGGCCTCAGCCCCAACGTGCTCATCAAGCAAAAGAAGACCGAACAGGCGCATCTCTGTCTCGGCGTCCACGCGCCCTCATACATGGATAAGGACCGCCATGTCATCGACATCCTCAACTGCGTGCTGGGCGAGGGCATGAGCTCGCGCCTCTTCCTCGAGGTCCGCGAGAAGCTTGGGCTCGCCTACGACGTCCATTCCTACGTCAACAAGATGTTTGACACTGGGGTCCTCGGCGTCTACGCCGGCACGGAGCCGCGCCAGGCGGCGCGCGCGGTCGGCGCCATCGTGCGGCAGTTGCGGCGGCTCTGCGAGGAACCGGTCAACGAACCGGAGCTGACCAAAGCGAAGGAGTTCTACAAGGGCCGGTTGTTGTTGCAGATGGAGAGCACGAACTCGGTCGCGACCTGGTACGGCGGACAGGAAGCGCTGACCGACCGGATCGAGGACGTCGAGCAGACGGTGGCGGAAATCGACGCTGTCACCGCCGATCGCGTAATGGGCGTCGCTCGCGAGCTCTTCAGCCAGGCCCTGCAATTGGCCGTCATAGGACCCTTCCGCAGCGAAACGCCGTTTCTAAAACAGATCGCCTGACTGGCGCAACGACGGACGGTACAATGAATCGCCCGTCGATGAAGTTGAACGGATAAAGGATGGCGCAGTCCCCGATGGCGCAACCCCCGGCGCCGACCGAGCAGCCGCGCCAGAAATCGTTTGTCAGGGACACCCTCGAAATCGTGTTCCTCGCGCTCGTTCTCTACGTCGTCATCCAGTACGCGGTGCAAACCGTTCACGTGCTCGGCTCGAGCATGTTCCCCACCCTCCACGACAACGACCTGCTGGTCGCCTCGAAAATTTCCTACAAGCTGCACGCGCCGCAGCGGGGCGACATCATCGTCTTCAAACCACCGGACGAAGCGAGCCGCGATTTCATCAAGCGCATCATCGCCTTGCCCGGCGAGCGCATTCGCATCACCAACGGCGTCGTCTACATCAATGACCAGGTGCTGCGCGAGCCCTATTTACCGGAGAAATGGACCTATAACAACAACTGGCCGGCGTCGGGGCAGGATCAGATCATGCCCACCGGAGAGTACTTCGTCATGGGTGACAACCGTAACCACTCGAGCGATTCGCGCACGTTCGGTCCGATCACGCTGCAATCCATTCTCGGGAAAGCCGAGGTTCGGATCTGGCCAATGAGCCAGCTGGGCTTCTTCGACGGAAAGCCGACGCTGACATCCGGACCCTGAGCTCGATGCAGCGAACGCTGGTCCTCATCAAACCCGACGGCGTGCAGCGCGGGTTGGTCGGGGAAATTATTCGGCGGCTCGAGCGGCGCGGGCTCAAGCTGATTGCCATGAAGATGATGCAGGTCCCGCGCGAGCAGGCTTCGCGCCACTACGCCGAACATCAGGGCAAAGCGTTTTACGAAGGGCTGCTGGGCTTCATCACGTCAGGCCCGATCGTGGCCATGATCTGGGAAGGTCGGGAAGCGGTGACTGTGGTGCGCAGCTTGATGGGCAGCACCGATCCATTGAAGGCGCAGCCCGGAACGATTCGCGGCGATCTGGCGCTCGACCTCGGCATGAATCTGATTCACGGCTCGGACTCGCCGGCGCGCGCTGAAAGCGAAATCGCGCTCTTCTTCAGTGCGGCAGAGTTTCACGAGTATGAGCGGACCATCGATCAATGGATCCGCGAGTAGCGCCCGTCTTACACATGTAAGACGCTCAGCGCGTCAATCGACGGCGCAGCTCAGCGAGCTCTTCATTACTGTAAAACTCGATCGTCAGGCGCCCGCCCTTTTTCACTCGCGTCAACATCACCTTGGTGCCGAGCGCGCGACGGAATTCTTCCTCGAGCGCCCGGGTCTCCGGATCGCTCGCGGTTCCGCGTGGGCGCGGCTGGCGGGTCCCAGCCTCAACGGCGCGGACACGCACCCAGTTCTCGGTCTGACGCACGTTCCAGTGCTCGTGCATCACATGCTCGAGCCCCATCAGTTGTTGGGCCGGCGTCGGCAGACCGAGGAGCGCGATGCCATGCCCGGCGGTGATCTGGCCCTGTTCGATCGCCTTGATCGCCGCTTCTGGAAGGCCGAGGAGCCGGATGGTTTGCGCGATGGCGATCCGGCCCTTGCCGATCCGCTCGGACAGGGCTTCATGGGTCAGGCCAAACTCCCGCAGCAAGCGCTGGATCGCGCGCGCTTCCTCGATCGGATTCAAGTCGGTCCGCTGCAGGTTCTCGACCAGCGCCAGTTCGAGCCGGTCTTCTTGCCGGCGTTGGCTCCCGGAGTGGACGACGACTGGCACCGTATGTAGGCCGACCATCTGGGCGGCCCGTAGGCGACGTTCGCCCGCGATCAGTTCATAGCCCTCCAGGCTTTCGCGCACCAGCAGCGGCTGCAGCACGCCGTGCATACGGATCGAGTCGGCCAGCTCCTGTAAGGACGCCGGCTCGAAGCTTCGGCGCGGCTGCTCCGGGTTGCGCTGAATCTGCTCGATCGGCACCCGGAGGGCGCCAGCGTGCCGGAGCCCGCCCTCAGCCGCCTCGTCGTCGAGCACGTCACCCGATGGGATAAGGGCCTCGAGACCGCGGCCGAGTCCCCGGCGTTTGTTCATCTGGCGATCAACTCCTTGGTGAGCTCCTGGTAGGCGATGGCGCCGCGCGACGTCGGATCGTATTGGGTGATCGGCATGCCGTAGCTCGGCGCCTCGCTCAGCCGAACGTTGCGCGGAATCACGGTGCGAAAGGTTTTCTCGGGAAACTGCGCGCGAACTTGCTCGGCGACCTGGAACGCGAGCGTCGTGCGCGGATCGTAGAGCGTGAGGACGATGCCGCCGATCTTCAAGTTCGGATTCAGCTCGCGCTGGATCAGCTGCGTCGTATGGGTGAGCGCTCCCAGGCCCTCCAGCGCGAAATACTCACACTGGATTGGGATCAGCATGTACTCGGCGGCAACCAGGCAGTTGACCGGCGCCGGCCAGCGAGCGATGCGAGGGCAGGATGTCGAGGCCGGGCACCGCCGTCGCCCGGATGATCTCGTTGATATCTTCGGCGTCGACGATCACGTTATAGATGCTACGGCTGAGCTCGCTTCGGTTGACGCCGAGCCCGCTGGTGGTGTTGCCCTGCGGGTCCATGTCGACGATCAGACCCGTCTTGCCCAGCTCGGGGAGGTTGGCCGCCACGTTGATGGCGGTCGTGGTTTTGCCGACGCCGCCCTTCTGGTTGACGACTGCATAAACTCTTGGCACTTTGCTGGCTGGGACGTCAGGACCGATCCTGGCGGAATTATAGGCAGGCGCCGGCGCGAACGCGCGTTTGCCAGAGGTATTGCCTGTGCACAACTACTTCAGGACGAACGGAATCAGGCCGACCGCGATGTCGTAGCCCGCGTGAGTCACCATGCAGGGCAGCGTACTGCGCGAGTAGATGCGAAGCAGGCCCAGGCCGATGCCCAGCACCAGGACCTCGAGGGTCGCGAAGCTGATCGCGTATTGGGTATGGAGTGCGGCGAAGAGAATCGAGCTGACCACGACGCCGAAGCGCGGCACCAGGGCACCGCGGAACAGCGTCTCCTCAACCACCCCGGCCAGCACACCGAGAAAAACGATCGCCGCGGGATTGTTGAAATGGCTGAACAGCACATTGCTGACGTCGGTCACCTGCTTTTGCTGCGCGGGCGCGACGACATCAGCGACCCGTTCGATCCCGTAGGCCACCGCCAGGAACGCGGCGATGGCGACGAGGGCGACGATCCACCACCAGCTTGCGGCTGGAGGCACCAAGCCGAGGCGCTGCGCGGCCTCGGGCAGCGGGCGGCGAACGAAGGCGCCGACGCCGATGAAGCCGAGGATGAGGAACGGAATGTCTTGCGCCAGCAAGTCCCCATAGGTCAGCGGCGCGGTCTGCGTCTGCAGCGGAACGCCGATCTGCTGTCCCACCAACAAGAGGCCCAGGACGACCGTCAGATACACGACCGGTGATCCTGGCCGGACTGGAATGACCCGGGCGACCAGCTGCTGCACCCTCGGCCAGAGGTACAGCAAGCCGAGCGCGCCGGCCAGCCCAACCGGACCGCCGAACAGGAGCGCCGCGCGAAAACGCGCCAGGTCTTCGGCGCCGGTCTGAAACAGGAGCAAGTTCAAGGCGCAAACCGCGGCACCGATCAGCAGCGCGATCCCGGCGAGGCCCCCGCCCGCGATCAGCGTCAGCAAGCGGGGTGTTCGAGACCGCTCACCGAAATTGGCAAGCACGTAGAGGCCGATGATCACGCCCAGGATTCCGATCGTCAGGAGGTCGGTCAGCAGGTCGCCGCGGGCCAGAAGCAGGATCAGGTCTTTGTCGCCGCTTTCGGCCCGCCGGCCTTCTCTTCGCGCAGATCGATGAGCTGCTGAACCAGGTCGATCGGCACCGGAAAGACGATCACCGTGTTGCGTTCGACGCCGATCTCCGTAAGCGTCTGCAGGTAGCGCAGCTGGAGCGCACTCGGCTGGGCGGCGATCACCGTGGCCGCGTCGGTCAGCTTCTGAGCCGCCTCGAACTCTCCTTCGGCGTGAATGATCTTCGCCCGCTTCTCGCGCTCGGCTTCCGCCTGCTTCGCCATCGCGCGCTGCATGGTCCCGGGCAGCTCGACGTCCTTGATCTCGACGGTCGAGACCTTGATGCCCCAGGGTTCGGTCTGCTCATCGATGATCTGCTGGAGCCGGCTGTTGATCTTCTCGCGGTTGGCCAGGAGCTCGTCGAGGGAGGACTGGCCGAGCACGCTCCGTAATGTCGTTTGTGCGATTTGTGAAGTCGCGTTGATGAAGTTGGCCACCTTGGTGACCGCGTGGTTGGGGTCGACGACCAGGAAGTAGATGACCGCGTTCACCTTGATGGTCACGTTGTCGTGCGTGATGACTTCCTGGGGCGGGACCTCGAGCGTGACCGTTCGCAGGTCGATCTTGACCAGTCGGTCGATTCCAAACGGGATGATCAAGCGCAAGCCGGGGCCTTTGAGGGCCATCAGACGGCCGAGGCGAAACAGCACCCCGCGTTCGTACTCATTGATGATGCGAACGGCCGAGCTCAAGCCGATCAAGACGACGACGACGATGATGCCGAGGACGATCAGCGCGAAAATGCCCACGGGTCCCTCCTCTCCTTTAGAGCGATCGGTTCAATGTTACGGTGCGGTCAGGAGGCAACCAACCGCGGTCCCTGCGCTTGCGGCTGCTCACCCAGCGGCTTGACCTCGAGGCGAAGACCATGGAGCGCGATGACACGAACCTGCGTGCCGACCGCGACCGGCCCCTCGGTCGAGGTCGCCTGCCAGAGCGCGCCCTCGACGAAGACGAAGCCGTCCGGATTGAGCGCTTCACGAACCGTGCCGATGCTGCCCACCATCGACTCTTCGCCCGCCGCATAGGGTTGGCGGCGAGCCGCGATCACCTTGCGCAGGATGAAGCTGAAGATGCCGGCGATGACCGCGACCGTGAGCAGGAGCAACGGGATGTTGACCGCCTCTGAGAGGAAGCCGGTGTTCACCAGGAATAAACCGCCGAGCGTCATCGCGATGATCCCGCCGGTCGTCAGCACACCGTGGGTCACCGCCTTCAGGTCGACGATGAACAAGAGAATCGCTAACAGAATGAGGATGACGCCCGCGATGTTGACCGGAAGGTTGAAAAGGGAGAGCGCCGCCAACAGCCCGGCGATCACGCCGACGACGCCGGGGAGGATCAATCCAGGATGGGTCACCCAGAAGCCGATCCCGATGATCGCCAGCAGGAACAGCAGGTAAACCAGGTTGGGATCGGCGACCGCCTGCAGGAGCTGGTCGAAGCCACTCAGGTCGTAGCGGTCGATCGCGGCATTGGCCGTCTGCAAGGTATAGGCATGACCGCCCTTGCTGACCAGGCGGCCGTCGAGGCTGGTTAGCAGCGTGCCGAGATCCCGACTCTCCAGGTCGACGACGCCGAGTTTGACGGCATCTTCGGCCGTGGCGTTGATGCTCTGTCGCACCGCCTTCTCCGCCCAGTCTGCATTGCGATGATGCAGCGTCGCCAGCGCCCGGGCGTAGGCGGCGGCGTCGTTTTCGATCTTTTGGTCTTCGATGTCGGTCGCCGCCGATGTGCCCGACGCGCTCGGCGATGCCGACGGTGCGGGGTTGCCGCCGCCGATGCTCACCGGATGCGCCGATCCGATGTTGGTGCCGGGTGCCATCACGGCCACGTCCGCGGCCTCGGTAATGTACATACCGGCCGACGCCGCACGCGCTCCGGAAGGCGAGACGAACACCACGACTGGCACCTTCGCGGCGATCGTGCGCTGGATGATGTCGCGCATCGAGGTGTCGAGACCGCCGGGGGTGTCCATGGTAATGATCAGCGCGGTCGCATGCCCGCTGACGGCTCGATCGATCGCGTTGCCGATGTAGTTGTCGGTGATCGGATTGATGACCCCGGTCAGCGTCGCGACCAGGACGTGGGAGTCGGCAGCGCCCGCAGGGATGACCGGCAGCAGGGCCACCAGCGAAACGACGGCGAAAAGGAGCTGAACGGCCCTCTTCACGACCTGATCATATCGCCGGGAATCGGGTAACCCGCCTCTAGAATGGAAAAGTGGCACACGAGTTCGCGCTGCCGATCGGGGAGGACGAGGAAGACGATTATCGTGCCCAGGTCGCGCGCTATCCACGCTTGTCCAACGAGGAAGAGCGTCGCCTGCTTGCCACCAGGGGCCGGGAACGCGATGCCGCCAATCGCCGCCTGATCGAACACAATCTTTACCTGGTTCTGGAGGCGGCGCTCGCCCGCAAGGAGCGGGGCGTCCCCTTCGGCGACCTGTTCCAGGAAGGTACCGTCGGTCTGATCTCGGCGGTCGAGCATTATCAAGCAGCCGACGGCGGCTTCCACGCGCGGCTGATGGACGTCATCAGCGCCACCATGGATGACGTCGTGGTCCAAACCGAGGAGGCGCAACGCAACGACGAGGCGTTCGTGGTTGCCTGTCGGGTGCTGGAATCGGCGCAGCGGCTTCTGGCCGGACGCTTGGGTCGGGTGGCGACCCCGCTCGAGCTGGCGCAGCTCCTGCACTGGGAGGAGGCGCGGGTCAACCTCGTCCTCGAGTTGCTCAGGGAGGCCCGCGTTGTGCACGATCAGGAGCTGCTCGATTACCTCGTCGAGCTCGAGGGACCTGACGGCCACGACGAGTAAGCCCCGCGCTTGATCGCGACCGCCGAGCGCACGCCGCTCTACGACGAGCACCTGCGCTTGGGTGCGCAGATGATCACCTTCAGCGGCTGGACCATGCCGCTGCAGTACTCGAGCATTCGCGAGGAACACCGCGCCGTGCGGGAAGCCGTTGGCTTGTTTGATCTGTCACATATGGGCGAGCTGCGGGTACAGGACCCTGCGCTGGGGCAGCGTACCGTCAGCCGGGATTTGTCAAAGCTGCGGACCGGGCGCATCCAGTACGCGCTGCTCTGCAACGAGCAGGGTGGCATCATCGACGACATCCTGGTGTACGCCGTGAAAGACGGCGGCTACATCTTCGTCGTCAATGCTGGCAACCAGGACAGCGATTTCGTGTGGATCCAATCGCATGGCGCCGGCGCCCGTAATGTCGGGCGAGAATGGGCGCTGATCGGCGTTCAGGGTCCGCGCGCCGTGGAACTCGTGCGTCGCCTGACCTCCGAAGACCTCGCCGGCGTCAAGTACTACAGCTTCATCGACGGTCGGGTCGCCGGCGTCGACTGCATCATCTCTCGCACCGGTTACACGGGCGAGGACGGGTTCGAACTCTTTTGCGCCAACGACGATGCCGTCAGGCTATGGCGCACTGTGCTTGACGAGGGAAAGACCGACGGCATCCGCCCGGCCGGACTCGGGGCCCGCGACACCCTGCGCCTGGAAGCGGGGATGCGGCTCTACGGCAATGACATGGACGCGAAGACCAACCCGCTGGAGGCCGGCCTCGACTGGACCCTCAATCTCGATAAGGAGTTCATCGGTCGGGATGCCATCGTGACGGCGCGCGAGCGTGGCATCGATCGGGTGTTGGTCGGCCTCAAGATGCTCGACCGCAGCATTCCGCGGCACGGCTATGCGGTGACCGATCAAGGGAAGGGGGTCGGCGTCATCACCTCGGGCAACGTCTCCTTTACGCTCGGGTACAGCATCGCGATGGCGTATGTGCCGCCGGGATTGAGCCGGCCTGGGACCCCGCTCACGGTCGACGTCCGAGGCACCGCCGCCCCGGCCGAGATCGTCCCGCTACCTTTCTATAAGCGGCCTCATCCGAAATAAGCCCGAGGGAGGAGTGATGGCGGAGCAGAGTGGATTGCGCTTTACCGAGACACACGAGTGGGTCAAGCAGCAGGGGGAGGCGGCGACGGTCGGGATCAGTCAGTACGCCCAGTCACAGTTGGGCGACGTGATCTACGTCGAGCTGCCGGCGGTTGGGCAAAAGCTCGAGGCGGGTGGCCGCCTCGGCGTCGTGGAATCGGTCAAGGCGGCAAGCGACCTCTACAGTCCGGTGTCGGGCGACGTCACCGCCGTCAATGACGAACTCAAAGACCATCCCGAATATGTCAACCAGGATCCGTATGGCAAGGGCTGGCTGATCAAGCTGCAGAACGTTAAGGAGAGTGGCCGGCTGCTCGACCAGCAGGCCTACGATGCGCTGGTCGAAGGCCAGCCCCACTGACCAACGGCTGAGCGCATGAGCTATCTACCCAACGCGGATGCCGAGCGAGCCGAGATGCTCAAAGCGCTCGAGTTGACCAGCGTCGCCGGTCTTTTCAAGCATCTTCCGGAGTCGCTTCGCCTCGAGCGGGTGGACCTCTCGGAGCCCCTATCCGAGGTCGAGCTGGTCCAGTATTTCCGCGAGCTCGGACGGCTCAACCAGCGCATCGCTCCGTCGCACAGCTTTCTCGGCGCCGGCGCCTCGCGACGGTTCAGTCCGGCGATCGTCAACCAGGTGATCTCGCGGCCCGACTTCTACACGACCTACACGCCGTATCAGGCTGAGGCGAGTCAGGGCACGCTGCAGGCGATCTACGAGTTTCAGAGCATGATCACGCTGCTCACCGGGCTCGACGTCGCCAACGCCTCGATGTATGACGGCGCCACCTCGCTGGCCGAGGCGACCGCGATGGCGGTGGCGCACACCAGCCGGCAGAACGTCGTGATCGCCGGCGCGCTTCATCCCGAGTACGCCCAGGTCCTGCGGACGTATTCCGAAGCCCAGCACTATGAAATTCTTCGGGTGCCACACGGGGCGGACGGACGGGTCGACGCGGCCAAGCTTGAGGCCGCGATCACGCAGACCACCGCCGCGGTCATCGTGCAGCAGCCCAACTTCTTCGGTGTTCTGGAAGATCCGAAGGCCGTCAGTGACCTCGCGCACCATGCCGGCGCCTTGCTGATCGCCTGCGTCGACCCCGTCTCGCTCGGGCTCATCGCCGCGCCCGGTGATTACGCGGCTGACCTCGCGGTCGGCGACGGCCAGCCACTGGGCATCCCCCTTTCCTTCGGCGGGCCTTACGTTGGCTTCATCGCGTGCAAGGAGGC
>VBHQ01000124.1:0-7347 GCA_005880395.1 Chloroflexota bacterium
CAAATACGGCGTCGAAGGCGCTCTGGCCGTTCCCCGGGTGCCGTACCAGGAGACGATCACCAGCAGCGCCAAGGCCGAGAAGAAGTACAAGAAGCAATCTGGCGGGGCCGGCCTCTACGGTCACTGCGTCATCGACATTGCTCCCGTTCCACGAGGAACCGGGTTCGTCTGGGAGGACAAAATCTTCGGCGGCTCGATCCCGCAGAACTTCCGGCCGTCGGTCGAGAAGGGCGTTCGGGAAACGATGGAGCAAGGCGTCCTCACCGGCAACCCGCTGGTCGATATCAAGGTCCGCTTGCTCGACGGATCAACTCACGCGGTCGATGGCAAAGACATCGCCTTCAAGCTCGCGGGTGCGATGGCGATGCGCCAGGCGGTGATGGATGCCAAACCGGTCCTGCTCGAGCCGATCATGGACGTCGAGGTGCTGGTCCCCGAGCGCAACATGGGCGACGTTATCAGCGATCTGAACGGCAAGCGCGGCAAGATCGCCGGCATGGAGCCGTCCGGTGATCACATGGAGAAAGTGAAGGCCCAGGTGCCGCTTTCATCCATGTATCGCTTCCCGATCGACCTCCGCTCGATCACCCAGGGCCGCGGCAAATACTTGATGACGTTCTCGCACTACGAGGAAGTGCCGGCTCACGCCGCCCAGACGGTGATCGCCGCTTACCAGAAATCCCGGGGCGGCGAGGACGAGGAATAACGGCCTAAAGCCGCCGGTTGGGAAGTTCCCAGATCGGGACCCCGGCCCAGGCCAAGCCAAGTAACGTCTTGGCGTCCTGCAGCTCGCCGGTCGAGCGCAGTACCTGAAGATCGTGGAGGTCAAAGGGATTGACATTGAACGACTCGTCGAGCTCGGCATGGGCTTCCGTGGGCGAGAGCTCCTCTGCCAGGAAGAACGTCATGCGCTCATCGCCATACCCGGGCACGAGGTAGGCGCTGCCGAGCGCCGTCCAGCGCGACGCTTTGAAGCCGGCTTCTTCGGCGAGTTCCCGCCGGGCGGCATCCGCCATCGCTTCGCCCGGTTTATCGAGGGTGCCGGCGGGAATCTCCCATAGCTCGCGGCCGGTTACGTAACGAAATTGTCGTACGAGGACGATGCGGCCATCGGCCTGACGCGGGACGATCGCGACCGAGCCAGGATGGCGCACGATCTCGCGGATCGTGCGGCGACCATTCGGCAGGCGGACCTCGTCCTTGAACACCTGGAAGAGCTTTCCGCTGTAGACGGCTTCGCTGCTGACCAATTCTTCCATTTGCGGATTATGATGACGCGTTAGATCATGATCGAACGGACCGTTCTGGAAATCGCTCAGCACCGCTTTTGGGCCTGGCAGCGAAAAACTGCGCGGACTCCCCAGAACCAGCTTCGCGAAACCGACAGGCTGCTCAACGCGGTCGAGGAGTGTCGCCTCCGCGACATCAAGTTGATCCCAACCCATATCTGGCGCCGGATCGTGCATCTGCTGGGGGAGCTGGAAGGCCCCTACACCGAACGGTTGGGCATCGACCGGTCAGTCGATCGCACCGCCGACGTGCTCTTCGAAGCCCAGGAGGACTTGATGCTCGCCGCCCGCGATCGACGTCGCGGGCGCGGCACGAACGTCATCCCGCTCTTCCGGGCCTAACCGGTCGCGTCGCCCCGCTCCGTTGAGCTTCCCTGCTTCCACGCTACGAACATATGTTTGCTTTTTGTCGCCGTTTGTGCTAGCCTGCTGCCATGGGCGAGATGGCAACGCTGATCGAAGGCACCCCTGGAAGCCGGCCGGTTACCGACGCATCAACCGTGCCCCTGCTCCGGCGGGTGGTTGAAAGCCTGGCGACCATGCGGCCTGGCCGCTACACCGTCTACCTGGGCCGGCCCGATCCGGCTGCGTTCCGAGCCGATTGGGAAGGCGAAGTTGCCTTGCTCCACAGCGCCCGGCGAGCGGTGGTGACGACGCCGGAGACCACGCCGCTTCCCCCGGAGGCCGATCGCCGAGACCCCGGCACGGGATGGCTGGCTCGCACCTGGTTCAGTGCCGTTCTTGGCGATGACACCGCGATGGCCCTTGTCTGCAGCCCCGACATCGATCAGCCGCAGGAAGCCTGGCTGGTCACCGACCCGAGCGCCGTCCGGCGCTTCGTTGCCGCCGTCGAGGGCGAGCTCGCCCGACCCGACCCCCAACTGCTGGCTGTCTAGCTTTCTCCGGCGCCGTACATTGAAGCGGCCTCATGCCTAAACCATGGCCGATGCTCGTCGCGGGCAGCATCGCCCGGGATGACGTTCGCACCCCGATGGGATCCAACACCAACGCCCTGGGGGGTTCCGCCACCTACTTCACGCTGGCGGCGCGCTTGTTTGCGCCGGTGGCGGTCGTCGCGACCGTCGGCGCCGATTTCATGCCCGTTTTTCAGCATGCGATGCAGGGCAGCCGGGCAGACCTGCGCAGCGTCACAACCTCAGACCTGCCGACGTACCACTGGCAGGCAGAACACGACTATGACACCGGGACCACAAAGAATGAGCGTTCGGACCAGGGGGCGTACCGAACCTTTGCCCCCGTCCTGGCACCAGACCAGCGAAGGATTCCCGTCGTTTTCCTGGGGAGCATGGAGCCGCGGCATCAGCTGCGGGTACTCGAGCAGCTGGAGGGCCCGAGGATTGTGGGCGGCGACACGATGAAGGAATACATCTGGAATGCGCCGGAGGCGCTGGAGCCAGTGCTGCAACGGCTCGATTACCTTTTCCTGAACGCCTCAGAGGCGATGGCCCTCGCCGGCGCGGCCACGATCCAGGAGGCCACCGAGCTGCTTCGCCACCGGTTTTCGCTCCGCGGGCTCCTGATCAAAGAGGGTCCTCGGGGCGCAACGCTCTACCGACGGGACAGCGAGATTCATCTTCCGGCGTTACCCGTGGATCCTCCGATCGACCCGACCGGCGCCGGGGATGCGGTTGCGGCCGGCTTCCTTGGCTCGTTGGCCGAACAGCAGACCGAGACCGATGCCTCGGTTCGACTGGCGCTCGCTTATGGGATGGTGATGGCATCGTTCGCCATCCAGCATTTCGGGGTACAGGGGTTGCAACAGCTAACGCGCGAGCAGGTCGACGAGCGCATGGCATCGATCGCATGGCAAGCCCAACCACGCGCATGACGTGGCGCGTCGGCGGCTTAGGCGTCGAGATTTTGCAGGGAGACCTCACGACCCAGGACGTCGACGCCATCGTCAACGCCGCCAATAGCGACCTGCAGCTCGGCGGCGGCGTGGCTGGAGCGATCGCCCGGGCGGGTGGCCCAGAAATCCAGGCGGACTGCGACCGAATCGGCTCTATCGGAGTGGGCGAGGCGGCGATCACGGTTGGCGGCAAGCTGAAAGCTCGCCATGTCATCCACGCGGCCAGCATGCAGCTCGGCGGCCGCACCACCGCCGAGAACCTGCGACGGTCCACCCGGCGAAGCCTCGAGCTTGCCCGTGAGCACGGCCTTCGCTCGATCGCCTTCCCTGCCGTTGGGACCGGGATCGCCCGCTTCCCGCTGGCCGAATGCGCCCGGATCATGATCGAAGAGGTCGCCAACCATGCCCGGGGAGAAACCTCGCTGGAAGCTGTCCGCTTCGTCCTGTTCGGAGCGGATGCGGAAGCTGCCTTCCGTACGGAAGCCGAGCGCCAGCTCAGCTGAAGAGCTTCGGAATGAAGAAAGAGGCGAGGAACATGACCGTCATCAGGGACAAAAAAATCAGCACGAGCGTGCTGAAGACGTTGAAGAGCCGGGTGTTGGCATAACGGCCCATTACCCGTTTGTCGTTCGCCAACAACATCAAGATGGGGAGGAGCAGCGGCAGCATGACGCCATTGAGGATGTTCGGAAGGTTGGTGATCAGGGCGAGCGGCGCGCCGGGGATGAGGGCAATCACGGCCCCGAGCACGATCATGGTTGTGTAGATGGTGATGAAGGCAGGCGCTTCACGGAAAGACTTGTCGATGCCGCGCTCCCAACCGAACGCTTCGGTGATTGCGTAGGTGGTCGACAGCGGCAGCACCGACGCTGCCATCAAGGAGGCGTTCAGCAAGCCGAACGCGAAGAGCTGCTCGGCATATTTACCGGCCAGCGGCGTGAGCGACGTGGCGATTTTGGCGAAGGCCGAGGGATCGGCAGGGTCCACATGGACGTGGTGGGCAAAGATGGTTGCGCCGGTGGCCACGATGATGAAGAAGGCCACCAGGTTGAGGGCCAGGATGCCGGTATAGGTATCGACCCGCTCGAGGGGCAAGTCATCAGGGTGCAGGCCTTTGTCCGCAACGTTCGACTGCTGGAAGAACGCCATCCAGGGCGTGATCGTCGTGCCGACGATGGTGACGAAGACCAAGAGGAATGGGGCCGTCAGGTGAAACGTCGGAATCACGGTGTGGCGCGCGACCTGGCCCCAGTCGGGGTGCGCCAAGAATGCCGAAATGATGTACGAGATGAACGCCAGACTGAGCAGTAAGAGCAGCCGTTCTACGAGGCGGAACGAGCCTCGCAGCACCAGGAACCAGACGATGAAGGCCGCGATCGGAATCGCGATATAGCGAGCCGCCTCCCCGAACAACAACTGGGCGGCACCCGCGATGCCGGCGAACTCGGCCACCGTGGTGGCGGCGTTCGCAAGAAAGAGCAATGCCATCACCGCCAAGGTGGGCGCCACCCCGAAACGCTCGCGGATCAGATCCGACAGCCCCTTGCCCGTGACCGTCCCCATGCGAGCCACCATTTCCTGGATCGCGGCGAGGCAAATGGCGGTCACGATCAACACCCACAGCAGGTCGTAGCCAAACTGCGAGCCCGCCAGCGCGTACCCGGTGACGCCGGTCGCGTCGTTGTCGACCGTGCCGGTGATGATGCCCGGTCCGACCACGGAAAGCAGGACCAGGAGCCGCGCTCGCCGGCTGCGAAAGAGCGCGAGCGGCCGGTTTACGGCTCTGCGCTCGCCCAACGGGGTTTAGAAGATCCGCCGCCGACGCTGGCCGACCCTGCCCGGCATCACCCGCTCCATGACGTCGTCGACCGTGACGATCCCCTGAATCCGGTTGTGCTGGTCGACAACCGGGACCGCCAGCAGGTTGTACTTTTCCATCACCTCACCGATATCGCGAGGCGACGCGTCCAGGCCGACGGAGATCACGTTCTTGATCATGAAGTCTCGGATCATGGTCTCCGGTTTGACCACGATGAGATCGCGCAGCGAGAGGACCCCGAGCAGGTGCTCTTCCTCATCGACGACGTAAACGTAGTAGACGCTCTCCGCATCCGGTTCCAGCTCACGGAGCCGGTCGATCGCCTGCGAGGCGGTCAGCGTGTGCTGCACCGCGACGTACTCGGTCGTCATCAAGCCGCCGGCCGTGTCTTCGCGATAGTTGAGCAACTCCTCGACGTCTTCAGCCTCATCGTCTTCCATCTTTTGCAGCAGTTCCTGGGCTCGCTCAGGAGGCATGTCGGCGAGCAAGTCCGCAACCTCATCCGGAGCCATTGCCTCGAGGATGTCCGAGGCGCGCTCGAGGTCGAGCCGCTCGAGGATCGAGGCCTGCATCTGCGGCTCATCGATCTCTTCCAGCGTATCGGCGGCCTTCTCGTCGTCGAGCGCGGCGAACACGGCACTCCGGTCTTCCGGGCTCAACTCGTTGACGATGTCGGCGATGTCCGCCGGATGGAGTTTGGCGAGCTTGGTATGAGCGATTCGAAGTTTGACCGAGTTGACGTCGCTCTTCACCGGGTCAACCGCCTCCCAGGAGATCAGCTTCTGGGGCCAGTCGCGGCCGGCCATCGAGGTGAGGCGGCGGCCGAGACCTTCGAGCCCGACCCGGCGCGCCAGGCCCCGGGTACCAATGTCGACGCCGACGAGCAGCAGGCTGCCCTCGACCTGCGAGAGCTGCAGGTCGTTGACGCGGACCACGCGTCGACCGTCCATGTCGACGATCTGCTTGTCCATGATCTGACGCGCAAGCCAGAGCTCGGTGTCCAACCGGGCGTGGGGCTGCAGCACCGACTCTTCGAGCTTGAGGCTGAGCTCTTTGTTGTCCCAGCTCCTGACGACCGCCCAATCGATCGAGCGCAGTTTGCGATTGCCTTTGAGAATGACGCCGGTCACCCGCGGGAACGGGTCGGTCATGACTACCACGAGATCTCGGACTCGTCCCACCCGATGCTGTCGAACGTCAACGACCTCAGCGTTGAGGAAATCGCTGAGGAAGATCAACCGCTATCCCCGGAATTGCTTGAACAGCAACGAGACGTTGTGACCCCCAAAGCCGAAGGAGTTGGAGAGGGCCAGCTTGATGTCCAGCTCTCGGGCGCCTTCCGGGATGTAGTCGAGATCGCACTGCGGATCGGGATGCTCGAGGTTGATGGTAGGCGGCGCAACACCCTCCTGCACAGCCTTGACGGAAATCACTGCCTCGACCGACCCCGCGGCTCCGAGCAGATGGCCGAGCATCGACTTGGTGGAACTGATTGGAATCTTGTAGGCCGCGTCCGCGAAGATATCTTTGACCGCCAGCGTTTCTGCGACGTCGCCCAGCTGTGTGGCGGTGCCATGGGCGTTGATGTAACTGACCTCCTCCGGGGCAACCCGTGCCTTCTCGAGGGTTCACGGCCGACTCCAGCTCCTCCAGGAGGAGGACGCCGGCGCCCTCACCCATGACGAAGCCGTCCCGGTCCATGTCGAACGGACAGCTCGCCTTGCTCGGCTCGACCTTTCGGGTCGAGACCGCCCGAATGGCGCAGAATGCCGCAATCGCTAGCGGCGTGACGCAGGCCTCGCTGCCGCCCGCAATCATCGCGGTGGCATCGCCGCGGCGAATGATTTCGAAGGCTTCGCCGATCGCGTGCGCGCCCGAGGCGCAGGCGGAGACGGTTGCGTAGTTTGGACCGCGAGCACCCACACTAATGGAGATTTGGCCGGCGCCCATGTCGGCGATCATCATCGGGACCGTGAACGGGCTCACGCGGGACGGCCCCCGCTCTTTCAGGATCGTGTGCGCCTCCTCGATCTGTTCCAGTCCGCCGATCGCGCTCCCGATCAGGACGCCGATCTGATCACGGTTCGACTCGGTGATCGGCAGCCCCGATTCCTTCAATGCTTCCTTCGTCGCCACCATGGCGAACTGGACGAAGCGAGACATATGCCGAGCCGCCTTGCGATCGAGCCAGGTGTCGGGCTTGAAATCGATGACCTCGCTGGCGACCTGGCTGGGCGTGCTGGACGGATCGAACGCCTGGATCCGCCGAATCCCCGAACGACCAGCCTTGACCGCCTCCCACGTTTCGCGGGTGCTATGGCCGAGCGCGGTAATCGAGCCGGTCCCGGTGACGACAACGCGCGTCCCGT
>VBHQ01000124.1:7600-12985 GCA_005880395.1 Chloroflexota bacterium
GTCCCGTTTACCACTGATCGACCCGGGTCTTTTGCCAGCGCAGGCATGCCGCCGCCCACACCGGGCCACTGCCGCACTCGAGCACTAGCACAATCATCCCATCCTGAAGCCGGCCCGCGACCGCGCCATCGTGCAGCGCTGTGAGCGGAGCCGCCGCCAGCAAGGCACCGTACTGTGATGGATCGAGCAAGAGGCGGTTCGACGCCAGCCCGGCCTGCCTCGACCAGTCTTGCATGACCTCTGGGGACGACTGGTCGCCAACCACGAGGTCGACCTCATCCAGCCTGAGACCCGCTTTCGTCAGGCATCCGGTGACCGCCTCACCAACCCCCTCTACGAGAGTGCGGCGGTCGCCATTCCCGGGCCGAGCAGGTCGTGCTGAGCCTCCGCTCACGGTTGCCAGCACGCCGCTCCCGCCGTTGACAGCGCGGAGAACCGCGGCAGCGGCCGCCCTCCCTCTGACGTTTCTTCCCTGACCCGGGAGGTCCACCAGCTGGTTATCCGAGTCGGCGCCGATCAGCAGCACGGTCGTCGAGGCGCCGACGTACCGGATGCCGACATCAAGCGCGGTGAGCAGGCTTGCCTGTGCCGCGTAGAGGTCGAAGGCGGCAACCATCGGCAGCTTGAGTTCGTTCTGGACCAGGCAGGCAGTCGATGGCCAGAGCACGTCGGGACTGCTCGTGCCGACGACGATCATCCCCACCGTGGCGAGCTCGGCATTTGCGGCTCGCAAGGCAGCCCGGGCGGCGCCGGCGGCCAGCGAGGCCGTGCTGACCCCATGCTGCGCCTGAACGCGATAGGAAACGCCGGTCAGATCGGTTCCGCTGACCCGGCGCGCCAGCGCGACGTCCGCCCCCGGGCGGTTGACGCCGATCCCGGCGATCGATCCGAGGGCGACGGCCTGGCGGGCATGCGCAAGCGAGGGCATCGAAGAGGAAGTCACGCCTCATTCTAAGACCGCAAATTCGGCCTGGTTACATGCCTGCGGAGTTCGCTCCAAGATCGCCTGGCGGCCGTAACCATCTGGGGCTTCTCGGGATAGACGATCCGGGTACCGCCCGCACGCTGTGCACCCGCGCTACGTTTCGATATCGTATACACCAAATTTGGGTAACCCCCTCGGGGGTGCCCGCAACTCCAATTCACGAAGGAGGGACGGATGGCCGAGGCGAATTTCGACAAATTCCGCAGCATCATCGCCGAGCAGCTTGGCGTCGACATCGAGAAGGTAACGCCGGAAGCCTCCTTCACCGAAGACCTGCAAGCGGACTCACTCGACCTGGTCGAGCTGATCATGGCCTTCGAGGAGGAGTACGGGATGGAGATCTCCGACGAGGATGCCCAGAAGCTGCGCACGGTCGGCGAAGCCTGGAACTACGTGAAAGGAAAGGTTTCTGTCGCCTAAGCGAGGCAGTTCCCAGCCCCTCCCCGACGCTTCTCCCGACCCGGGGCAGGGCGCGTTGGCAGGGCGTGCGGTTGCCTTCGTGTTTCCCGGCCAGGGTTCCCAGTACGTCGGCATGGGCAAGGCGCTCTGCGACGTATCCGAGACCGCCCGTCGAGTTTTTCACCGGGCCGATGAAATCCTCGGCTTTGCGTTGAGCAAGCTGTGCTTCGAAGGCCCCGAGCCCGATCTCAACGACACGATCAACGCACAGCCGGCGATTCTCACCGTGAGTGTTGCCTGCCTCAACGTTCTGCGCGAGCGCTGGCAGGCATCCGGCGAGCTGATGGCCCCGCGCTACGTGGCTGGCCACAGCCTTGGGGAGTTCACCGCGCTGGTCGCGGCCGACGTGATCGACTTCGACACGGCGCTGCTGCTGGTGCGGGAGCGTGGCCGTCTCATGAAGGAGAACGGCCTGGAGCGGCCCGGAGGGATGCTCGCGGTGCTCGGACTTGGCCGCGAGGCGCGGCGCGTGTGGTTCGTCTCCCAATCACGATTGCCTCACACTCCCCCTTGATGGCTCGCGCGGCCGCGCAATTTGGCGAGATCGTTGCCCGACTTCCACTGCGCCAGCCGCGCATCCCGGTCGTCGCCAACATCACGGGCCAGATCCTGACCAGCGCCGACGACATTCGGAAGGAACTCGGAGACCACATCCTGAAGCCGGTGCAATGGACCGCGTCGGTGGTCGAGATGATCACCCGCGGGAGCGCCGAGTTTCTCGAGATCGGCCCCGGCCAGGTGCTTTCCGGGCTGATCCGACGCATCAACCAGGACGCCCATGTCGTCACGCTGAACGATCGCGAGCTCGCCCGCGCGATGGCTCCCACGACCCTGGGATGAAGCGCGTCGTCGTCACCGGGGTTGGCGCCGTCACGCCGGTTGGGCTCGATGCGCCCAGCACCTGGGCGGCGATGCTGGAGGGCCAATCGGGGGTTGGCAAGGTGACACACTTCGATGCCAGCGACTACCCGGTCCAGATCGCCGGCGAGGTCAAGGGGTTCGACGCAACCGGCCGGATCGAGCCGAAGGAGCTCCGTCGCATGGACCGCTACGCCCAACTCGCGGTGATCTCGGCCCAGGAGGCCTGGGCAGACGCCGGACTCACACGAAACGGCGTTCGGGATGAGATCGGCGTGATCTACGGCAGCGCCGCGGGCGGGCTTGGCGTGCTGATCGAGCAACAACGGGTGCTGACGGAGCGTGGGCCAAAGCGCGTGAGTCCGACCTTCATCCAGAACATGCTGACCGACACGGCCTCCGGTCATATCGCGATCGCGCTCGGCCTGCGCGGGCCAAATATGGCCGTCGTCTCCGCCTGCGCCACCGGTAGCGGCGCGGTCGGGGAGGCATTCGAAACGATCCGGCGCGGCGATGCCAGCGCGATCGTCTCGGGTGGGTCCGAGGCCGCCCTGGTGCCCCTGATCTACGCCGGCTTCAACGCGATGCGCGCGCTGGCGCAGCACGAGGATCCGACCCAGGCCTCACGACCGTTCGATCGAGACCGCAATGGCTTCGTGATCTCGGAAGGCGCCGGAGCTCTCGTCCTCGAAGACCTCGACCATGCCCGCCAGCGGGGCGCGCGGATCTATGCCGAAGTGGTCGGCTATGGCTCGAGCAATGACGCCTTCGATATGGCTGCCCCTGCCGGAGGCGACGGCGCCTTCCTGACCATGGAACGAGCATTGCGTAAAGCGGAGTTCGAACCTGCGCGGGTCGATTACATCAACGCCCACGGAACCGGCACGCCGCTGAACGACAAATTCGAAACCGACGCGATCCACCGGGTGTTCGGGAAGCATGCCGAGCGGCTTGCGGTCAGCAGCACGAAGTCGATGACCGGCCACATGATGGGCGCCTCGGGGGCAGTCGAGGCGGTCGTCTGCGCGCTCACCATCCGCGATCAGATCATCGCGCCAACCATCAATTTGCAAAATCCCGATCCCGAATGCGACCTGGACTACGTTCCCGGGGAGGCGCGGCGAGCCAGGGTGGACGTGGCGCTCTCCAACTCCTTCGGACTGGGCGGACACAACGCCAGTGTTATCCTGGCACGCCTGGCTGATTGACCCTCGCCCCCAGGGGGGTAAAACGGAATTTTTGGGCTGTTTTCTGAATTCAAGCTGAATACGAACCGTGTGCTATCATCAGGCGGATTTTTGGGGCGCGGCGGCGTTCAGCTGCAAGCAAAGGAGAATGTCATGGCGGTTACGGGATATTGCTTGAAGTGCAAGCAGAAGGTCGAGATCAAGAACCCGCAGCAGATCACGATGAAGAATGGCAAGCCGGCCACCACCGGTGAGTGCCCGACCTGCGGGACCAAAATCTACAAGATCGGCAAAGCCTAACTCTGCGCTAACAATTGTGGACAGCCGGTGATAACACCGGCTGTTTCTTTGCTCTAAGCCTGGCTCGCGGAGCGACCGGCTGGCTCCTTGCCCGCCAGCTCCGACTCGATCAGGTCCAGCAGGACCTCGGTTGCGCTGAGCGTGACATCAACGCCCAGAGTCTTGAAGATCCGCACGTTCGCCGGGTTGTTGACCCGGGCGACCGTCTTGGCGACGTTGAATTTGCGCTTGGCGAGCTGACAGGTCACCAGGTTGTCCTCGTCGTCGCCGGTAACCGCCACGACGACGTCGGCGCGCTCCATCCCGGTGGTCGCTAAGAACGCCATCTCGTCGCCGTCGCCGACCATCACGATCTCGCCCAGGACCGAGTTCAGCACCTCAGCCCGGCGAGGGTCCTTCTCGATCAGCGTCACCTCGTAGCCTCGGTCGAGCAGGTGCTTGCTCAGGTAGTACCCCACCTTCCCCCCGCCGACCACGATGACGTACATGGGGTCGCTCACCCCTTCAGCATGGCATGAATCTGGCGCGCCCCCGACAGGGTGGGCGATACCGTATTGAGGCCAAGCTCGCGAAAGACGTCTTCACGAATGGGATCGTAGATGCGCGTGATCACCCGCGGGACCTTGAAAATCTCTCGTGCGATCTGCGCCGCCATGATGTTGCGGTTGTCGCCGTTGGTCAGGGAGGCAAAGCCATCGGCGGTCTCGATCCCGGCCCGCCGAAGTACGTCCTCGTCGATGCCATTGCCCAGGATCATCTCGCCGTCGAAATCGGTGCCAAGCCGGTCGAATGCCTTGCGCTGGCTGTCGATCACCGTCACCCGATGGCCTGCCCGAGAGAGCGCAGTGGCGACCATGGCGCCGACTCGCCCACATCCGACGATCACGATCTTCATCAAAGTAGAAGCCCAATTCTACGGTCAACGGCCGAGCATCAAGCGCGCCGCCTCGACCTCGGGCAATCCCGCGGCGCGGATCTTCTCCTGGGTGGCCACGATGTCATACGGCACTCGGTAGAAGCGAACCGCCGGGCGAGCAAGATCGACGAGAGCGAAGGCCGCATCCGAGTTACCGTCCCGCGGCTGACCCACGCTGCCCGGGTTGACGAGCGCGGCCGGTGGCAGCGGGATCCAGTCGCCCGGCGGCGGAATCTGCTCCCCCTCCTCCGTAAAGATTCGTGGCAGATGCGTGTGGCCGAAGAAGCAAAACCGTTGGCCAAGGCGCATCAAGATTTCAAGCGCCTGCAGCTCTTCCAGGATGTACTCCCAGAGATACGGTTTGCGCGGGCTGCCATGCACAAAGCGATGACGGCCCAGCCGGCCGTAGGTCGGTAATCCGCCCAGGTAACGCCGGCTCTGCGGGGTCAGCACCGCCTGGGTCCAGCGCGCGGCCGCCGCGGCGTGGGGGTTAAACCAGTCGAGTAGCGAGGGCGTCAGCATGGCGGCGTCGTGATTGCCCAAGACCGCCCGAGCGCGGATCGAGCGAAGGCGATCGATGACGGCATTGGGGTCCGGACCGTAGCCGACGATGTCCCCCAGAACCAGGACGCGATGCACCGAAGGCATCGCCCCGAGCACCGCATCGAGCGCCTCGATAT
>VBHQ01000125.1 GCA_005880395.1 Chloroflexota bacterium
TCCTGTAATGAAACTGGGCGAGCCGGACGACAGTTCTCGAGGAGCATTCCGCCGGATACGGATGTGACGGCCCGAATCCGCTCGGCAAGCTCGCAGGCCAGCCGGTAGGTCATTGCCGCTCCATTTGAGAACCCCACCACGAACACCCGCGATGCGTCGATCGGTTCCTGGCTCGCCACCCGATCGATGAGGAGGGCGATGAACTTCACGTCATCGATACCCCTTGTGGTCGCCGGCGTGCAGCAAGCGCCGGCGTTCCATGACCCGCCAATGCCGTCGGGGTACACAGTGATGAATTGGCTCTTGGTAGCTTGTTGATCGTACAGACTCAGTGCGCTCATGTCTTCTCCAGTCGTTCCGTACTCGTGGAGGACGATGACAAGCGGGACTTTCATGCGGGCCGCCAGGGAAGGTCGAAAGAGTCGATAGCTGCGCTCTACTCCGTCGACCGTCAGGGCCCCACGCAGCACCTTACCGGGTGTGGGGGTGGGTGCCTGGCTTGCGGGCGAGCCGCATGAGACGATGGCAAGTGTGAAGACGCAGAGAAGGCTGGCCAATGCGCATCTCAGTCGGCCTCCGTGCCCTCTGCACGCCCGCAGCACCGCCATTCCGCCCCTCCGCCGCCAACCCAGTCCGCCGAACTGCGATCCCAGTACGATCGCGGCGCCTTGAAGTCTACTCTGACTGCCCTTGGGCCCGTGACGATTTACCTGCGGAATCGCGGCGACGGACCAGCCTTCGCACTGAGTCCGGCTTCAGCCAGTCCACCCGTTCTTGAATCTCCCGCATACGCAAGCGCGCGCCCGGGTGGCCCGCGAGGTCGCGCAGGATCCCGACTTTGTACGATGCGTGACGCCGCGCTAGGAGGCCGCCGAAGCTGCCGAGCACCGGCATCGCCGCCTCGATCTCCGGGAGTGGGGTCATCTCTCTTGCTCTGGCAAGCTGCGGAGCCCGAGGTGATCGGTTTGTTATTGCCGAGCGCCGAGCCGCGCTCGCCCTAGTTTCGGTGCCAACGACAAGAACTCGGGCGGTGTAAGAGGTCAGCGTAGGCTCCGTTCAATTGTGGTTGCCGTCACGGTTGCCGTCACAATGCGTTTGAGGCAGATGCCGGACATGAAAGGCGATAACAACGGTAGGCGATTCGTATTCAGAACCTGGCGGAGGGAGAGGGATTCGAACCCCCGAAGGCTTGCACCTTAGTGGTTTTCAAGACCACCGCCATCGACCACTCGGCCATCCCTCCGGCGCGACACATCATACGAACCGAAGTCGCTCCTCAGCGGATGACGTCCAGTCCGCCCATGTAGATGCGAAGGGACTCCGGTACCCGGACGCTGCCATCCTCCTCCTGGTAGTTCTCGAGGATCGCGACGACAGTCCGGGGCAGGGCCAGCCCCGAGCCGTTGAGCGTATGGACGAAATCGACCTTGCCATCCTTGCGCCGGAAGCGGATATTGGCGCGACGCGCCTGGAAATCGTTGTAGTTCGAGCAGGACGAGACCTCGAGCCATCGCTTCTCCCCTGCTGCCCACGCCTCGAGGTCATAGGTCTTGGCCTGGCCGAAGCCCATGTCCCCGGTGCAAAGCATGATCACCCGGTAGGGGAGCTTCAGCAGCTGGAGCACACTCTCCGCGTCCTTAACCAGCAGCTCGAGCTCCTCGTTCGATCGTTCCGGCTCGACGAACTTCACGAGCTCCACCTTGTTGAACTGATGCAGTCGAATGTAGCCGCGGGTATCCTTGCCGGCCGCGCCCGCTTCCGATCGGAAATTCGTCGACCAGGCGACATGCTTGATCGGCAGCGTGGTGGCGGCAAGGATCTCCTCCCGATACATGTTGGTCACCGGCACCTCGGCGGTGGGCACCAGGAAGAGATCGCGTTTCTCGATCCGAAAAGCGTCGTCCTCGAACTTTGGAAGCTGGCCCGTTCCCGTCATCGCCGCCCGGTTGAGCAGAAACGGCGGGAAGACTTCGCCATACCCGTGCTCCCGAATGTGCAGGTCGATCATGAAGTTCAGCAGCGCTCGTTCGAGCCGGGCGCCGGCCCCTTTCAGGAAATAGAAGCGAGACGTCGCGACCTTGACGCCACGTTCGAAGTCGAAGAGGCCAAGCTTCTCGCCGATCTCGTAGTGAGAGCGCGCCTGGAACGGAAGCTCCTTGCGGTCGCCCCACTCCCTGATCGTCGGATTTGCGGAAGCGTCCTTGCCTTCAGGCACCGATGGCTCCGGTAGATTCGGCACTTCGAGTAGCAGCGCATTGAGGCCCGCGTCCACAGGAGCCAGCGCTTGCTCCAGGGCCTTTACCTCATCTTTGACGCGGCGCATATCGTCGATCGCCGGCTGGTCGCGTGACTTTGCCATCGCCGCCGATCGGCGGTTCTGTTCGGCCTTGAGCTGCTCGAGTCGGGTCAGGATCTCACGGCGCTTCGTATCGAGCTCCAAGATCTCGTCGACCGGCGCCGCCATCGCCTTCTTTCGCGCCCCGTCCTTGACCAGGTCGGGATGTTCCCGGATGTAGCTAAGGCTCAGCATGTCGGGCGCGAAGGCTCGGAAACAGGATGACGTCGCGGATCGACGGCTGATCCATCAGGATCGCCACGAGACGATCGATGCCCAGTCCCATCCCACCGGTCGGTGGAAAGCCATACTCCAGCGCGGTCAAGAAGTCCTCGTCCATGGGATGAGTCTCGTCGTCACCCGCGGCCCGCGCGCGCGCCTGGTCCTCGAAGCGCGCCCGCTGGTCATCGGGGTCGTTCAGCTCGGAGAATGCGTTCGCGATTTCTTCACCGGCGATCATCAGCTCGAAGCGATCGGTCAGCCGCGGATCGCTCACTCGACGGCGCGCCAGCGGTGAGACCTCGACCGGATGACCGAGTACGAAGGTCGGCTGTACGAGCGTGTCCTGGACCAGCTCTTCGAACAGCTCGGCAATCAATCCACCCCATCCAAGACCGGGTTTCGGCTGAATATTGTGCCGGCCGATCAGCCGCTGCAGCGTTGCCATGTCGGCTTTGTAGAGATCCTGGTCGACCACCTGGCTGACCGCCTCGACCATCTCGATCCGCTTGAAGGGACGCGTGATCGTGATCTCTTTTCCCTGGTACCGAATCGATGGCGAGCCGTGGATGCGCTCCGCCAGGTGGATCACGAGCGACTCGGTCAGCTCCATCATGCCCTCGACATCCGTGTAGGCCTGGTAGAGCTCCAGCATCGTGTACTCGGGGCTGTGCCACTGGTCCATGCCCTCGTTGCGGAAAATGCGCCCGATCTCAAAGACGCGGTCGAAGCCGCCGATGATGAGGCGCTTCAGATAGAGCTCGAGGGCGATTCGGAGGTAGAGCTCCATGTCAAGCGCGTTATGGTGAGTCCGAAAGGGACGCGCCGCGGCACCGCCGGCCATGGTTTGCAACACCGGCGTTTCGACCTCGACGAAGCCCCGGCCGCGCAGGAAGGTCCGCGTTTCATCGACCATGCGGCTTCGGGCCAGAAAGACCTCCATCACCTCGGGATTGGAGATCAGATCGAGATAGCGCTGCCGATAGCGCAACTCGATGTCGCGCAGACCGTGGTACTTCTCGGGCAACGGTCGTAACGACTTCGCCAGCAGCGTGAATTCCTCGAGCTCGCAGGTGATCTCGCCTCGCTTCGTCCGGAACAGCGTGCCGCTAGCGCCGATGATGTCACCGAGGTCAAGGTCGGTGAACCGTCGATAGGCTTCATCGCCGAGCTTGTCGACCTTCGCCAGCAGCTGGATCCGGCCGGAAAAGTCCTGGATGTGGGCGAAGCTCGCCTTGCCCATGACTCGGATAGCCACGATGCGGCCGGCCAGCGCGACCCGCTCGCTGCGCGTGTCGACGACGCCGGGCTTCTCGAGCTGTTCGAAATAACGAATCGCTTCGGCAGTGCTGTGCGTTCGATCGAAGCGGCTCTGATACGGCTCGATCCCGCGGGACCGGAGCGTCTCGATCTTTTGGCGTCGTTGCTGCTCCTGATCCGTTCGGAACGCTTCCATTGCGCGACAGTCTAGAGGGTCACCCGGCCGGCGCTACAAAACGTCGAATGCGCGCGCCGCCATGGAACGGTCGGGCCGGAACGGATTCGCGTTCGGGCTGAGCTTGCCGGTGATTGCATCAACCGCACGGCGGCTCCCACCGATGCTTCCCATGATGCCGTGCCCGCTGTAACCGGTATTCACAGCGAGTCCCTCGATCGCTGTGGGCCCGAGCAACGGGCGACGGTCGGGCGTATAGGTGTACTGGCCCGCCTGCAGCCACCACTGAAGCCGGGACGATGCCCACGCGTTCTTCCAGAATGGTGCGACGCGCGCGAGGCCTGCTGGACGCCAGTGGGCACCCGTCTCGAATTCGATCGTCATCGGGGCATCGCCGGGCACCTGCGGCAGATCCGGAACGATTAGTTTCTGCCGCCGCACCGTGCTGAGCGGCAAGTCGAGGCCCGCCAGTTTTGCGATCGCCCCGGAGAGCGGTCCGGCGGCGATCACGGTGATGCCGCCTTCCAGCGGTCCGGCGTCGGTCACGACTCCCTGAACTCGGTCCCCGCGCCGCAGAAGGCCGGTCACGCCGGTGCCTGTCCGGAACCGGGCGCCACTTGCCGCGGCCAGCTCGAGGGCCAGCGCTCGCGGTTGCAGCCAGCCGTCGCCCTGGCGAAAGCGAGCGTTGATGACGTTCGCCGATAAATACGGAAAGCGACGGCGAGCCGCATCTCCGTCGATCAACTCGACATCCGTCAGACCCCAGCCTGCCTGCGCTCGCACAAGTTCGGCCTGCGCGGCAGCGCCCTCCTCTGTGCACGCGGCAAACAGGTAGCCCTGGTGCCGAAGTCCGAGATCGACGCGCCCCTGGAGCTCATCAAAAAAGGCGACGCTCTCGCGGACCAGCTCGACTTCCTCGGCGTTGTCGAACTGCAATCGAAACGCGCCGGTGGCCACCGGCGTCGTCAATGTGGCCAGCGCGGGGCGTTTCTCGAGCACCAACGTCCGCAACCCGGCGCGTTCGGCGAAGTAGGCGGTGGCGCATCCGATGATCCCGCCCCCGATGACGATCAGGTCGGCGCTTTCGGCCGCTAGCGGACCTCGACGATCAGCATGCTGGTCGCGCCGCCGGGCGTGGTCACCGAGACGTTGTCCCCAACGCGCTTGCCGATCAGGGCTTTGCCGACCGGTGACTCGAAGGAGATCCGCCCCTTGCTCGGTTCGGCCTCGGCCGAGCCGACGATGGTGAACGCCTCATCGCCGTATTCATCGTGCACCTTGACGGTCGAGCCGACCTCGACGATGCCCTTGACGTGCTTGCCCTCGATGATCGAGGCGTTGCGGATCAACTTCTCCAGCAGCAGGATTCGGCCTTCGACGAAGCCCTGCTCATTCTTGGCATCGTCGTATTCGGCGTTCTCGTTGATGTCCCCGAATTCCTTCGCCTGGCGGATGCGCTCGGCAACCTCCGGCCGGCGCTTGCTCCGCAGCATCTCGAGCTCGGTTTGCAGCCGGTTCAGGCCTTCCTGGGTGAGGTAGACAACCTTGTCGCTTTCCATCAGGTACTTCCTTTCGGAGCTCGTCGGGCGGCTCCAGAGCCGCCGTATTATACGAGATTCCCGGAACTGCGCTAGCCGGAAATCTGTATCGGCAGTGTGGGCAAATTCTCGCGCACCCGCATCCCGGCACCGAGTGGAAGCGCGGTCAGAAACAGGCCGTGAATGCTGTACGAACCAGGGGCGAGCTGGCTCGAGGTCGGCCACTCAGCGGTGAAGGTGGCCGTCTGACCGGCAGCCAGGGTCTTGTAGGCGATCGCCATGCAGTCGATGGCCGGCACGGGCTCGGCCCAGATCTGCTGGTGTCGGGCGTCTTCGGTCCAGATCTGTAGCGTCTGGACGCAGGCGGTCTCGTACTGGATCGGTCCGGCGACGGTCAGGGTGAGATGAACGGTTCCTCCGGCAGCCAGCCGTGACGGCGAAGCGACCGCATGAAATGGCCCGTTGGTTCCCGAGACGCTCGGCGGAGGGCCGTGATCGGCCGCCGCCTGGGCGCCGCAGCTGGTAACCGCGACCGCGAGGAGGGCAATCAGACTCCGCTTCATACCCCTATGACGGGGCAGCCGGGAATTAGTTCCCCGGATCAGGCCGCTTCGCAGGACGCCGCGGTCTCGGCAAGCTCGCCTTCCGGGATCCGGGCGCCGGGGTCGATCGCCAGGGCCTCGCCCAGGACGCGGTCGATGTCGTCCGGCGTCGACACCGATTGCACCATGCTTCGCAGCCGGGCTGCGCCCCGAAACCCGTGCAGGCCCCAGGCGATGAACTTGCGCAGCAGCCGCGAGCCGCGCTCCGGACCGTAGTACGCGACCACCAGATCGCAATGGCGCCGCACCAGCGCCACCTGGTCGGCCCAGCCGAGGTCGGCCACGGTTTCCCCCTCGTTCAGCAGCGCCACGGTCTGCCGGACCAGCCAGAGATTTCCCAGGATCCCCCGGCCGAGCATGACGGCGTCGACACCGCTCTCCAGCTTGCGCTGGAGGGCCTCCGACGGAGTGCGAAGGTCGCCGCTGCCGGCGACCGGGATGCTGACGGCCGCCTTGACCTCGGCGATCGCCCGCCAGTCAGCCCACGGATCGTAGCGCTGCGAACGCGTACGACCATGGACGGCCAGTCCCTGGATGCCCGTGGCCTCCAGCCTGGTTGCCATCTCGAGGTAGTTCCGGCTCGCGAAATCCCAGCCCAGCCGGATTTTGACCGTGACCGGAATCGAAACCGCCTCGACGACCGCCGTCGCCACCCGACAGGCTCGGTCGGGATCGCGAAGCAGCGACGAACCGCCCGACGTCTTGACGACCTTCGGTACCGGGCAGCCCATATTGATGTCGACAATGTCTGCCCCGGCGTCGGCCACCATCCGCGCCGCTTCCGCCATGACGTTCGCGTCCCCACCCATCAACTGCACGGAAACCGGCCGGTCATCCCACCCGAGGTCCATGAGGCGGAATGACTCGCGGTGGCCGCGGACCAGGGCCTCGCTGCTGATCATTTCGGTGCAGGCGAGGCCCGCACCGAACTCGCGCGCGATCTTGCGGAAGGGCGCGTCGGTCACGCCCGCCATGGGGGCGACGTAGACGGGCGAGCTCAGCCGGTAGGGACCGATCTTCATGGGGGCATCAGCCTAACGCAACGAGTTCCGGGCCGCCAATCGACGCTCGTCAGACATTCATGTCGTGGATCAGCCGCAGGCCTTCGAGCATCAGGCGCTGGTCGACCACCTCGATCACCGGCGTCTCCGCGGCGATCAGCCCGGCGTAGCCTCCGGTGGCGATGACTCGGGGATTCTCGCCGAGCTCCTTGCGGATCCGCGCGACCATCCCTTCGACCTGCGCCGTGAAGCCGAAGATGATGCCGGCCTGCATGCTCTCGGCCGTCGTCCGTCCGATCACGGTCGGCGGTGCCTTGAGCTCCACCCGCTGGAGCCGGGCGGCACGTTCGTAGAGCGCCTCGACGGAAATCCCCATGCCCGGGGCAATCGCCCCACCGAGATAGTCGCCATCCTTGGAGACCACGTCATACGTCGTCCCGGTCCCGAAGTCGATGATGATCAACGGGCCCCCGTATTTTTTGAAGGCGGCCATGGCCGCGACGATCCGGTCGGCTCCGACCTCCTTGGGATCGCGGTAGTGGATTTTCAGGCCCGTCTTGATTCCCGGGCCCACCATCATCGGGTCTTTCCCGAAGTAGCGCTCGATCGCCTGGACCAGGCTGCTGTTGAGCGGAGGGACAACGCTCGCCACCACCACCGCCTCGACCACCGACGGCTCGATCCCTTCCTGCCGCATCAGCTGGACCATCACCAGACCGAGCTCGTCCGGCATGCTGTCTCGACGCGTCGCCAGCCGCCAATCGTGCCGGAGCCGATCGCCCTCGAACAATCCGAACGTCAGGTTCGTATTGCCGAGATCGATCGCCAGCAACATCGTGGCTCAGTGTACCCACGGCCCATCGCCGATCTTTCGTTTCTAGAATCAGGCCATGGCGACGTCAGCACGACCGTCAGCCGCCGAAGAACTCCGGCAGTTGCGCCCATTCTGGCGAGAGGGCCGGATCATCCGCTGGCCTGCCCGCGAGAGCCGGCGCCGCTTGCTCCTGGCTGAGGTGGTTCGCGCCTTTCCGCTCGGTAAACGGATGACCGAAAGCGAAGTCGACGCGATCCTCCTGGAGTTGTGGCCCGACCACTGCCTGGTGCGGCGCGCGCTTGTCGATCGCGAGCTGCTCAACCGCAGGGGCGGCATCTACTGGCGGGTGGGCTAGGTCGCCCCGGCTGCCCCCCGTTCGAAGATGTAGTAGACCGCCGTAGCTCCAACGATCCCGAGCGCGAGCATGGGCGAGAGGAACGCCGCCCCAATCGCCAGGATGTAGATCAGCCCGCCGATGGTGAACCGCAGCCAGGCGGATCGCTGGAGGTCCGACGGGATCGGGTGATGGCGTCGCCCGTCGCCCAGGGACCAGGCGAATAAGGCGCCGAATCCGATCGCCATGCCTTCGAGGATTACGCAATACAGGGCCATCGCAAGCTTGGAATCGGCACCGCCTTCGGTCAGGTAACTCGCCATCAGCGCGGTCCCGAAGGGAATGGCGACTACGAACAGGAGCAAGCCGAGATTGATGAAGAGGACCGTCCGATCAACCCGAGCCAGGTCCTGGACCAGCGCGTGGTGGTTGACCCAGATGATGCCGACCGTGAAGAAGCTGACGACGTAGGCGACGAAGACCGGCCAGCGGTGACCGAGCTGGTCGATCAGGGGTCCGTGTCCCGGTCCCTCGACCGCCAGATTCAGGGCAAGGAGCGTAATGGCAACGGCGATCACGCCGTCGCTGAACGCCTCGAGCCGGGCGCGGCTCACCCGAGCGGCCTTCCGGCAGCCGGCTTTCGCCCGTTAACTAGTAGACGTCCTCTTTCCGACTGTCCTCGTCCAGCTCGGGAACTTCGACATCGTCTTCGCCGGCCTCGACGGTGTGCATCCCATCGAGGTCCTCGGCCGGCTCCTCGGTGTCGTCCTCATTGTCCTCGACGTCGGCGCGGGCAATCAGCGATTCCTTGGCATAGGGCCGGAACTCCTCCCGTCCTTTCTTGATCGGGAACGACGGCCGGCCGAAGAACTTCGGATCCTGGTAGGTCTCGCGAACGATGATCTTGACCGCGCCGCCATCGCAGTTGGCGACGGCTCCCGAATAGCGGTTGCCGCCCTCGAGGAACTTGATCAGCCGGCGGCCGAGCGCATGCTCCAGGTGGCCCAGGGAAACGCCGCGCACAGTCTCGACGTTCATGGTGTCGCCACTGACGATCAGCTTGACGGGGTCGCCGCCGGAGACTTTGCTGCAGGGATCGCCTTCCGCGTGAACGTGGAGGGCGGTCAGCGCCGTCTTCCCGGTCTCTTCGATGAAGGCGTCGACGTCGACCCTGGCCTTCGAGGCGGGAACCGGCTGGCCGCCGCGCATGGCCTGCAGCTTGCCCAGGTTCTTCTGGGCGATCGGGTTCACCGGATTCGTCTTCAGGGTTGCCTGGTAGGCCTCGGTGGCCTCGTCGAAGTGGCCGAGCTCGGTGTAGGCCTTGCCCAGGCGATTGAGCGTGTCCTCATCCGGGCCGAAGCGGTCGATGATGTTGCGGTTCAGCTGAACCGCCTCCGCCCACTTGCTGGCGAGGGCCAACTCGATGGCCTCGTCGACGTACTGGGCCCGGGGTTTGATCCGCTCTGCGAATTCCGCCATCATGATGCCCTCCTCAGATGCGTGCTATACCCTACGCGCGGCCGAAAAGCATTGTCAAGCCTGCGCTCGAATTGCCCGGCATCACAACGTGTGAGCCCCGCGAATGCTTGCTTGGGGCCGTCCACATTATTAGATAGGTATTAGAGCCGTTGCCCTCCTTGTTGCACCCAGCCCGCCCAGGTTGTATAAAGAGTCACGCCTTGGGGCCTTCGGGTGCCGGGCGTATTACCAGCACATTCAAGGAGGAAGGTATGAGATTGCCGAAGTTGCTCGCCGGGCTCGCGGTGGCGAGCGTGGCGCTGGCGGCGTGCGGCACGGCGAACAACGCCGGCGGGAACGCCAACAAGGGCACGATCAAGGTTGGCGTCGACCTGCCTGAGTCGGGGGCAGAGACGTCCAACGGCATCCCGACACTGAACGGGGTTAAGTTCGCGGTTTCCCAGCTGAAGTCCGTCGACGGGTTCACCCTCCAGGTGTTCAACCTCGACGATGCGGTCAACGGGGTCCATGACCCGCAAAAGGGCGCCCAGAACGTACAGCAGTTCGTTGACGACACTAAGGTGCTGGGCGTGATCGGACCCTTCAACTCGAGCGTTGCGCGCGCCGAGATCCCGATCACCAACCGGGCCCACCTGGTCCAGATCAGCCCGGCAAACACCAACCAATGCCTGACCAAGAACGTCTACATCCCGCAATCACTGAGCGGAAAACCGGACGTCTCCTGCAAGGACGCCGGTGTGGCTGCTCCAAGCGACCTTCGCCCGACCGGAACGAACAACTACTTCCGAGTCGCCACCACCGACGACAACCAGGGTCCGGCCATGTCGGACTACGCCTACAACACCCTAAAGATCACCAAGGTCGGCGTCGCCTCCGACGCCGAGGCCTACGGCAAGGGCATCGCCGACACCTTCAGCACCCGCTTCACCAAAAATGGCGGCACGGTCGTCAAGCGACAGGACTTCCCCAACGCCTCGCACGTCAGCGATTTCAAGTCATTCCTTCGCGCGGCACTCGCCGCGGGCGCCCAGGGCATTTACTTCGGCGGGACCGATAGCAACAATGCCTGCGTCGTCCGCAACCAGATGAAGGGAATCTTCCCGGACAGCGCCCCATTCCTGGGCGGCGATGGGATCGTCACCGGCCAGTGCATCAAGGACGCCGCGGCTCAGGCCATCGGGATGTATGGCACGGTTGCCACCGTCGCCGCGGAGAAGGTGTCAGGCGCGCAGGCCACGATCAGCGCCTTCAAGCAGGCCTATCCGAACTCAAGCGACTACGGCGCCTACACGATGCCGGCCTACGACTGCGTCAAGATCCTGGTTGCGGCGATCGATAAGGCGATCAAGGCAAACAACGGCAATATGCCGAGTCGCCAACAGGTCCTCGACCAGATGAACAAGGTCGACTACACGGGTGTCCTCGGCCACACGAGTTTCGACCAGAACGGAGACACCACTAACAAGGTGATCACGGTGTACACCGTGAAGAACGCCACCACCGGGTGGGAAGTCGACAGCACGGTCAACGTGTCGAGTTAACCGGCAGCGTATAAAGAAGGAGGAGCGGGCGACCGCTCCTCCTGATTACAAGTGGCAACACTGTCGACAGCGCTGAAGAGCACCCGAACCGCGCTCAGCGGCACCATGGGGACCTGGCTGTTCCTGGGGGCAGCGATCCTGATCCTCGGCGTCCTCCTCTTGCCCAAGGCGGTGTCCAATCCATCGTTCTTCCTGCAGATCCTTATCTATGGCGTTGCGGACGGCGCCATCTTCGCCCTGATTGCCCTCGGTTACACGATGGTCTACGGCATCATCGAGCTGATCAATTTCGCCCACGGCGACATCTTTACCCTGGGCGCCTTCATTGCGATCCCGCTCGTCGGCCTCTTCGGTTTCACCGACAGCACCCAGTTCTCCCTATCGGTCATGCTGATCTTGCTGCTCGTCACGGCGGCCGTCATGCTCATCGACGGCGGGATCAACGTCGCCATCGAGCGGCTGGCCTATCGGCCGCTACGGAACGCGCCGCGGCTCGCCATCTTGATCACGGCCGTCGGCATGTCGTTCATTCTCGAGGGGGCCATGTACCTTTGGCGCGGCGCCAACAACGTCCACTTCCCGGATGTCCTGCCCGGCAATCGCCTTTCCCTGCCCGGCGGCGCCTCCGTCGGAGTCAAGGACTTGATCGTCATCGGCAGCACCCTCGTCCTGGTGTCTCTTCATCGGCGCCGCGCTGGCGGCTGCCGGCGGCGTCATCTTCGGCCTGTACTTCAACAACATCCGGTTCGACGAGGGCTTCACGGCGGGCCTATACGCCTTTACCGCCGCGGTGTTCGGCGGCATCGGCAACATCCAGGGGGCGGCCTTCGGGGGACTCTTCATCGGCCTCGTGGCGGCCTTCTCGACGGCCTACTTCCAGGCGGCGCTGACCGACGTCTGGATCTTCGCCATCCTCATCCTGGTCCTCGTCTTCCGGCCCACCGGACTGCTGGGGATGCAGGTTCCCGAAAAATGAGCCGCCAGCTGCTGCGCAACGACTTCGCCATGCGCTGGGCACGGGGTACATTTCGCGACCGAAACCGCACGATTTACACACTGCTGATCATCGGCGCGCTGCTGTTTCCCAGCTTCGCCGACCTGACCACCGGGGGCTCGGGAAACCACCTCGTCAGCACCGCAGCTGACGCCGGCGTCTACGTCCTGCTCGCGATCGGGCTCAACGTCGTCGTCGGATTTGCCGGGCTCCTCGACCTGGGCTATGCCGCGTTCTTCGCGATCGGCGCCTACACCTACGCGCTGCTCGCCTCCAACCAGCTGTCCGGCAGCCCGCTCCATATCGAGATCCACCTTCCCTTCTGGCTGCTTCTTTTAGTAGCCATGCTTGTGGCAGCCACCTTCGGCGCCATCCTCGGCGCCCCCACCCTGCGCCTTCGGGGCGACTACCTGGCGATCGTGACCCTCGGATTCGGCGAGATCGTACCGCGCGTTTTCCGCTTCCTTGGCGCGGGCTCGCCGATCGGCAACTGGACGGGCGGCGTTAACGGCATCGCCGCCATCGACCCGCCAAAGCTGCCCGCCTTCGTCAGCGGCCCATGGTTCGGGGTCGCCACACCGATCAAGGTCGTCAGTCCCTTCGATTTCAGCGACAGCAACTGGGCGCCCATGGACTACTACTGGCTGATTCTCATCCTCCTGGGCGTGTGCGTCGTGCTGGTGACTAACCTCCAGAATTCACGCATCGGTCGCGCCTGGATGGCGGTCCGCGAAGATGAGGTCGCGGCGGCGGCCAGCGGCATCAACACGGTCGCCATCAAACTCCTCGCCTTTGCCATCGGCGCTTCGTTCGCAGGCTTCGCCGGCTGCTATTACGGCGCCAAGTTGTCGCTGGTCAGCTCCGAAAACTTCGAGTTCGTCGTCTCGGTCAGCATCCTGATCATGGTCGTGCTCGGCGGCATGGGCAACATCCCCGGCGTCATCTTTGGGGCGCTGACGATCTTCTTCGTCCAGTTCTTCGTACTCACCAACCTTCCCGACTATGCGGTGGCCGCCGCCAACGCCGTCGGCCTCGGCGCCCTCAACACCCCGTCTGCCAACGGCGCCTGGGTGGGCCTGCACGACGAGGTGCAGCGGCTGAACTTCATCGTCTTCGGCCTGATCCTTGTCATCGTCATGCTGCTGCGACCACAGGGGCTCTTCCCCAGCCGCATCCGGGAGCAGGAACTCGAAAAGGGCACCACGGAAGAGGCCGTCTTCGATCTGCGGGAGGCCAGCGACTGACCGATACCGAGGCTCCAGCAGCCCCTATCCTCTCGGTCGAGCGGATCGTCAAGCGCTTCGGCGGCTTGACGGCGATCGATGACGTTAGTTTCCGGATCAAAACCGGTGAGATCTTCGCGCTGATCGGTCCCAACGGCGCCGGCAAGACCACGCTCTTCAATACCATCACCGGGATGTACAAGCCGACGGCGGGGGCAATCGCCTTCCAGGAGCACGACATCACCGGGCTCAAGCCTTATCGGATCTGCACCCTGGGCGTGGCACGCACCTTCCAGCAGATCCGGCTGTTCGCCTATATGTCGGCGCTCGACAACGTCCGCATCGGCGAGCACCCCCGCATGCATGCCAAACTCTGGGACGCTGCTTTCAAGACGCGGACCGCAAAACGGGAAGAAGCGCAGGTCACCGAGCGGGCCAACGAACTGCTTGACTTTGTGGGGATTCGGCAGCAAGCAAATAACTACGCGCGCAACCTGCCCTATGGGCATCAGCGCCGCCTGGAGATCGCCCGAGCCCTCGGCAGCAATCCAAAATTGCTCCTCCTCGACGAGCCGGCCGCGGGGGCGAACCCGCAGGAAAAGCGGGACCTGATGGCGCTCGTCGAGAAAGTCAGGGCGCAGGGGATCACGGTCCTGCTCATCGAGCACGACATGAAGGTTGTGATGGGGGTCTCCGAGCACATCGTCGTGATCGATCATGGGCAGAAGATAGCCGAGGGCAAGCCCGAGGACGTCAGGCGCGACGCCCGCGTCATCGAGGCCTACCTCGGCAAGAGCGCCTGAGACTATGGCGCTGCTCGAACTGGATCGCGTCGACACCTACTACGGTCGAGTGCAAGCACTGCAGTCGATCACGATGACGATCGACGAAGGCGAGATCGTGACCCTGATCGGCAGCAACGGGGCCGGCAAGACCACCACGCTGCGCACGATCTCGGGGCTCACCCACGCCGCGCGTGGCAAGGTCCGGCTGCGCGGCAAGGAAATCAGCCAGCTTCCCCCCGACCGGATCGTCATGCTCGGCATCGGACATGCCCCGGAAGGTCGCCGTGTCTTTAACCGTATGAGCGTCCGCGACAACCTCTTCCTCGGCGCCTACGTGCGCAAGGATGGGCCTGCCATCCGGGAAGACCAGGACCGGGTCTTCCGGCTCTTTCCACGCCTCAAAGAACGTCGCGATCAGATCGCCGGCACGCTGTCGGGCGGCGAGCAGCAGATGCTCGCGATCGGCAGGGCGATGATGTCGCGCCCCAAGCTCCTACTCCTGGATGAGCCCTCACTCGGGCTGGCGCCCATCCTGGTCGACACGATCTTCCAAGTCATCACCGACATCAACAAGGAAGGGACGACCATCCTCCTGATCGAGCAAAACGCCGCCAAGGCGCTCCAGGTCGCGAACCGTGGGTATGTGCTCGAAACGGGGCGGATCGTCAAGGAGGGAACCGCCAAAGTGTTGCGGGAAAGCCCGGACGTTCAGCGGGCATACCTGGGCGTCTGACGCTTCCTGCCCCGGCATCGGCAAAGCGGTCCGCGGCTGCAACCCTGGCGGTCCTATGGGTCGGCCTCAGCGGATGCACGGGAGTGATCAACAGCCCGCCGCGCAACGTGGGCACGGTCAAGATCGCGGCGGACCTGCCCCTCAGCGGGGACGATGCTCCGGACGGACTGCCCGTCAAAGATGCGATCACAATGGCGATCAAGCAGGCCGCAACCGTATGCGGCGATTCCCACCGCGATGCTTGCGTCACGCTCCAGCTGGCAGCCTACGACGACGTCAGCAAGGGAATCCACGATCCTTCCAAGGGGGCGAAGAACGTCGAGCTGATGGCGAGCGACCAGCACATCGTCGGGATGGTCGGGCCACTCTACGAAAGCCTGGCCCGGAGCGAGCTTCCAATCGCCAATGACGCCCGGCTGGCGATCATCAGCCCAGCGACCATCGATGAGTGCCTGACGAAAGAGCCGGCCGATGGGCATTGTCACGGGCTGGCTGCCGCGCTGCGGCCATCCGGCGGCAACACCTTTTTCCGCGTCGTCACCACCCGGCTCGCTGAAGGGCCGGCGGCGGCCGACTTTGCCTTCAAGACGCTGCACAAGCGACACGCCTTTCTGGTCGAAGACCAATCACCAGCGGGTCACGCGCTCACCGTGGCCTTCGCGGCGAGATTTCGCGCCGACGGTGGATCGTTGGCCGGCAGTGCCGAGTCGGCGGACCTGGTCTATGCCCCAGGGTCGGATGTCGCCAGCATCGCGGCCATGCGCCGGCAGGCCGCCAGCGCCGGCGCTAACCCTCCTCTGCTAGGCAGCGATGCGTTGACCAACGACCAGTACGCGCGGGCCGCCGGCGCTCTGGCGCGAGGAACCTATTACACCGTCGTCGGCGTCGATCCGGCGACGCTCAAGGGAGCAGCGTCCTTCAAGGCCCGCTATCGCAAGACTTTCGGTGCGGATCCAGGGCGGCTTGGCGTTCAGGCATTCGATGCCACCAACGTCCTGGTCCAGGCAATCGCCAGGGCCATCGACGATGCCGGCGGGAATCGTCCCGACCGTCGCCAGGTGTTGACCGAGGTGGCGCGCACCACGGCCTACTCGGGAATGATGGGGACCATGGGTTTCGATAGCGCGGGCGATACGACCCTGAAGCTGATCAGCGTCTATCAGTGGCCGGCGACCACCGCCGCCACTGGCGACTTCGTTACCCAGATCCATGTTCAGTAACGCCACCGGTCGCGGTACGTGGATCGCCGCATTCGTGCTGCTCGCCGCGATGACCGGATGCGCGCCCGCAGGGTCGAGCGCCAGCTCGTCCGCATCGCCATTCCCCTCGGGTGCGGCGGAGGCGGTGATCGCGGTCGGGCAGCGTCCAGCGATCGCGGCCGTCGGAGAAGGCGCCGTCTGGGTGCCAAACACAGGCGACGGCACGGTGACGAAGATCGATCCGCACGCGAACCGCGTCACGGCCACACTCTCCATCGGCAACCAGCTCGCCTTCTACCACCGGGACTGCGAAAGCAAGGGCTCGGTGCACAGCTTTATGGTGACCTCCTTCCACGTTCGCGACTGCGATCTGCCCAGCGCCGTCGGCGTGGGCAACGGAGCGCTCTGGGTGCTCAAGAACGACGACCAGGCTCTGCTCCGCATCGATCCGCGGACCCTGCGGATCGTCGCCCGCATCCCGCTCGGCTTTACCCCCTTCGACATGGAGGTGGCCGACAACGCCGTCTGGATCGGCGGCTACTGGGTCGACCAACTGGTGCGGGTCGATCCCGCCAGCAACAAGGTCGTGGCCAGGTTCACGCTTCCGGACGGCGTTTCCGGCATCGCCGCCTCAGCGCAGGCCGTGTGGGTGGCGAGCACGGTCGCCGGGGTGGTTTCGCGCATCGACCCGACGACCAACAACGTGGTGCAGACGGTGACGATGCCCTGTCCCAGCATCTGCTACCAGGGAACCCTTCCGCTGACGATCGCGGTGGACACGGTGGCCGTCTGGGTGCGGACCGTCGGTGACGGGCTTGTGGCGCGGATCGATCCGCAGACCAACCGGATCACGGCGACCATCGACGTCACTTCCACCGGCGTGGTATCGGGCTTCGGCTCCCTCTGGGTCACCGACCTCTTTGGCCGGATGGAGCGGATCGATCCGCCGCGGGCGCCGAGCGGCTAGAGCGGGCGGCCGGTGACGAGCGCGAGCGCGATCAGGTACACGCAAATCACCGCGAACAGCCCGTACTCGAAGATGATGCGCCGCGTCAGCGAGTCGTCGAGCGCATGCACGGTGAGGCCCTGCCAGGCATACCAGGCGAAGGCGAGGATGACGGCGACGTACTGGCTGCCCTGGTTGAGATAGGTCACCATCCCGAAGGCGCCGAAGGTGACCGTGCCCGCCGTCAGGAAGGCGGAGAGCAAGGCCAGGCCCTCGCGCCTGGTCGCAAATCGAAAACTTCGGTAGCCGCTGAGCAGCGCGACGACGAAGATCGAGCTGAACTTGACCACGTTGGGCAGGTCGTTCGACTGCAGGATCAGGAAGAAGAGCGCGAGCAAGACGCAGAACGTGGTGGCATCGCGCAGAAAGCGATGCAGCGGCCGCTCGCGGCCCATGCCGCGCGAGATGTCGACGAAGCAGCCGGCAAAGATAAACGCGCCCATGCTCAGCATCGCGAGGGTGTGAATCCGGTAATCGGGCGCGAGGATCGAAAAGGCCGTAGCCGCGACGATGCTGAGTACCGGCGTGATGTAGTGATCCGGGCTCAGCCATCCGGGCGTGCGGTTTCGGATATGCAGGAAGAGCAAGCCCGCCGTCACCAGCAGCGCGAGCCCGGCGGTCAGCTGCCAGACCTGGTTCGGCGTCAGCAGCTCTGACTTGAAGGTAAGCCCGATGACGACCGCCCAGGTCGCGATCAGCCCCAGGTAGCGGGTGCCGAGTTGAATGGGTCGCGGCGCGGGCCGCGGTCGACTCTGTATGCGCTGTTGCCCTGGTCGAAGGGTGGCGGAAGAACTCGCCAGGGCTTCCGACATGGCGGCTAGTCTAGCAGGGAAACGTCCGTTTGGGGCTGGGGAAAGACGGCGAATGCAAGCCCGAAATTATATTCATAAACATATGTTCGAGGGGATGACCGGTGGTTGTGGGAACTGTGGAAAACTCCGCTACGCGGTGCTCGTTCCCTGACGGCCGTATTTGTCCTCCAACCGCACCACATCGTCGATCTCGGGCGTGGAGACCTCGAAGAATTCGCAATCCTCGATGCCGATCATCCGGTGCTTACGGCCGGGTCTGATCCGTTGCGACATCCCGGGCGCCAATCGTAACGTCTGCATTTGGCCCATGTCGTCTTCCAGCTGCAGATCCATGACGCCCTCGACGATATAGATGGTCTCGTCTTTCTGCCGGTGGTACTGCAGGCTGAGCATCTCGCCCCGGTTGATGTGGATCACCTTGCCCAGGTATTTCTCGGTGATGGCGAAGCGGTTTTCCCAGCCCCAGGGTTTCTTGACGAGGTCAGACAAGCTGGCGCAGCCCGAGTTTCTCCTCGAGCGCGGCGAGCAGCTGCTCGACCCGCTCCTTGGACGAGGCCTCGCTATAGACGCGGATCAGCGGCTCGGTCCCGCTGAAGCGAATCAGCACCCAGCTCCCGTCCTCGAGGTAGAACTTGAAGCCATCGTCCGTCCGTGAGCGGATCACCTTGCTGCCGCCAAGCTCATCGGGCATCTGTTGTTGCAGACGGCCGTAGATTTCCTGGCGGCGCGCCGGGTATTCCTGGCGGTCGAGGTGGAGGTCGTGGCGGGCGTAGAAGTGCGGTCCCACCAGCTCGGTGAGGTGATCCAGAATTTTCGAGAGCGGCCGCCCGTAGTCCACGATCATGTCGGCGAACATGATCCCCGACAACACCCCGTCGCGCTCGGGAATGTGGCCGCGGAAGGCGAAGCCGCCGCTCTCCTCGCCGGCGAGGATGCCGTTGACCTCCGCCATCTTCGGCCCGAGGTACTTGAATCCGACCGGCATCTCGTGCACCGTGACGCCAAACCGCTTGCCCAGCTCGTCCGCCATCGACGTGGAGGTCAGCGAGCGCACCACATCACCCTTGATGCCGCGCTTCTCGAGCAGGTACATCATCAGCAGCGCCATCACCTGCAGCTGATTGACGAACTGGCCCTTTTCATCGATGATGCCCACCCGGTCGGCGTCGCCGTCGTTGGCGATCCCGAGGTCGAATTTTCCGGCGCGCATCCGCTCCATCGCTTCCGGCATGTATTGCGCGATCGGTTCCGGGTGCATCCCGCCAAATCCCGGGTTGCGCTCCTGATGAATCTCTTCCACCGTGGTCTTGCCGCCGCTCAACAAGGCACGGACGTAGCCCTGGCTCGCCCCGTACATCGGCTCATGCAGGATGCGCAAGCCGGCCGCCTTGATGCGATCGAGCTTGACCAGGCGGTTGACCTGCGCGATGTAGGCGGGCTTGGGATCGAAGACCTGAATGCGCCGGTCTCGAAGGGCGTCCTCGAACCGGACCAGCCGGACGCGCCCGCCCCGCTGGACCCGCTGGATTTCTTCTTCCAACCGGTTGGTCACCTCCGGTGTGGCCGAACCGGCATATTCCGGCTTGTACTTCAGCCCGCTGAAGTAATACGGGTTATGGCTGGCGGTGATCACCAGCCCACCGCTGACTTTTCGATCGAGGATGGCAAAGGTGGAGACCTGGGTGGGTGCCGGCGCGTCGATCAGGTGAACGCTGACGCCGTTCGCGGCAAGCACCTGCGATACCTCGCGGGCGAACAGGTCCGAGGAAAAGCGGGTGTCGTAGCCGACGATCGCCGAGGGGTTGGGGCGGCTGGTCAGGTACTGGGCAATGCCCTGAGCGGCAATCCGGACCGATTCATAGGTGAAATCGTCGGCGATGATGCCCCGCCAGCCGTCGGTGCCGAACTTGATCTCGACCGGCAAGTCAGCTGGCCTTGGCCGAACGGTCGCCCAGGTACGTCGCAGGCGTGAGGCCGGCCGCCGCGAGGTCAAACTCGAGCATCTCCTCAATCATCTCGCGAAACGACGTCTTCGGCCGCCAGCCCAGCACTTCGCGCGCCTTTTGGGGGTCGCCGCAGAGGTCGGGCACGTCGGCGGGACGGAAGTAGGCCTTGTCCACCTCCACGTACTCCTGCCAGTCCAGCCCAACCATGCTGAACGCCACCTCAGCCAGTTGGCGAATGCTCCACTGGATACCGGTGGCGATCACGTAGTCGTCGGGCTTCTCCTGCTGCAACATCATCCACATCGCTTCCACATAATCGCGGGCATGACCCCAGTCGCGCTTGGACTCGAGGTTGCCCAACCGCAGCTTCTCGCTGCGCCCACCCAGGATCGCGGCGATGCCGCGCGTGACCTTACGGGTAACGAAGTTCTCGCCGCGGCGGGGCGACTCATGGTTGAAGAGGATGCCGCTGCAGGCGAAGAGCCCGTATGCCTCGCGGTAATTCACGGTCATCCAGTGGGCGTAGACCTTGGCGACGCCGTAAGGACTGCGCGGATGAAAGGGTGCCGACTCGTTTTGCGGCGGCGGCGTCAACCCGAACATCTCCGATGTGGAAGCCTGGTAGAAGCGCGTGCCCCGGCCGGTGGCTCGGATCGCCTCGAGCAGCCGCGTGGTGCCGAGCCCGTCGGTGTTGCCCGTATATTCCGGCTGATCGAACGATATGTGCACCTGGCTCTGCGCCGCGAGGTTGTAGATCTCGTCCGGCTCGACGGTCATGACCAGGCGGTTCAGTCCGCCCGAGTCGGTCATGTCCCCATAGTGCAGCGTGAAGCGGGCCCCGGCGAGGTGGGTCGGATGGGCATGCTCGAGGTGGTCGATCCGGCCGCGGTTCATCGTTGACGAGCGGCGGACCACGCCATGCACCTCGTAGCCTTTCCCGAGAAGTAGCTCGGCGAGATAGGATCGCGTCTTCGGTCTCGATTACGACCATGTCTTCCAGGCCGACGGCCGCGACCAGCTTGCTGGGCGAGTGGATCATGCAGTTCCTCGAATCGATCAAAACCGACTCACCCTCGACGAAGTTACCCGCCTCATCTTGCTGGAGGATGTCGTGCAGGTCGGCCCACGACCCGAGGTCGTGCCACTCGAAGACGGCGCCGACGACGAGCAAGTTGCGGGTTCGTTCCATCACCGCATAGTCGATCGCCTCGGTTGGCAGCGCCCGGTAGGCGCGATCGGCCTCGACCGGCCGTCCGGCAATCCGCGCGCGCTTGACCTGCTGCAGCCCCTGGGCGAGCGCCGGCGCATGGGTGGCGATTTCGGTCAAGAAGACCGGCAACGGCCAGCTAAAGAGTCCGAGGTTCCAGACGTAGTCTCCCGATCCGACGTAGGCTTCCGCCGTCTGCAGGTCGGGTTTCTCGACGAACCGCCTCACCTGGAACACGGGGGCCCCGTCCTGTCCGTTCACACGGGGGCCCACCTGGATGTAGCCGAACGCCGTCGACGCGTAAGGCGGCTTGAGCCCGACCGTGACCAGCGCGCCGTTCGCCTCGGCCCAGTGCGCCTCAACCTCCAGCGTCCGCAGGTAGGCCTCCTCGTCGTGGCCAAGATAGTGATCGGCATGGACGGACAGCATCGTCGCACCCGGGTCCCGCTCCTCGATCTCGAGCGCGGCGAGGCCGAGTGCGGAGGCCGTACCACGGCGCGCCGGCTCGATGATGTAGCGGTCGGCGGCCAGCTCGGGCAGCTGGACGCGAATGCTTTCCACCTGCGATTTTTCGGTCACCACGTACACGTTCTCGGTCAGCCGGGCAACGCGCTCGTAAGTCGACTGCAGCAGCGAACGCTTGCCGTGCAGCGCGAGCAGGTGCTTGGGGGTGCGCTCGCGCGAGCGCGGCCAGAGGCGCGTCCCGCTGCCACCCGCGAGGATCACCACGTGGCGCGCCATCAGCTTGGTTTCGCTTCCTGGTGGCGCCAGTAGGCCAGTGTGTCGCGCAGCATGCGCTCGAGCGAGATCTGCGGCCGCCACCCGGTCAGCCGCCGAAAACGGCGGGCGTCGCAGAGATAGACCGGCGCCTCAGCAGTGCGTTTCCGGCTGGCGTCCACCTCCAGCCTGACCTTGATGCGGCTCATCCTCAGGAGGATGTCGAGAATCTCGCGCAGGCGTGACGCCGTGCCGGAGCCGACGTTGTAGACCTCTCCAGGCTTGCCCTTTTCGATCGCGAGCAGATAGGCACGGGCGATGTCGCGGACATCGGTGAAGTCGCGGCGCGCCTCCAGGTTGCCCACCTTCAGCGTCGCTTCTTGCTTCCCGGTCTCGATCCGGGCGATCTGCTGCGCGAAGCTGGCAATCGCGAAGTCGGGCGCCTGCCGCGGGCCGGCGTGATTGAAGGGGCGGACGCGAATCGCGGGTAACCCGTGACTGAGAAAATATTGCAGGGCAAGCAGGTCCTGGGTGACCTTACTCACGCCATAGGGTGTGATCGGGCGGAGCGGCGCGTCCTCGGCGAGCCGGCGGGCGCGGCCGGCGGGCCGCCCGTACTCATCGCCAGACCCGACAACCAGCACCCGGGGCAGCGGATCGACTTTGACCAGCGAGCTCAGGAGGTTTCCCTGGATCACGGCGTTGGTCGCGATGGTTCCGCCCGGGTCGTCCCAGGAGGCGGCGGGACTGCTCAAGGCGGCGAGGTGAAAGACCCAATGCGGCTTGACCTCGCGAACGACGTGCTCGGTGCGACCGGCATCGAGCAGATCGACTTGGTGCAGGGCCACCCCACTCGCCGGCTCGGCGCGCGTGTCGGAATGCGCGTGGCGGATGGTGCCGTGCACCAGATGCCGCCGACGTGTCAAGAGATCCGCGAGATGGCTCCCGGCAAAGCCATCGATGCCGGTGACGAGAACGGTTTTCCGTCTATCCGTCCTGTGACTCCAGCACCTGCAAACGCTGGATGCCTGCCTCATCGGCCAGGATGTCGGCCTTGTCGGTCCGCTCCCAGGGAAGGTCGAGGTCCGACCGACCGAAGTGCCCATAGGCGGCCGTCTGCTTGTAGATCGGCCGGCGCAGCTCCAACTCGCGGATGATCTCGAGCGGGCTGAGATCAAAGTGCTTGTTGACCAGCAGTTCGATGGTGCTCACCGGCACGCGCTCGGTGCCGAAGGTCTCGACGAAGATC
>VBHQ01000126.1:0-6509 GCA_005880395.1 Chloroflexota bacterium
GTCGTGGACAACGGCATCGGCATCTCGGCCGAAGACCAACGACGCATCTTCGGCCGGTTCACCCGCGGCACCGACCGTCGAGTCCTCGAAAAGCCGGGAACCGGCCTGGGCCTTTATCTGAGCCGCGGCCTGGCCAGGCAGATGGGCGGATCCTTGGCGCTCGAGCGCAGCCAACCCGGCAAGGGTTCGGTCTTCGTGCTGCAGCTACCTTCGGCCTGATCTCTCCGTGTAACGTTCGCCCGAACGCCGCGTTGTAGGCACAGATGAGCAGGCGATCCCCCTGGACGCTGGTCGCCGCCGGCCTCACAGGCCTCGCCATCGCCGTCCTGACGGGACCGATGACGGCTGCGGCCGGGGCCGGACCTGGAGCCCTGATCAGCGCTCGCGAGAACCACACCGCGACGCTCCTGCAAGACGGAAGGGTGCTGGTCGCGGGCGGCGACAATGCGGGCGGCTGGCTCGCCTCCGCCGAGCTGTTCGATCCGGCCACCGGAACCTGGTCACCGGCGACCAGCATGGCAACGCCGCGCCGCTACCATACGGCGACGCTCCTCGAGGATGGACGAGTACTGGTGGCGGGTGGAAGCCGGGGACCCGGGGCGATCCTCAGGAGTGCCGAGCTGTACGATCCGCCAACCAATCGCTGGGCGCCCGCCGCATCGATGAAAACGCCACGCGCTTATGCTGCCGCCGTCGAGCTCACCGACGGACATGTGCTTATTACCGGCGGGCTGGGCTCAGGTACTGCCGGAGATACCGCCGCCAGCGCCGAGCTCTACGATCCCGCCACGAATAGCTGGTCGACCGCGGGCAACATGAATGGGCCGCGCACCAGTCACACGTTGACCCTGCTGCAGAGTGGGAAGGTCCTCGTGGTCGGCCTCAGTGCGCCGGAGCTCTACGACCCGTTCACCAACGCGTGGTCACCAGCCGGAACTGCCGTCCAGTTCCATTACGACCACACCGCCACCATGCTCAGCGATGGTCGGGTGCTGGTGGTCAGCGGAATTGTGGACGGGCAGTATAACCCTGGTTGCGAGATCTATGACCCGAAGTCCAACACCTGGTCGGCCGCCGCCGATCTGCCCGCCGCTCGGGCGTTCCACACCGCGGTCCGCCTGAATGACGGCCGTGTGCTGGTCTCCGCGGGAGAATCCCAGTCCGGGCCGTTCCTCGCCAGCCAGGAGACTTACCAGCCGGGCACCAATCGCTGGAGTGAGGCGGCAAGCCTCGCGGAGCCCCGTATCGATAACACAATGACGCGGCTTGCCGACGGTACGGTGTTGGTCGCCGGTGGTGCGAATGGGCCGGCCGCGTTGGCAACGGCTGAGTTCGCTCCTACGACCCCGCCGCAGAGCGCGGGCGGAACGGCCGAGGCGAGCGCGGCGTCTACGGCGAGCGCCAGTGCCCGCACCGATAGCTCGACTGCTCCAGCGGGCAACTCCAGCTCCTCGCTCGAGGTGAAACCGCTAGGCTCTCGTGCTGCCGGCGCGAATTCGAGCGCGGGGCCGTCCCGAGCCCTGCTGTACGCGACGCCGTTGCTCGCCCTCGCCTTGATCGCCGGCGGCACCGTCTTTATGCGGAGACGCCGCCGGGGTATTTAGCGCGAGCGACTCGAGCAGCCGCCTCGACGACCTGGTCACATCCTCGACCGCTGCATCGAAGGAGTCGGCGTTCTTCTTCGAGGGCGTTCGATAGCCGCTGATCTTTCGGACAAACTGCAGCGCGGCTTCGTGGATCTCCTGCTCATTGGGAGCGCTGTTCTGGCGACGCAAGACCTTGATGCTTCTGCACACGATGCTCAGTTTGACAAAAGCGACCGGGTCAAGTCGGGTCCCTATTGTTAATCGGTGGCTCAGCTCGACGCCGACCTGGCCGTCGTCGGCGCTGGGCCGGCGGGCGCGGCCGCCGCCCTGTTCGTGGCCCGCAGTGGCCGGCGGGTCATCCTGATCGACCAGGCGACCTTTCCTCGCGATAAAGCCTGCGGCGAAGGCCTGATGCCGAGCGGGCGAGCGCCGTTGCGAGCACTCGGATTGGAAGCACCGCTCGTCGCCGCCGGTGCCCCGCCGCTGCACGGGATCCAGTTCGGACTGATCGGTCAGCCTCAGGCCGCCGCGTCCTTTCCGGCGTATCGGGGAGAACAGGCTGGGCTGGGAGTCCGCCGGTTGGACTTCGACCAGCGGCTGATCGAGGCGGTGGCGCATGAACCTCGAATCAGTTTCCACGAGCGGCTGCGCGCGCTCGAGGTCCGTCGCTCAGCGGACGGGCCAACGGTGATCACGACAACCGGCGAGCTTCGCGCGCGGCACGTCGTGGTGGCGGACGGGCTGCGCTCGTCGCTTCGGCACCAGCTGGGGTGGACGATCGGCCCGCGGCCCCCGCATCGGTATGGGATCGTGGGCCACTGGCAGATCGACGGGCCACTCGACCCGTGGGTTCGCATCACCTTCGCCGACGGCCTCGAGCTCTACGAAGGCCCGGTCGGTGACAACCAGCGGATGGTTGGTCTGCTCTGCTACCAGTCGAGCATGCGCGCTTTTGCGGGTCAGCTGGAATCGCGGTACCGGCAGGTCGTTCGAGAGACCCGGCCCGCGCTCCGCAACGGGCAGCAGGTCGGGGACATCCATGCCGTTGGGCCGTTCTCGTATCGGGCGAGAACCGTCGCCGCCGATGGCATCTTTCTCGTTGGCGACGCGGCGGGCTTCAGCGATCCGATCACCGGCGAAGGCATCGCTACCGGCCTTCGACAGGCCCAGGCGGTTGCGGCGGCTCTTGGCACCAGGTTTCCCGAGCGCACCTATCGCCGCGCGCACCGGCGCCTGACCGGCGATCCGCGCCGGGTCGCCGCCCTGCTCCTACGGCTGAGCCGCACGCCAGCACTGGTGGAGCGCGGCATGCGCAATCATGACGTTGCGCCGCAGATGCTGACCAAGCTGCTTGGGGTCGGGTTCGGCTACTGGGGCTTTACCCGGATCACCCCACGCGAATGGCTACGGCTGTTCACCGGCTGGTAGGGCGCGGAATGAATCGCGGCTTGAAGCCCATGCGCTCGCGATACCCCGGGATGGCATCCAGGAGGGCCTCCTCCTCCGGAATGCGCCGGGCAAGCAACCAGGCATTCGCCAGGCTCAGCGCCACGGCGCTGTAGTAGGCTCCGCCGATCAACGGCAGGCCAAAGAACTCCAGGCCAAGCGCCAGGTAATTGGGATGCCGGATGAATCGGTAGGGGCCCCGGACGATTACCTGGAGGTCATCGGGAACGATCGCCCGGACGTTCCACTGTTCGCGCAGGGTCGCCAGCACACTGAGCCGTAGCGCGGCCGCCGAGACGGCCGTCAGCCAGCCGAACGCCGCAATCGGCCGGGGCGGCGGCCGGCGCCGGAGCCAGCGCTCGAGGACCGGCAGCGTGAATAGACCCAGGTGGAGCAAGGCGATCCGGCGAAACACCGAGACGCCCGCCTCCGAGGTACGGGCGTGCCGCTCCGCCATGCGCCGCTCGTTGCGCCCCGAATAACGCAGCTCGACCAATCGCTGCATGCCAAAGCCGATCACCACGAGCGCGTAGGCGCCCGCGCTCAAGCGGAGAGTCGCAGCAGCGCCAGCTCGATCGAGAGGCCGGGGCCGAAGGCGATCGCGAGCACCCGCCCGGACGCGGCACGTGCTTGCATGGCGCGGAACACGAAAAAGATCCCGGCACTGGAGGGATTGCCATACTCCTCGAAGACCTCCCGCGACGCGACGAGCGCCGGCGGTTCCAGTCTCAGTGCCCGTTCCACCGCGTCGAATATCCGTGGACCTCCGGGGTGGGCTGCGACAAGGTCGATCTCATCGAGTGCGGTTCCAGCGGCATCGAGGAACGAACTCACCGCGGACCCCAAATTCGACTCGACCACCTTGGGCAGCTCCCGACTCAAGACCACGCTCAGGCCGCCGTCGCGCAGCTCGAAGCCGAGCTGTCGGGCGCCCTCGGGAACCAGGCGGGTCGCGCAGCACTCGAGCGTCCAACCGAGGGATGCGCCGCCGCCTTCGATGACCATCGCTCCGGCGCCGTCCCCGAAGACGAGCGCAGCCACCAGGTTGTCGACGGAGTGGTCGGCCGGCTGGAAGGTGAGCGAGGGCAGCTCGACGGCGAAGAGCAGAACCGCGCGCTCGGGATAGGCCCTGAGATAGTCGAGCGCCCGCGCCAACCCGGCGAGACCAGCGCCACAACCGAGCTCGGTGATCGGTAGGCGCGCCACATCGGACGACAGTCCAAGGATCGGAATCAGCTCCGCATCGAGCGACGGCAGCACGACGCCGGTACAGGACACGCCAATCACCAGGCCGATCTTTTCCTTCGGCACGGCGCTGGCCTCCAGCGCGTCGCAGCAAGCCCGGCGGGCGAGCGTTCGCGCATGCCGCAGGTAGGCATCGGTCTGTTGGCTCTGGCCGCGAGCGGTCATCAGCGAGCTCAGCGGTTCGGCCAGCCGTCGCATCCGGGCGCCTTCCTCGGTTGACAGTTTGGGCATCCGGCGCCCACGGATCTGGCCCAAGGCTTCCCAAACCTCATTCGCGCTCGCCTCGATCGGCGGCGCAGCGGTGGCAAGCCCCGTAATGCGGCCGATCCCATCCATGCCTGGCTGAGCCTACGCCCTCAGGTTACGCAGGGTGGGGGGCTCGTTCAGGCGCTTTTGCGCTTGCGCCGGGCCGGTAGCCGCTTTTTTGCCGCCCTCGCCTGTTCGACGCTTGCCTGGAGGGCGGCCATCAGATCCTGGACGCCGCTTCCGGTCACAACCTCCGCGGGCGCCGGCCGGGCCTGCGCGGCACGACCCTCGAGCAGCGCCGTCAGCCGCTGCCGGTATGTATCCGGATATCGCTCCGGCTCGAATGGGCCGGCCAGCGTGTTGATCAGCAGGGCGGCCGTCTCGCGTTCCTTTTTGCGCAGGTCGCGCGGAGGCGCCGGCTCGAGCTCGGCGACAGGAAGGATCTCGTCGGCATGGAACATCGTCGAGAGCACCATGAGGCGCCCATGGGGCCGCAAGGCGGCGAGATAACGCTTGCGCCGAAGCACGAACCAGCTGATCGCGACGCGCCTGGTCTCGGCCATGGCCTCAACCAACAGGCCGAAGGCACGTTCGTGATCGCGCTCGGGCACGACGTAGTAGGACGCGTCGAAATAGATTGGATCGATGCCCGACTCGTCGACAAACTGCTCGACGTCGATGGTTCGGCTTCGCTCAGGGGCGAGCTCCTCGAGCTCTACGCGATCCACGCTAACGTACCGGTCCTTCCCCACCTCGAACCCTTTCAAGACGTCCGGCGCGGCGACCATCCGTACCGGCGGCTCGCTCCCCGGCTCGAGGTCTAATGCCGCCTGTCCCCGCTCCGGCGTTCCTCTTGCACTCGCCGTAGTCGGCTGCACAATCTCCCTCTCCCTCGGCGGGAGCGTCAGGGAGGGGATCTCCTCGACGACCTTCTGGTGATGGATCCGGCGCCCGGTGAGCCGGTCGATCTCGCGGAAGCGCACGTCCTTGCGCCGCGTGGCCGGGTAGAGCCGCACCGGCACGCTGACCAGGCCAAACCCAATCGTCCCCGTCCAGATCGCTCGCGCCATTTCCGATGATTATGGCGCGGGCAGCAAGCCCATGACGCCGACCAAGTCAGGCGGCGAGGTTCGGTTCCATCGGGTAGCCCGCCGCCCGCCACGCTGGCAGCCCGCCGTCCAGCGTCCAGGCTTGGTAGCCCTCTCGACGGAGGACTCGAGTCAGCCTCGTACTTGCTTCGTCGTCGGGACAGGTGCAGTAGGCGATGATGGTTTTGTCCCGGGACAGCTCAGGCAGCATGCCGACGACGTCGGCGGCCCTGCGGTTGCCTCCCAGCACCTCTCGGGGCGAGAGCGCCACGGCGCCGGGAATCCGTCCCTTGACAGCACCGCCGATCAGTGGCGACGTCAGGTCCAGCACGATCGCCTGCCCCGCGTCGATGGTCTGCCTTGCCTTTGCCGGCTCGATTCGATATGGGCGAACATCCATGTGGCCACCTCCGATGATTGCCAGGGTCATTGAACCGTTCATATAATGGGTAAACCATCGGCTCTACGGGTATATTCCGAGCATGGGAACCATGGTCAAGCCGGAGACCGGGAAGGCGCTCTGGAAGCTGCTTCGGGACGGCGCCTTTGCCAGCCTGCGTGAGGACTTCACCGCCCGCGTCGCCGAGTGTGAGCTGTCGCTCTCCCAGGGGAAGCTGATCCGTGAGCTGGCGCAGCCGCAGTCACAGCGTGAGCTGGCGCGCCGGCTGCACTACGATCCGTCAAATATCACGGCGCTGGCCGACTCCCTGGAGCAGCGTGGGCTCCTGCAACGCCGTTCAGATCGCGCGGATCGCCGTTTCCGTCTGCTGGCCTTGACTCCCGCCGGCGAGCGTCTCCGGCTGACCATGGAAAAAAGCCTCTCCGAGCCGCCGGAGTTCCTCAACCGCCTGAGCGGCACGGAGCAGAAAGAACTGCTCAGGCTGCTGAGCCGGATTTT
>VBHQ01000126.1:6526-11080 GCA_005880395.1 Chloroflexota bacterium
GTGGCGATCAGGGTGCCGGGCCGCAAGGTCATCCCGATCGAGAGCCAGACGATCAGCTGGCTCACCGGGTAGATCATGTCGCGTGTGTTGCCATCCTGTTTGGTTGTGCCATTCACTCGGAGCGTTACCCGGAGGTTCTGCGGATCAAGGACTTCGTCAGCCGTCACCAGCCAGGGGCCGACCGGCGAGGACCGGTCAAGGCTCTTGCCTTTGAAGAACTGGCCGCCCCAGCCGTTCTGGATGTCTCGGGCGCTCACGTCGTTGATCACCGTGTACCCGAACACATGACTCATCGCATCCGACGCGGCGATGTTGGCGCCCGGCTTGCCGATGACGACGCCGAGCTCCACCTCCCAATCGATCTTCTCGCTGACCCCGGCGTCGATCGAGATGTCGTCATAGGGTCCGGTGATCGAGGTCTGCGCCTTGGTGAAGACCGTCGGCGGCTTGACCGCCTCCCCCCAGGCTCGCGCCCCCTCTTCGGCATGTTTCTGATAGTTCCGGCCGATCGCCAGCACGTTGCCGCGAGGCGGATCCAGCGGCGGTAAGAGCGTGAGGTCCTCGAGACGCCGGACGACCTCGGCGCTGCTCGATGCTTTAGGTGAGCGCAGCAGCTCGCGTAGGCGATTCAAGCCGGGCTCGCCCTGCTCGATCAGGCCGAGCACATCCCGTGGGAGCCCGCTCTCGGTGGGCGCCAGCGCCGCCAGATCGATGACCGCATCGGCCCCCTCCGCCCGAAGCACGCCCAGGCGCGCCTCACCGTCATGCCGGAACATCAACAACCTCATCCCTTCTCCACCTCCGGATCTTCCGCTCCCCCGTTGGGGGAGGGCAGGGTGGGGGCCGGTGACGTCGTTCCGGCTCCCAAGAACAGTTCCTCGAAATCCTGGCGATCGAGGAGTTCGCCCGGGCGTCCTTCCAACCGGGTCGTGCCCGAAACCAGCACCGTGGTCCAGGAGGCGACTTGCAGCGCAGCCCGCGCCCGCTGTTCAACCAGTAGCACCGCTTTGTTCAGGCCGGCTAGGCGCTGCACGTGATCCCGAAGCAGCGAATCGGCCAGCTTTGGCGAGAGGTTGGCGGTCGGCTCATCGAGGATGAGCACCGCCGGGTCGAGCATGAGCACTCGGGCGATCGCCAGCATCTTTCGCTCGCCGCCGCTGAGCTTGTCCGCGCGCCGCTTCAGCATGGGTGCTAGCGCGGGAAATACGCGAGTCACCTCTTCGACGCGCTCGGGCAGCTTCGACTCGGGCAGGAGATAGCCGCCCATTTCGAGGTTCTCCTGCACGCTGAGCGGCTCGAAGATGTCGTTCACCTGCGGCACATAGCCGACCCCGCGCCGCGCCAGGTCCTCGGGAGCATGGTTGGTCACGTCCTCGCTGCCGACGAAGACCCGGCCACTGTTGACTCGCAAAATCCCGACGAGCGTCTTCAAGAGGGTGCTCTTGCCCGCGCCGTTCGGGCCGATGATGGCGACAATCTCACCGGGGCCAACCGCGATCGAAACGTCACGAACGACGGGAACGCCGCCGTAGCCAGATGTGACCCCTTCGGCACGAAGCGCGGGTGCCGGGCGTCCATTCGCGGTGGCACGGTTAACCAACAAGGTATGCCTCCACGATCTCCGGTTGTTTGCGCAGCATCGCCATCCCGCCCTGGCCGATCACCTTGCCCTGGGCCATCACGATCACGGGGTCGCAGAGACGGTCGACCATGTGGAGCTCGTGTTCGACCATCAGGATGGTGAGCCCCTCATCGCGGAGCGTTTCCAGGTAGCCGGCGATCTCCGACACGATCGACGGGTGCACACCGGACATCGGCTCGTCGAGCAGCAGGAGCCGCGGCCGCAGCATCAGCGCGCGCATGATCTCGACCAGTCGTTTCTGGCCACCGCTCAGCATGCCGGCGTAATCCGACTCCTTGGCCAGCAGGCCGAACCGTTTCAACAGGCCGCGTGCCTGGGCGACAAGCCGGTTCTCGTCAGCGACCCAGTAGCGCTTGCCAAGCAGCGCGCCCAACAGCGATTCCCCGCGGTTGTCCGGCGCTGCGACCAGCAGGTTCTCGAGCACGGTCAGTTGCGCGAACTCTGAGGGCAGCTGAAAGGTTCGGACGAGCCCGCGCCGTGCCCGCTGGTGGGCAGGCAGCCGGGTGATGTCCTCGCCCCGGAAGACGATGGTGCCGGATGACGCCGGTAGCGTACCGGCGAGCACCGCCATGAAGGTCGACTTGCCGGCGCCGTTCGGTCCGATCAACCCGGTGATGCGCCCGGGCTCGATCTCGATGGAGACGCCGTCCACCGCGTGCATCCCCTCGAAATGACGGTGGACGTCACGCGCCGTGAGCATCGGCTCGCTAAGAGGCACGGGTCCCCTCGATCCAGCGCGTGTCTTCCTCGATCGGCCCACCGGCAAAGACGTGCCGCGGCTCGGGCAACACGCCCTTGGGCCGGAACCAGAGGAAGCCGAGGATGAACAGCCCGATGCACACCCATTCCAGTGCGGGGATCAGGTTCGGCGGGCCGACGTTCATGCGCCCTAAGAGCCGGGTCACCTCCTCGAACCCTACCGGCACCAGGAGGGCGCCGAGGATGGCACCGAGGTTGTTGCCTCGGCCACCAACGATGACCGCGGCAAACAGGATGATGGTTTCGGGATACAGCCAGGTCGACGGCGCCCAGACCGTCAGGAACCCGACCAGGATTGCTCCCGAGAGGCCGGCGATCGCACCGCCGACGGTGAAGATCGTCATCTTCAGGGCGGTTGGATTCTTCCCCAGTGCCGTAGCCGCGATCTCGTTGTCCCGCATGGCACGAAGCGTGCGGCCGTATGGCGAGTTGACGATCCGCGCGGCGACGAACCAGACGAGGGCGACGCAGATCGCGGTCAGTGCGATGTAGAGGTACTGATAGCTGTTGGCATTCGTGTTGAACTGGTCCTGCAGCGGCTGGGGGACCAGCGCGACGCCGGCCGCGCCGTTCAGCAAAGGTCGGGCGTTGTTGATCACCGTGTTGGCGATGATGGACGTCACCAGCAGGGCGATCGCCTGGTAGTCCGCGCGCAGCCTGCGCAGGACCACAACGCCAACCGGGAGGGCGAGCAGCGCACCCGCGACGGCGCCGCCGATCCATGGGATGGGAAACGGAAGCTGGTAGCCGCCGACGTAAATCTGGAAGCTGTAGTCAGGCGCCGTGTCCGGTGGCATCGAGAGAATGGCCGCGGCGTACGCTCCCGCGGCCTGGAAGATGATGAAGCTGAAATTGACGACGCCCGAGACGCCGAACTGCAGGTTCAGCGCCAGGCAGGCGATGATGTCGACACCGGCGAAAATCAGCAGATTTGCCGCGTAATAGGTGTTCATCCGGCAGCCGCCAGCGCCCCACGTTTCGCGAGCAGGCCCTGTGGGCGCAGGACCATGACCAGCACCAGGATGCCGAAGGCCACCACCTGCTTGTAGTCAGGGGCCCAGACAGCGGCGCTGAGCTCGGTGACCAGGCCGATCACGACCGCGCCGATCATCGCCCCGTACGGCTGACCGGCGCCTCCGAGGACGGCCGCCGCCAGCGCCGTGATCAGAAAACCGGCGCCACTGGCGATCATGAAGGAGTCGGAGTCAAGCGCGGCGACGACGCCGGCCAGACCACAGAGTCCTCCGGTGATCAGCCACACGACGTCGATCACACGCTGGGTTGGGATGCCGCAGTTGCGGGCCAGCGTGGGGTTCGCGGCGGTGGCGCGCATCGCCTTGCCCAGCCGGGTGTAGCGCAGCAGCCCGTGGACGGCCAGCATCACCCCCATGGCGAGAACGATGATGGCGATCTGATTGACGGTCAATGCGAGGGCGCCGACATGCAGCAGATGGCTGAACCGCTCGCGGTAGGACACGCTGAAGTATCCAACGATTGGCAGCATCGCGTTGGAGATCATCAACGATATGGCGAGTGACACGATGACCATCCCCAGCAGGGCGGTACCCTTTCGTTGAAACGGCGCGTAGACGAACCGGTTGATCAGGAAGGAGAACACCGCCCCGAAGGCTGCGCCGCCCAGCATGGCGATCCAGATGCTGATGCCCGCCTTGTTGAGGTAATAGGCGAGATTGATCATGTTGGTGATGCCGAACTGCATCGTGAATCCAACCGCGGCGAGCGCGATCACCGACATGCTGACGAGGCCGAAGCCGAACGCCGCGATCAGTAAGCTCACGGCGTCCGACCCCGTCGCCTACAAACGACTCCGGCTCTAGAGACCGCCCGCGTCACTCAGTTTCTTGGTCTGCTCCGGCGTCAACGACGCGACCTGGACCTCACCGCCCTGCGCATCGTATTTGACCAGGATGTAACCCGATACCGAGTTGTTGTACTGATCGAAGTTGTTCTGACCCGCGGCGCCGACATAGCGGATCGACTTGCCGGCGTGCAGCGCGTCGAGTCCTTCCTTGTACGTGTGAACGTCGGTTGCGCCGGAGCTGCCGTTGGCGATCTCCTTGATCTTCGGGTTGTACACGGTCGGATCCTTGCTGTTGGTCGCGACCATGGCGAGCGCGGTCATGATGATGCCG
>VBHQ01000127.1 GCA_005880395.1 Chloroflexota bacterium
CCGGCTTGGCACCAGGTAATCTCTTGCCCCCTCGGGCGTACTGCGGATCAGGACCGGCGTCTCGATTTCGAGGAAGCCCTCGGCGTCGAGAAAATCCCGAATCGACTTCGTGATGCGGTGCCGCAGTTGCAGGTTGCGGGCCATCCGCTGCCGGCGTAAGTCGAGGTAGCGATACCGAAGCCTCAACTGCTCGTCGACCCCCGTCTCCTCATTGACGGAAAAGGGCGGCGTCTGTGCCCGGTTGAGCGTTTCCAGGATCTCAGCCTCGACCTCGACCTCGCCAGTCGGCAGTTGCGGGTTTTCGGTGCCTTCAGGACGCCGCTGAACCATGCCCCGCACCCGGATCACCGATTCGAGGCGCAGGTCGCCGGCGCCCGCGTGCGCCTCGCCGTGCGCCGGGTCGAACTTCACCTGGACGAGGCCGCTGCGGTCGCGCAGGTCGATGAAGATCAGGCCGCCAAGGTCGCGCCGACGATGCACCCAGCCATACAGGTCAACGGCGGAGCCGATCCGGTCAGGGCGGACCTCGTCGGCGTAACTGCGCGCCGTGCGAGTCACGGCCTGCCCAGGGTGTCGATCACCGTCGAGACCAGCTCCCGTTGCAGCACGCTGACCTGAGTCTTCGATCGCATGTCCCTGACGACCGCTTCACCCTTCTCCCGTTCCTCGGGGCCAATCAGGATGGTGACCTTTACGCCGCGCCTGGCAGCCTTGCGCAGCTTGGCATCGAGGCGTCCCGCACCGGGGTCGACCACCACCCGAAGGCCGCGGCTGCGGAGCAGGCCGGCAACATGCAAAAGGTCGGGCTCGTCCTGCGCATCCAGGGCGACGGCGTAGACATCCGGCGTCGCCGGCGTCATTGGTTTCGCCTCCTTGAGCAGCAGGGCGGTACGATCGAGACCGGCCGCGAACCCGATCCCAGGTGTGGACCGATATCCAAGGGCGGCGGCAAGACCGTCGTAGCGCCCTCCACCGCAAAGCGCATTCTGCGCGCCCGCGAGCGACTGATGCTGGAATTCGAACACGGTGCGCGTGTAGTAATCGAGGCCTCGAACGAGTTCTGGATCGAGCACATACGGGACTGCTTCTTTCGTCAGCGTCTGTTTGACGAGCGCGAATGCCTGCGCGCAGGGCTCGCAGAGATGGTCGACGATCTTCGGCGCGTCGCGCTTCAAGGCCTGCTCTCGGGGGTCCTTGGAGTCGAATAAGCGAAGCACGTTCTTGTCGAAGCGAACACGACTCTCCGGGCCCAGGGCATCGAGATGGGGTCGGTAATAATCCCGTAGGCGCTCCCGGTACGCTGGACGGCAAACCTCGTCGCCAATACTGTTGAGCCGCAGGTTGATGCCCTCGATGCCGAGCGCTTGGAACCAGGACCAACCCAGAAGAATCGCCTCGACGTCAAGCTGTGGACTGCTCTCGCCGATCGCCTCGATGCCAAACTGATGTAGCTCGCGCATGCGCCCTGCCTGGGGCCGGTCGTAGCGAAAATACGGGCCGATGTAGTAGAGCCGCGCGGGCTGCGGTTCCTGGTCGAGACCACCATCGAAATACGCTCGCACGATCGGGGCGGTGCCCTCCGGGCGGAGTGTCAACGAGCGGTCGCCGCGATCGCGGAAGGTGTACATCTCGTGAGTGACGATGTCGCTTGCCTCACCGGCACCGCGATCCTGCGTGCCGCGCGCGCGTTGCGCGATCGGGGGCATGGTCTGGACAGATTACCGAAGACCAGCGCCATGGCCGGTCGCCGAAAATCAACCCGTCGCTTGGAGTTCGCTGCTTGCGGCGTCGGTTCGAACGACACGGTTGCGGCCTGTGCGCTTGGCAACGTAGAGCGCCTGGTCGGCCGCCTGCACGAGCGCTTCGCGGCTGTCGCCATCACGGGGGAAGACCGCGATCCCGAGGCTGAGGGAGAGACTCGACACCGCCTTTCCATCGAGCATTACGGCCTGGCCCTCCACCGTTTTGCGGATGCGCTCCGCGACGGACATCGCTGCCCGACCGTCAGCGCCACGCAGGACCAGCACGAACTCGTCGCCGCCGTAGCGCGCCACCAGGTCTTTGGGCCGCACCGCCGGAACCAGGATTCGACTGGTGAGGTGGCGCAACACGGCATCGCCCGCCGGGTGACCGACGCTGTCGTTGATTTCCTTGAAGTTGTCGAGATCGCACATGATCAGCGCAAATGATTCGCCCGCCTTCCCGGCACGCTGCAATTCGCGCTCCAGGTAGGCCTCGAGCTCGCGATGGTTTGCGACGCCGGTGAGCGCGTCGGTGGTGGCAAGCTGCTTGGTTTGTTCATATGCCGCGGCGTTCTCGATCGCGATCACGGCCTGGTTGGCCAGCGTCTGGAGCACCCGAACCTCGCTGCGCTCCAGCGCCCGCGGCGTCCGCATGTGAATCACGAGGACACCTACGATTTCGCCGCCCAAGCTCATCGGCACGGCGACCGCCCGACGCAGACCGAGGCGTCGCGCCGCGGCAATCGGCTCCCTGCGCTGGTCGTCGAGGTCCAGCTCGAGAACCTGCGAAGGCTGCTGCACCCGCTGCGCCGCCAGGTCGCCGCTCTGCCTGATGGCGGCCAGATCCCGCCGGCTGGTCGACCCTACGATCACATCAGAGAACTGCTGGCGCCACGCCGGCCTGCGCAGGTGAAGGGATGCGTAAGGGACATCGAGGATTTCGGCGGTTGCGTGTGCCACCGCGCGCAGCAGGTTGTCCGTGCCCACCGTCACCGCCGTCAGCGCCTGTGAGATCTTCTCGAGCGCCACGATCGCCTGGTCGAGACGATGCGCCTGCAGTTCTGTCTTCTTTCGAAGCTCCGTGTTTTCCATCATCAATGCCATCTCGGTCGCGATTGTCTGTAGCAACTCGGTGTCTTCCTGCGGCAGCCGGTAGCCGGCGGCGAGCCCGGCGATCAGGTACCCGGCATTCCGCTGGGCGCGAACGAGTGGCACGACGAGCGCCTCTTGGACGCCAGCGAGATCGGCAAAGAGCCGCAAACAGCGCCGCGCATCACCGGAGAGCTGCCCGACGGTCTCGACCGCCGCAGCCGACTCTGCGGTAAATCCTTCGGCTAGCTTGTTGGGGTTGATTCGCGCCAGCTGGCCGGCGGCCTTCGGCAGGAGACCCACGGTGGCCCGGACCTCGAGACCGTTGGCCTCGTTGCGGGCAAGCAGGAGGGCGTTCTCGAGTCCAAGCGCCTTCAGGCTGACGCCAAGGATCGCCTCTGCCATCGCGCCCGGCTCGGCATCGCGACCGAGCCCCTGGCTGGTCTGGGAAAGCGCGGCCAGGCGCCGCATCTGTTCGTTCAACGAGCGGGTGCGCTCCTGCAGGTCCTGCGTCATCGTGTTGAACGCGGTCGCCAGTTCGCCGAGCTCATCACGACGACGGACCTCGAGCCGCTGGCTCAGGTCGCCCCGAGCCACCGCCTGGGTACCGGCAACCAGCGCCTCGATCGGATGCGTAAGCCGCAAGGCGAGCAGGTATCCGACCAGGAGCAGGATCAGGACCACGCCGGCGAAGAGCGCGGTCATCTGGATGGCCGACTGGACGCCGGCGTCGATCACGCTTTTCCGCGAGAGAGCGACCGCAAGGTAGCCCTCGATATGTTGGCGCAAGTAGAAGTTGGTGACCTGGAATTCATACGCCTGGTTACCGATGGTCAACGTCCGCGTTGCCGCGCGGCCCGGCGAGGCAAGCGCCAGGTAGGAGCGCAGGTGCTCGTCGATCAGCTCGCCCTTGACCCCGGCCAGCGTGCTCGCCAGCAGGCTCCCATTGCCGTCGAGCAGCGCGACCTGGGCCTCCGATTTGCTTTGCATCTCGGTCAGCACGTCGGCCAACGACGATTGAACGAGCACGCCCCCGACCACGCGGTCGCCTAGCATCACCGGCCCAGCGGCCGCCAGCGCCGTGGCCGGAGCACCAAGGTAGCCGATGTACTTATCGCCGAGCGCGTCGTACTGGCCCTTCAAGACCGGCTGAACCAGCGCCTCGGTCGCGAGGTCGGTGCCGCTCTTGAAGACCAGCCCGTTGGGGTTGGTGGTGTCGGGCTGGGTGACCTCGAGGATGGTTTTCCCCGAAGCGTCGAAGATCATGACCGTGCCCAGGCGGTTGTTGACCTCGAGCGGCACGATCAGCTGGCGGAGCCTGGCGGCGTCTCCGGCTCGGACGGCCTGGTCGACGCCCTCGGTGTTGGCGACCAGCCGGATTGCCGCCACCTGTCGCCCCTGCAGCTTGACCGCGGCATCGAGGGCGGCGTTCTCCGCCTGGACCAGTTGGTCCGCAATGCGGCTCTCGAGCGAGCCGGCCACGAGGCTGGTCGTCAGGTAAGTGCCGATGACACCGAGAATCAACATCAGCAGCAGGAACGGCAGGATGATCTGGGTTCGGATCCGCATCGCCGGGAGCGTCAGTCGCTTAGCCAACACAGCTCCAGCTTTGCGTCGCGGCTGCATAGGCCGGGCTCCAGAAGACAAGCTTGTCCGAACCGCTGTGCTGTGGCGTGAACGAGTCAGGCATGACCGCGTGCGAGCTGGTGTCGCCAGCTGCAACCCGGATTGGCGCCTCCGGCGTCGAGCCCACGACCTTCCCCGACGTGTCGTAATGGGTCCACTGGTAAAAGACCCAGCCGCCGACGCCGTTCGTCGTGAAGCTGCCGGTCGCCATCACCGTCGTCTGATTGCAGCGGCCGGCATTGCTCTGGCCTTTCGTCGAGGTCGAGACGGCCTCAGTGGCTGAGGCGATCGCGAACCGAGCGGTCGGCACCGGCGTGGGGGTTGGCGAAGGCCTGGGGGTTGGTGTCGGTGTGGGTGCAGGCGTGGGCGTTGGTTGCGGACTGGGCGTAGGCGTAGGCGTTGGTTGGGGACTCGGCGTTGGGGTAGGCGTCGCCACGGCCGTTGGGTTCGGGGACGGCGAGGCGGCGGGCGATGGGCTCGGGCCCGGCGATGGAGCCGCGGTCGGAGCCGGCGCCGGGGTCGACACCGGCTTGATCACCGGTCGCGCCGATGGAGCCAGGTTGATGGCAACAGCTGCGGGCGGCGGCGCGAGCGCAAGCGCCGGGGGAATCGCGAGCGACTGGGAATCGGCGCCCTCCAGTGACTGGTCCTGCAAGGCCTCGGCCACGACGGTGTTCTTGAGCGGTTTGGTCTGCAGGCCCGCGTCGAGCCGCAGGTCGGCGGTCAGATCCGACACCATCACCCAGGCGAGGCCGTCCACCGGATGGAGCGCCACCATGGCGACGGCGCCGAAGAGCACGACAATCGCCGGCCCAACGAGAAAGAAACCGGCGAGCGCGCGTCGACCGCTGGAATGGGCACCCATCGCTTCCCGATGCTAGGTAGGCGAAGTTACGGCGACCGTTTCCGCGATGGCCTGCATGAAGGCGGTCGTCACAAGCGCGTAACGATGTCGGTTGCGAGGCGCCCAGCGCCGCTGCTGGGGCCGCTAGCTATGGGCCAGATTGCCCTCCCGGGCAACCGTGTGAACGTCTTTGACCGTCTCCAGCCGCTCCATCAGCCGGCTGAGCTGGGTCAGGCTGCTGATCTCGACGGTGGTCGAGATGACCGCCGTCTTGTCGTCGTAGACCTGGACTTCAGCGCCCGTCAGGTTGATCTTGCTTTCGGCGATCACCGTGGCAATGTCGCGGAGCAGCCCGGTACGATCCCACGCCTCGATTTTGATACCGACCGGGTACAGCTGCCTCCCACCGGTATCCCAGTCGACGTCGACCAGGCGTTCCTGGTTGTTGACGTTGAGAACGTTCTTGCAGCTGGTGCGGTGGACAGTAATCCCCTTCCCGCGGGTGATGTAGCCGGCGATCGGGTCACCAGGGACCGGCTTACAGCACTGCGCGATCTGCGTCAGCACGCCTCGCTCACCCTTGACCCGGATTTCGCCGGTGGGCTTGAACTGCGGCACGAGCGGGATAAGGGGAAATTCGCCATTCCCGTCGGGCTGACTGACCGCCATGTACTTCAGGAGGACGGAGTGCGGACTAACGTCGCCGTAGCCGATGGCGGCGTAGAAATCGTTGAGCTCGCTGAAGCGAAACTCGTTCGCCAGCTCGAGGATCCGCTCCTCTCCGATGGAGGCGAGCGCGCGCTGCTGCATCCGCCGAAACTCTTTGTCGAGCAGCTCCTTACCCTTGGTGACGTTCTCTTCTCGGCGCTCCTTCTTGAACCAGGCGCGGATCTTCTGGGCGGCGCCGGCGGTCTTGACGAAGGCCAGCCAGTCGCGGCTCGGCCCATGCGGCCCCTTGGAAGTCAGGATCTCGAGGATGTCCCCATTCTGCAGTTGGTACTCGAGCGGCACCATCCGGCTGTTGGCCTTGGCCCCAATGCAGCGATGGCCGACCTCGGTGTGAATCCGGTAGGCGAAATCGACGGCCGTGGCTCCCGACGGGAGCGCCAGCACGTCACCTCGCGGTGTGAAGACGAAGACTTCGTCACGGAAGACGTCGACCTTGACGGCGTCGACGAACTTCTCGGCGTCCAGCACCTCCTTCTGCCAATCCATCAACTGGCGCAGCCAGGCAAACCGCTGATCCATTTTTCGCTCGTCCTTGCCGGTGCCTTCCTTGTATGTCCAGTGGGCCGCGACGCCCCATTCGGCCGTCCGGTGCATCTCATGGGTGCGGATCTGGATTTCCATCGGCTCGCCGCTGTGACTCACCACGGTCGTGTGCAAGGACTGGTAGCCATTGGACTTCGGCATGGCAATGTAGTCCTTGAACCGCCCTGGAATCGGCTTCCACAACGAATGAATGACGCCAAGCGCGCCGTAGCAATCCTTGATTGAATCCGTTAACACGCGGATGGCGGAGAGGTCGTAGATCTCATCGAAGTCCTTGCCCAGCGCCAGCTTGTTGGCAATGCTGTAGACGTGCTTCGGACGCCCGCTGGTGTCTGCCTTGATGCCGACCGCGGTCAGCTCCCGTTCCAGGATCTCTTTGATATCGTCGACGTAGGTCTCGCGTTCCTTGCGCTTGCGAGCGATCTTCTTGACGATCTCCTGGTACTCGTCGGGATGAAGTTGGGCAAAGGAAAGATCCTCGAGCTCCCACTTGATGTTCCACATGCCGAGGCGGTGGGCCAGCGGCGCGTAGATGTCGAGGGTCTCCTGCGCCATCGCCCGCCGGCGATTCTCGGGAAGGAAGTTGACCGTTCGCATGTTGTGCAGCCGATCCGCCAGCTTCATGAGGACGACGCGGACATCCTCCGCCATGGCCACCAGCATCTTGCGGACGTTCTCAGCCTGCGCTTGCTCCTGGCTGCGGAAGCTGATCTTGTCCAACTTGGTGACGCCGGCTACGAGCTTGCCGACGGTCGGACCAAAACTCTGCTCCAGGTCGGAAACCGTCAGGTGGGTGTCTTCGACCGTGTCGTGGAGGATGGCGGCGGCAAGCGTGTCGCGGTCTAGCTGCAGGTCAGCCAGAATCGAGGCGACGCTGAGTGGATGCTCGATGAATTTCTCGCCGGAGAGCCGGTTCTGGTCATGGTGGGCGCTGGCGGCGGCGTCGTAGGCACGTGAAAGGACCTCGACGTCGCCGGGCGGAAGATAGCTGACCTTGGTCAGCAGGTCGGCGAATTGCATGCTCAGATCCCTATTCGGTGTATGGCGGAATTATCCCCGAACTTCCGAAAGCCCAATCAGGGCGAGGGCGCGGCGGGCCTAGTACGCCTTTCCCCAGGCGACCTCCAGCGTCGCTGGACGCCCGCAAATCGCGCAACGCTGCTGACCGTCCAGCTTGCCGAGCACCACGCGGGTGGTGGCGCCGCTGGTCGCCCCCTTGACCTTGATCTCATCCTCTTCGGCGCCGCACCAGGGCGTGATGACGAAACCAACCGATTCGCTGAAGTAGCGGATCAGGGACTCCAAGGAGTCCACCCGAACCGTGTGCGCCTCGCGAAACTGCTGGGCCCGCTTGAAGAGATCCGCCTGGATGCTCTCCAGCATTGCCGGGATGGCGGTGCCCAGGTCCCCGACCGCCACCGCGGTTTTCGTTCGGTCGAGGCGCCTGACGATCATGACCGCGCCCTTCGCCAGGTCGCGGGGGCGCCGATTCGATCTGGCTTCGCTCAGTCTCGGTTCGAAAGATGGGGATGATCACGACTTGCACCGGGGCAATCCGGGGAGGGAGCTGAAGGCCGAAGTCGTCGCCGTGGGCCATGACCACGGCGCCCACCATTCGGGTGGAGACGCCCCAGCTCGTCGAGTAAGGATGCTCGCGCGCGTTGCTGCGGGCGGTGAAGGTCAGGTCATAGGCGCGTGTGAAATTCTGGCCGAAGTAATGCGAGGTGCCCATTTGCAGCGCCTTGCCATCCAGCATCATGCGTTCGATCGAGGTCGAATACTGCGCGCCGGCGAACTTCTACGTCTCCGACTTCCGTCCGGCAAGGACCGGCACCGCGCACCACTCTTCGGCGATCCGGCGATACTGCTCGAGCATCCTGAAGACTTCCTCTTCAGCTTCAGCCGCGGTCTCGTGGAAGGTGTGGCCTTCCTGCCAGAGGAACTCGAGCGTGCGCAGGAACAGGCGGGTACGCAGCTCCCAGCGGAAGACGTTGTTCCACTGGTTGGTCAAGACGGGAAGGTCGCGATAGGACTGGATGTAGTCGCGCAACACGCTCGCGATCATGGTTTCGGACGTAGGACGAAGGACGAGTGGTTCTTCCAAGTCCTTGCCGCCACCGCGCGTCACCATCGCAAACTCCGGCTCGAATCCCTCGACGTGCTCGGCCTCCTTCATCAAAAAGCTGAGCGGGATCAGCGCCGGGAAGTACCAGTTCTCGTGACCTGTTTGTTTGATCAGGCCGTCGAGCGCGTCGCGGATGAATTCCCATAGCCCGTAGCCATAGGGGCGGATGACCATGCAGCCGCGTACCGGTGAATAGTCCGCGAGCTGTGCCTTGCGGACGACGTCGGTGTACCAGCCGGGGAAATCCTGGGACTGCTTGCGGATGTCCTTGACAAAGCCGGTTTCCGGCTTATCGCCGTCGCCGTCTTTTCCGCCGTCGCCGCCTTTTTTTTCGTCGTCGGACATGAGGCTAGTGAGTATAAGTTCAACGCGCCTGTGCCCGGTGAAATTCTGTGTTAGCTGGCCAGTTGCTGCGCGTCTTCGGCGGCGATCGCGTCGAGCTCTTTGAGCAGCGCGGGCACCAACTCTTTCTCGGGGAATGTGCCGACGATCTTGCCGTGTTTGAAGAGGATGCCCTTTCCCTTACCGCCCGCGATTCCGATGTCGGCATGTTGGCCCTCGCCTGGGCCGTTGACGACGCAGCCCATCACCGACACGTTGATCGGCCGCTTGATCCGCTTCAGCGCCTTTTCGACTTCGGCGACCATCGGTAGCATGTCGATCTCGAGACGCCCGCACATCGGACAGGCGATCAGGTTTGGCCCGGTTTGTTTCTCGGCGAGCGCGTTGATGATGCCGTACGCTACCTCGACCTCCTCAACCGAGTCGCCGGCGAGAGACACGCGAATCGTGTCGCCGATGCCCTCCTCCAGCAGAACCCCGATGCCGACCGCGCTCTTGACCGCGCCGGTTCGAGGCGGACCCGACTCGGTGACGCCGAGATGCAAGGGATAATCCATCTTTTCCGCCAGCGCTCGGTTCGCCGCAATCATGGTCGGCGGATCGGACGCCTTCATCGAAACCTTGATCAGGTTGAAGTCCAGCGATTCGAGGATGTGCATATGGCCCATGGCCGCGCTGACCATCGCCGCCACAACCTCTTCCGTGGGCGGCCTCACGCCGGCACCTTCTTTCGGGCGTCCAGGAAGCGAGCCGGCATTGACGCCGATCCGAATCGGCACCTCCCGTTCTTTGGCCTGGCGAGTGATCTCCTTGACTTTTTCCGGATCCTTGATATTCCCCGGATTCAGACGCAGTCCATCGACGCCGGCCTGCAGCGCCAGCAGGGCGAGGGGCGCATCGTAGTGAATGTCCGCGATGATGGGCAACGGCGACGACTTCTTGATCTCCACCATGGCCTGGGCGGCTTCTCGGGTCGGCACCGCGACGCGCACGATCCGGCAGTTTGCGTCCTTCAGGCGGGCGATCTCGTTGAGGGTCGCCTTGACGTCACGCGTGTCGGCCTTGGTCATCGACTGAACGACGATTTCCGCCGCTCCGCCGACGACGACATCGCCAATGCGAACCGGGATCGATTTCCGCCTTGGTCTCATCTCAACACATCGTTATATGTCACAAGTCCCACGAGTCCAAACAACAGAGCGAGGCCGACGTAATGCACCACCTGCTCGCGGGCCGGATCCACCGGTCGGCCGCGGACAAGCTCGAGCACCAGGAAGGCGGCGCGTCCGCCGTCGAGGGCGGGAAACGGCAGGATATTCGCCAGCCCGAGGCTGAGACTGAGCAGGGCAACCACACCCACCACCGACAGCACCCCGGCCTGGGCGGCCCTGGCCGTCGTCTTCACGATTCCGACCGGTCCCTCCAGGCCGTTGGGACCGAGGATGCCACCAAGGCTCTTGTTGGTCGCCAGCTCATAAATCCCTCCGACGATGCCCACGATCGCGTTGCCGGTTTCCCGAACACCCAACCAGGTTGCCTGCGGTGGTGAAGGCCTGGAGGTAATCGCGGCCGGGTGGAAGCCAAGGACGTACCCGCCGGTCGACTGGTCGAGCCGGGGCGTGATCACCAGCGTCAGCAGCGTTCCGCCGCGCTCGATTGTCACGGTGACCGGGGCGCCCTTCGAGGCATTGAGGCTGTTAGGAAGATCCTGGAACTGCACGATCGCCTGACCGTTGACCGAGCGAATTACGTCGCCGCTACGCAAGCCCGCATTGGCCGCCGGCGTGCCTGCATCCACCGAACCGACCTCAATCGGCGTTTTAACCTGCGCCAGGCCAACCGTCATGAAGACACCGGCGAAGATGAAGATCGGCAGGATCAAGTTGAAGGCGGAGCCGGCCACGATCACGAGAAATCGTTGCCAGAGCGGATGCGCATTGAAACTGCGTGGGCCGGCATCCATGCTGCCGTCCATGCCGGCAAGCTTGACGAACCCGCCAAGGGGAACGCCGCGCACGGCGTAGAGCGTTTCTCCTCGCTGGACTCCAAACAACTTGGGGCCAAAACCGATGCTGAACTGTTCGACCTTGATGCCCGAGAGCTTGGCAGTGAGGAAATGGCCTGATTCGTGCACGATGACCAGCAGGCTGAAGATCAGGACGACGAGCGGGACGAGCACCACCGGGCTCATGCCAGCAGCTCGCTTCGGCGCCGGCCCGATGAGACGGCAGCGCGCACCAGGGCCCGGGCCTGCCGGTCCGCTGCCAGCAGGGTGTCCAGGGATAGCTCGTCGACCACCGGGGACGCCTCGAGTGCCTGCTCGACCAGCGGGACGATGTCGACGAACCGGCATTGGCCGTCGAGGAAAACGCCGACGGCGGCCTCGTTCGCGGCATTGAGCACCGCCGGCGCCGTCCCACCACGCTCGCCGGCAGCCCGTGCCAGGCTGACGGCGGGGTACCTGGCGTGGTCGAGCGGCTCAAAGCTGAGCCGCCCCAGCGCGGCCAGGTCGGGCGCCGGGCTGATCCCGTCGATCCTGTCCGGGAAGCCGAGCGCGATCGCAATCGGCAGATGCATGTCTGGCTCGGCCAGCTGCGCCTTGACGCTGCCGTCGACGAATTCCACCATTGAATGGACAACACTTTCAGGATGGATGACGACCTCGATGCTTGGGTAGCCGATGTCGAACAGGAAATGCGCCTCGATAATTTCCAGGCCCTTGTTCATCATCGTCGCCGAGTCAACGGTGATCTTCGGTCCCATTTTCCAGCGTGGATGCGTGAGCGCCTCGGTAATGGTCACGGCGTCAAGCGAAACCAGGGAACGCCGCAAGAACGGACCGCCGGAGCCCGTGAGAATGAGGCGGCGGACCGCTTCCTTCTTTTCACCCCACAGGCATTGCCAGATGGCGCTGTGCTCACTGTCGATGGGAAACACCTGCGAGCCGTGCTCGCGCATGCGTTCGCGAATCAGCGGACCGGCCAAGACCAGCACTTCCTTGGTGGCCAGCGCGATGTCTTTGCCGGCATCGAGCGCCGCCAACGTGGGCGCCAGAGCGGCGCTACCAGCCACCGCGACCACGACCAGGTCGACATCCGGGTCACAGACGACCTCATTGATGGCGCGCGCCGCTGGGCCTGGATCGCCGCCTGCAGGAGCCGCCAGCAGCGCGTGCACGCCGGGATGTCGCTGCGCGATGGCGTCGAGCGCCCCGGCATCGTGCCCGCCGACGACCGCGTGCAGCGCGAAGCGCTCGGGGTGCTGTTCCACCAGGTCACATACCTGCCGCCCAATCGAGCCGGTGGCGCCGAGCAGGGCAAGGCGCCGGAACGAAGGACGATGGGATCTCATGGTCTTGCTAGGATGGCGGACTCGTCCCGCATGAGCTGCAACGTCTGATCGGTTGGGGTCATTGCACCCACGGCCTCACGCCAGGTGCAAGAACGTAAGGTAATAATACACAAGCGCTCCCACCGGAAGCAGTGAGTCGATCCGGTCGAGGACGCCGCCGTGACCGGGAATCAGCTGACTTGCGTCCTTCACGCCGGCGGTTCGCTTGGCTTGCGACTCAACCAGATCGCCGAGCTCTGCCGCGATCCCGATCAGCAGACCGAGCAGGACGTTATGGGGGAAGCCGACGCCAAGAAATGGCCCTGCGATGCTGAAGAAGACCAGGCTGACAAGCACTTCGGCGATTGCTCCCTCGACCGTTTTCTTGGGACTGATTCCGGAAAAGAACCGATGGCGACCGTAGCGCATGCCGGCCAGCATCGCGGCCGTGTCGCCAATCCAGATGGTGACGAAGACCGCGAGGACCAGCCAGGATCCCTGGCGGTTTGGGTCAGGCTGATGACGAAAGTAGAGGGAGGCATAGAAGCTGAGCAGCAGCCCCAGCCATAGGCTGCCGCCGATCGCGAGCGCCCAGCGCGCCAAGCTCGCTCGCCAGTTGCGAAGAAACACCATCGCCCCCAGGCCGACCACGCTGACGACGGCGAGCAGAAACGTCACGCTTGCCCAGTTGGGCCCCAGAAGGACCCGGCCAGCAGCACGAGGAGAACGGCGGCGATCAGCACGGCCGCGGTACCGACTCGAAGGAGCATGTTCGAGCGGCTCGCGGCCGCTACCACCGGCTGATCAGCCGCAGGATCAGCGGCCTCGATGCGGGACCTCCTCCGGACGAGCGCCAAAGCGCCGGATCCGCCGCTGATATGAGGCAAGCGCCTCGTCGAAATCGACGCCGCCAAAGTCCGGCCACAGCGTCTGCGTGGTGTAGAACTCGGAATAGGCCGCCTGCCACAAGAGGAAATTGCTCAGCCGCATCTCGCCGGCGGTGCGAATCACCAGATCCGGATCAGGCAATCCGCGTGTGTAAAGATGGGCGCCCAGCGTCGCCTCATCGAGCTGGCTCAGGTCGGCTCCCTCGCGTGCCAGCTCGCGCACGGCATCCACGATTTCGATCCGGCCGCCGTAGTTGATGGCGATATTCAAGATGGCGCGAGCGCCGACGCTGGTTCGATCCGTGGCGTGCCGCATCTGGTCCTGCAACGCGGCGGACAGCTCGTGGATGCGCCCGGAGAAGCGCAGCTCGATGCCGCGGCGAGCGAGCTCATCAACTTCGCGGCGGATCGTGTCCGAGAACAGCGTCATCAAGGCGTCGACTTCGTCGCGTGGACGCGACCAGTTTTCCGTCGAAAACGCATAGAGGGTCAGCACCCTGACGCCGCGCTGATCGGCCGCCTCGGCGACCCGGCGAATGGATTCGATCCCCGCTTTGTGGCCCATCACCCGCGGCAGCAGCCGCTCGCGAGCCCAGCGGCTGTTCCCATCCATGATGATCGCGACGTGCTCGGGCGGCGTCGGCACCTGGCTCACCTGGGACTCCTTGCCGCTAGACCTCCATGATCTCGGCTTCTTTGCGGGCTGCCATCTGGTCGACGAGCGCGATGAACCGGTCGGCGACTTTCTGCAACTGCTCACCGCCACGCCGGGCTTCATCGGCGGAAATCTTCTTCTCCTTTTCCAACCCTTTGATCCGGTCCATCTGCTCTCGCCTGATGTTGCGAACCGCCACGTGCGCGTCTTCCGCGTAGCGCTTCACGAGGCGGGCGTACTCCCGGCGACGCTCCTCATTGAGCGGGGGTATCGGCACGCGGATCAACTGTCCGTCGTTGCCAGGATTCAAGCCCAGTTCCGACTTCTGAATCGCCTTCTCGACCGCGTTGATGATCGACCGGTCCCAGGGTTGAATGATGATCATGCGCGCCTCGGGCACGGTGATCGTCGCCAGTTGGTTGAGCGGCATGGGATTGCCGTAGTACTCGACCGGGATCTTATCGACCAGCGCCGGGCTGGCGCGACCGGTGCGAATCGTCAGGATCTCCCGGCCCAGCGCTTCGAGGCTTTTGGTCATCTTGCCTTCGGCGTCTTTGATATTCGCCTCGATCATGCCGCGCCTCCCACCATCGTGCCGATCGGCTTGCCGCCGACGACACCCTCCAGGCTGCCCGCTTGCGAAAGGTCGAAGACGATGATCGGGATGTTGTTTTCTCGGCAGAGGGTCACCGCGGTGTGGTCCATCACACGGAGATCCCGGTTGATCAAGTCCAGATAGTCGAGGTGCGTAAAGCGCTTCGCCTTCGGATTGGTCTTCGGATCCGAGTCGTAGACGCCGTCCACCTTGGTCGCTTTCAATACGACCTCCGCCTCGATTTCGACCGCCCGGAGCGCAGCGGTCGTGTCGGTGCTGAAATACGGATTTCCGCTCCCGGCCGCCAGGATTACCACCCGGCCTTTCTCGAGATGGCGCACGGCTC
>VBHQ01000128.1 GCA_005880395.1 Chloroflexota bacterium
GCCCGGGGTCTCGAGCACGAAGGCGCAATGCGCCAGGCGGTCGTCGTGCAGCAGCGCCCGAAATCCTTCGACCCCGATGTTCCCATGGCCGATGCCTACGTGCCGGTCAGCCTTGCCGCCCAACCCAACCGTGGTGTCGTTGCAATGACAGGCGCGGATTCGCTGCGCCGGAACGATGGCCATCAGCTGATCGAGTGTCGCCTTCATGCCGGCTGCCCCGGCATCGTCGTAGCCGGACGCGTAGGCGTGCGCGGTATCGAAGCAAACGCCGAGACGTGCCGCATGCTCCGGTAACCGTCCGAGGATCTGTGCCAGGTCCTCGAATTTCGCGCCGACATATGCGCCGCCGCCCGCCGAGGTCTCGAGCAAGCACATCGCGCTGCCCCCCGCCTTGGTCAGCACCTCATCGAGCGCCGCGACGACACGGTCAATCCCAAGCTGGGCGCCGTCGCCCATGTGGCTGCCGACGTGGACGACCACGTACTGGCAGCCGTAATTCTCGGCACGCTCCAGCTCGGCGCGCAAGGCCTCGCGTGACTTCTTCTGGAAGCTCGGGTTGGGGCCGGCCAGGTTGATCAGGTACATGGCATGCGACAGCGCGGGATGAACATCCAGCTCCGCGAGCGATTTTCGAAAAAGCTCGGTCGCTTTGGGGTCGACGGGAGCCGACCGCCAGGCGCTCGGGTTGTCGGTGAAGATCTGCACCGCCTTGAGCTGCAGGGCCTTGATCATCTCGATGGCTTTCTCCAGGCCGCGGCCGGTGCGCATGTGCATGCCGATCCGCCGCTCGAGGGCCATCGAGATCTAATTGTCATAATTTCGCCGCCCGGGCAGGGTGGGGCCTAGACTTCGACGGGTGTACCGTCTCACAACCTTTTCCGTTGGGCCATATGACAACAACGTGTATGTGCTCAGCGATGACAAGTCAAAAGACGCGCTGCTGATCGACGCCGCCAACGATGCGCCGAGGATCATCAAAGAACTCGCAGGTCTGCGGGTCAGCCACATTCTGACGACGCATGGCCATCAGGATCACGTGCAGGCGCTCAAGGCGGTTCGGGAGACGACGAAGGCGACCTTTACCTGTCACCAGTTGGACGAGGCGATGATGCCGATGGCGGCGGACCACCGTGTCCAGGACGGCGAACGCTTTCGTTTTGGCGACTATGAGGTCGTCGCCCTGCATACGCCCGGCCATACGCCGGGGAGTATTTGCCTGCTGGCCGGCGAGCGGCTCTTTTCCGGCGACACGCTCTTCCCTGGCGGCCCCGGCAACACGGCCAATCCGTACGCCAGCTTTCCGACCATCATCGACAGCATCAGGGACAAGCTCTTCACCCTGCCGGACGACATCGAGGTTCTTCCCGGGCACGGCAAGCCGACGACGATCGGCCGCGAGCGCCCCCACCTCGACGAGTGGATCGAGCGCGGCTGGTAAGCACGTGGATCAGCGCGTTTCCCTGATTACGCTTGGCGTTGCCGACCTCGCCCGGGCATGGGCGTTCTACGAAAGGCTCGGATGGAAGAGCAACAGCAAACCGGAAGAGGGGGTCGTGTTCTTCCAGGCCGGCGGGTTAGTGCTCGGCCTCTGGGGCCGCGGCGAGCTGGCAGCCGATAGCGGCGTGCAGGACAGCGGCGGCTGGGGAGGCGTGGCGCTCGCTTACAACGTTTCGTCGCCCGATGAAGTTGATGCGGTCCTCGCGGAAGCGAAAGCCGCCGGCGGAACAATTCCGAGAGCTGGTGGCAAGACATTCTGGGGCGGCTACACGGGGATCTTCATCGACCCCGATGGGCATCCCTGGGAGGTTGCGCACAATCCGTTCTGGACGATTAAGGGCGACGGCTCGATCCGGCTCCCGAACTGACTGTCCGAGAGCACGACCAGCGTCGTAAGCGCCCTTATTGGTTCGGCTTGACGAAAACCTCGGTCGCCTGAAGGATTTTCTCCGTCCGGCTGTTCGGGATGTGAATCCGAACGCCAGGGTGGGCGCCGGTTCCGAAATCCCACCCGTCGAGATAACGCTCTCGGATCTCGCTGACGGTCTTGACCGCCGTCGTCTGTGAGCCGTTGGTCATCCACACGGTTGGCTCTCGCGAGGTTGCATAGCCAAGGCCAATTTCGGTACCGCTGTCTCGAAAGAACGTGAGCTCCTTGAGCGGCGTCTCCGGCGCCACCAGCTCATTGGAGCTCTCCGCGACCTGCTGGAGTGTCGGCAACTGGCCCTTGGCGACGGTTGTCCGCACCTGCATCCGCGCCTTCAGATGTTGCATCCGCTCGCGGCGCTTTTGCTCGCTGACGACCTGCTGAATCTGCGACCGAAGCCGGCCCAGCGCTTCTTCCAGCGGTCCCATCTCGGCCATGATGTCGCGCATCCGCTGCGCGAGCTCGTCGTCGGTCGCCTGCTCCAGCGGTTTGTGCTCGGCCATCCCCATACAATTATTGGCCAGCATGTCAGTGGCGCAGGCCTCGACCGGTCAGCTCAAAGACCAGCTCGGCGCGCGAATCGACAGCTTGCGTCCCGACCTGGAGCGCATCGGCCGCCAGATTTACGCCAACCCCGAAATTGGCTACGAGGAACGCCAGGCGGCTGGCTGGCTGAGCGAGCTCTTGCGGCGGCAGGGCTTCAGCGTCGAGCTTGGCGTCGCCGAGACGCCGACCGCCTTTGTCGCCACCCGGCGCAACGGCAGCGGGCCGACGGTCGCGTTTCTTGCCGAGTACGACGCCTTGCGAGGCCTCGGCCACGGGTGCGGGCACAACCTGATCGCGATGGCGTCGACTGGCGCCGGGATCGCGCTCGCCGAGATCCTGGACCAGTTTCCAGGACGCGTCCAGGTGATCGGCACCCCGGCGGAAGAGGGGGGCGGCGGCAAGATCCGCCTGATCCAGGGCGGGATCTTCCAGGAAGTCGACGTCGCGATGATGTTCCATCCGGACACGAAGACTCAGGTCTTGCACTGGGCGCTGGCGGTGACGCACCTGCACTTCGAGTTCACCGGCCGGGCGGCGCATGCCTCCGGCGACCCCGAGAAAGGCATCAACGCGCTGGATGCCTTCGTGCTCGCGTACAACGCGATCAGCATGTTGCGTCAGCACATCAAGGAGGGCGCCCGCGTCCACGGCTTCCTGATCGAGGGGGGCACCGCGCCCAATATCGTGCCCGAGCGGACTCGGGGCGAGTTCCTCGTCCGCGCTCGCGACGAGGCCTACATGCAAGAACTGGTCCAGAAGGTGAAGAACATCTTCCAGGCGGCGGCGCTCGCGACCGGCTGCAGTGTGAACCTGTCCTTCGGCGAAGACCCCTATACCGACCTCCGCAACAACGGCGTGCTGGCGAGGCTCTTCGAGGAGAACCTGAAGCGACTCGGCATCGATCCGGTCGAAGGCGTGCCCTGGGAAAACGCGGGATCGACCGATATGGGCAACGTCAGCCATGTCGTTCCCGCGATCCATCCGACGCTGGCGATCGCGCCCAGCGACGTCGCCGGGCATTCCCAGGCATTCCTCGAGGCATCTGGCTCGTTGCGCGGCTATCAGGCGATGATTGATGCCGCCAAGGCGCTGGCCATGACCGGCGCCGATCTGCTGGCCGACCCCTCGCTCGTGGAAAACGCCAAGCTGGAATTCCGCCGCGCCTGATCGCGCTCCACCAAACGTAGACCGGGCATGATCGACGAACGCTACCGCGAGGACCGCGAGCGCCGTCGCCTGGGCAGCCTGACGGTCTACTCGGGTCCAACCCATTCCGGCAAGACCAAGAAGCTCGAGGCCGATACCGAGCGAGCCCAGCGGCAGGGCCGCCACATGCAATATCTGTCGGCGCGGGCCGATCCGAACGACCTCGTGAGCCAGCTCGATCCCGCCACCGAGCTGGTCGCGATCGACAATGGCCAGCAGTACGACGATCGGCTGATTGCCGTGGCGGACAGCCTGGCCACCGTCTACCGCGTCGACGTCGTGCTCGCCGGCTGGGAGCTGGATGTCACGGCCCGACCGGCCGGGCCGATGCCGGAGCTGCTCTGTACCGCCGATTTCGCGCTCAAGCTGGACGATGGAGTCTGCGCGCAGCCCGGCTGCCGCAACCTGGCGAGCCGGACGCAACGGTTCCACGGCGTCGATGGCACGCCCGAACGCTTTCTTCCCGTCTGCCGGCGGCATCACACGCCGGAGCCGCGGGCCCAGAGCTTTCAAGAGGTCTGGTTCGACGAGCCATCCGGAAGTCTCGACTTGATCAGCGGCTGTATGTTCAGCGGCAAGACCCAGGAACTGATTCGACGCTTGGACCAGGCGCGCTACGCGGGATTAGCCATCCAGGCGTTCAAGCCCGCCCTGGATGATCGCTACGCGATCGAGGCGGTCGCCTCGCACCGTCAGCTTCGATTCCCGGCGATCGCGGTCCCCGACGTGGATGCGATCCGCCGTCAGCTCCACGATGACACGCGCGTGGTCGCCATCGATGAGGCCCAGTTTTTTGGCAGCGACCTGGTTGGCCTCGTCGACGAGCTCGCCAACCGCGGACGGCACGTGATCGTGGCCGGCCTGGAGCTCGATTTCCTGGCCAGGCCCTTTGGGCCGATGCCCCTGCTGGCCGCCTACGCCGACCGGTTGACCAAGCTCCAAGCGTCCTGCCAGTATCCGGGCTGCGGCTCGCGGCAGGCGACGCGCACGCAGCGCCTGGTTGACGGTCGGCCGGCGCCGGCGGACGCTCCGCTGGTCGTGGTCGGCGGCGCCGCCACCTACGAGGCTCGCTGCCGGCACCACCATCGGATCGGCGCCTCGCTGTCCGACGAGCCGGCGCCGATCGCGGTCGAGGACTCAGCCGAGCTCTAGCCGGCGCAAGCGTTCGTTGCCGAGCAGCAGCGACAGCGTCGCCGCGGCCACCGTGCCGCCGATCGCAACCACCATCGCCGCCAGCCAGGTGGTGAACACCGGAAAGCCACTGAGGTTCGCCAGCGCCAGCGAAATGCCGAATAGCAATGCCGTTGCAATACTGATGATGAGAAACAACGCCATCCCGATGAAGAGCCCAGCGGGGCTCAGCATGCGGCGCGCGTCGGTCCAGTCGAAGCGGGCAAACACCGCGCCGACGCCGACCATCAATGCGCAGACAGCAGCGGCAAGGGCGACCGCCGTCAGGCTGGCTGCAATCGCCCAGAGCCAGCCCGGGCGGATCACGAGCTCTGCCGCGACCGTCACCAGCCCGATCAGTCCGGCCGTGGGCAGCGCCGTCGACCAGCACTTGGCCTGCAGCAGGCTGAACATCGTGTTGGGCGACGAGGCGTAGATCCAGATGCTCTTGCCTTCGAGGCTAACCGCGGTCAGCCCAAGGTAGAGGGCCAGCGAAAAGAGCAGGACCCAGGCCGGGATCAGCCCGAGCATGGCGGCGACCGGCCCGGGTCCCAGCTGCTGCACCGATCCGGCGAGGCGGGGAAAGCGGAGCCCGAAGATGATGACCAGGAACACCATCGGCATTGCGAAGCGCACCAGCTGCGCGAGGTCCCTCGTTCGCATCCGCCAGTCCTTGACGATGATCCCGGCCTCCACCGCGCCGAGCAGTGGCACCCGCTTTCCCCTCGACGCAGCCGGTGCCGCACGCGCCGCCCGCCGGCGGGGTCGGACGGTCTGGATCCAGCCGGCCAGGTAAAGACGTCCGCTGATCATCGCCCCGGCCACAAAGAGCGCCGCGGAAACCGCGAGCAGCAGGGCCAGCCATGCGCCGGCGCTCAGCCAGCTGCCGTTGAGGATTGCCGCGGCGGCACGACCGGCCCAGCCCGAAGGGAGCCACGGCGCCGAGGCAAGCGGGATGTCGGGCAGCGAGGGCCGAATCCGCCCCCGCGGCAGAGCGCCGCCGGCACGCAGCGCCGGATTGATCAGGAAGTTGATCAGGTTGATCGCCAGCGCCAGCGCCACCCCGAGAACGGCGAGGATTTCGCGCCCGCGCCCGGCCGGGATAATCCGCACCAACAGCAAGCTCAGCAGGGAAACCAGGACCACGATGTAGACCGGATACAGCAGATAAAGCAGAGCGAACCCGAGTGGGATCAGCGGGTCTTTGCCGGCGATGGCCAGGACGACGAGCGCCGGCCCCGTAAAGAGCAGGCCCAACAACATCAGGCGGATGACCTGGACCACCATGCGCCCGCCCAGGATGCTCTCGACCGGACGGGGCGAAACCAGCAGGAGGTCAAGATCGGGATTGAGCAACAGCGCATTGAGGCTGAACACCAGGCTGCTGAAGATCAGGATTCCGCTATAACCGAGAAATCCCAGGCTGAGCAACGACACGGTGTCGACGTGCGCGCCGAATCGTCCCGCGGCCTCGACGATGAGCACCACGACCACCGCTTCCCAGCCCCAGGCCAGCAGGATGACGGCGGCACCACCGATGGTCATCGCCAGCCGCCCGGCTTGCCGGCTGCGGACCGTCTGGTTCAAGAACATGGTGAGCTGGGCGCGCCAGAGCAGGAGGCCCACGGCGAGCGCATCGGCGATCCGCGCGATCGGACTAACTCTCTGCCGAGCCGGGTGCACATCCGCTCGGCGATCTCGAGGATGTGCGTCGAAAGGAACACGGTCTTTCCCTCTTTACAGAAGTCCTGGAGGATGTCCTTCATCTGGCGCGCGCTGAGCGGGTCCAGGCCCACGGTCGGCTCATCAAGAAAGAGGACCTGGGGATCATGGAGCAGGGCCGCCGTCAGCGATACCTTCTGCCGCATGCCGCGCGAATATGAAGACAAGAAGTCATTGGCGCGGTCCTGCAGGCCGAAGAACTTGAGCAGCGCCTCGATCCGCCGGTCGCGTCTCACGCGCTCGACGTGATAGAGGTCACCTGAAAACTCGAGAAACTCTCGGGCGCTCAGCTTGTCGTAGAGCGTGGCGGCGTCGGGCACATACCCAATCCGGGCCTTGGCTTTTTCCGGTTCGACCAGGATGTCGATCCCAGCGACCCGTGCGCTTCCCGACGTCGGGCGGAGCAGGCCGACCAGCATCTTGATGGTGGTCGTTTTGCCGGCCCCGTTGGGCCCCAGGAAGCCGAATAGCTCGCCGGCTCCTACGTCGAGATCCAGGTCCTCGACGGCCGTCAGGCTGCTATACCGCTTGGTCAGGAGCCTGGTCGCGAGCACCAGGTCCAGTGTAGAGGCGCGCCCGCAACGCGGCGCCTACAATGGGCCCCCCGACAGGTTTTCCGCCGTTACGGCGTTGTTGCCTTGAAGGTCAAGCCACGCCCATTTGGGCCGGACAGCATGATGGAGGTAGAACCGCAAGAGGGTGAGCTTGGCGTCCTGGCCGGCAGTCCGGAGTTCGCCCGGATGGTTGACCGGTTCCACGCTTCCACCAGCATCAAGCTGCAGGTCTTTGACCTCGATGCCCATCCCCTGACGGCGGTCGAGGAGTACCCGCGCTATTGCCGGCTGCTGCAAGAGCGCAAAGCCTGTCCACTCTATTTCGACCCCAACTTTCTCAAGCGCAACCAGGAAACGATCGGGGTATGCAAATCGGGCGTCGGCCATTTCATCGCTCCGGTCCGAAACGAGAAGCAGGACCAGCTCGGCGCGGTGCTTGGACCGGCCGTCAAGTTCGGCCCCAACTCCGTGGAAGAGCTCGCTGACTTCGCGTTTCAGCTGAAGATCTTTCCGGACGACTTGATCCAGGCGGCGGATGCGGTCCAGGCGCAGGATCCGGAGAAGCTGCTCGGTGCCGGCGAACTGGTGTCTGTCGGGCTCAGCTTGCTCGCCGAGATGCAGGCCAAGGAACGCGTCGGGCATGCGCTGCGCCGCCTTCAATCAGAGATCGCGGAATCGAATTCCCAGATGCTGTCGCAACACATCGTTGACGCGGTCCTTTATCTGACCCGCGCGGACTACGCCCTGGTGCTGATGCTCGACGACAACGGCTCCGACCTGTCCTCCGCCTTCGATCAGCCCATGGCCGATCCGCTGATGGCGTCCAAGCGCCGGCTCGTCGAGGGCATCGCCGAATGGGTCAAGCATGCCGATCGGACGGTCAGCGTCCCAGACACCTCGAAGAGCGCCTGGTGTCGTTATCTGACCGAGGACGTGGTCAAGGAGGGCAGCATCGTGGGGGCGCCCATCCCCGACCAGCGAACCCAGTTCAGTATCGGCGCCATCGTGGTCGGCTTCGATCAGCCACGGGAAGATCTCGAGGAGATCCTCGGGGCGCTCGAGAGCTTCGTTTCCGAAGGGCTCTACGCGCTGGTGATGGGGCGGAAGTTGATCCAGGCGGAGCAGCTGGCGCTGCTCGACACGCAGTCGGGGGCGTACAGCGAGCGGTATCTGGCCGACCTGTTGGACAACGAGCTCAGCCGCGCGTCGCGCTACAACCACGACCTGGCGCTCGTGGTTTTCGAGATCGAGGCGTTCGAGGTGCTTCGGGGCAAATATGGCGAAGACGGCCTGGCCCGCATCCTGCGCGAGCTGGTCGCCGTGGTGCGGGCCAAGACCCGCCGCGTAAATACCCTGTGCCGCATTCACGACGGGCAGTTCTGCCTGGTGATTCCCGAGGCGGGCCGCGAGGTAGCGGTGCGCCAGGCGGACCGCCTGCGGCCGGCGCTGGAAGGTCATCCGTACGCCGCGACCCCGAACGGCGAGATCGTCCGGCTCGCCGTCGACACCGGAGTCGCGGCCAGCGAGCGCGGCAAGGACGACCGGTTGGCGCTCATCGGCCAGGCCCTGCAGAGCCTGGAGCAGGCGCGGACCGAGCGCCGAATGCAGAGCTTCAAGCCCTAGGCGCCCTATTCCCTCCCGCTCCGGGGGCGGGCAGGGTGGGGGCTATGGTTGGACCAGGCATGAAAGTCGCGATTGCGGGCGGCTCCGGCTACGTCGGCCGTCCGCTCGCCGACAGGCTCGTCGCCGATGGACACGAGGTCGTCGTGCTGACGCGGAATGCGACGGCCGCGGCGAGGCCAGGCATCCGCCCGGTGAGCTGGGATGCGCGGACGCCCGCCGCCGAGGTAGTCAGCGAGCTCAGCAGCGCGGCGGCGGTCGTCAATCTTGCCGGCGCCAGTATCGGTGGCGGCCGCTGGACTCGCAGGCGAATGAATGAGATCATGGCGAGCCGCCTGTCGGCCACCTCGGCGCTTGTTGGGGCGATTCGCCAACTGCCTGGCGACGGGCGACCCCGCGTGCTGGTCAGCGCGTCCGGGGTCGATTATTACGGCGACCGGGCGGAAGAGACGGTCACGGAAGATAGCGGTCCGGGCGACTCGTTCCTGGCCATGGTCACGCAACAATGGGAAGCCGCGGCGCAAACAGCGGAGTCGCTCGGCGTCCGTGTGGTCCGCATTCGAACCGCCTTCGTCTTTGGTCAGGGCGCACCCGCGTTTCGGTTACTGACGCTGCCCTTCCGGCTCTTCGTCGGCGGTCCACTCGGCAGCGGCCGCCAATGGTTCACCTGGATTCATGTTGCGGACCTGGTTGGACTCTATGAGCTTGCGCTACGAGAAGCCACGCTCAGCGGCCCCATCAATGCGGTCGCTCCCGATATTCGCCGGCAAGCCGACGTGGCTCGTGAGATCGGCCACGTCCTTCACCGGCCCTCCGTCTTTCCCGCGCCGGCGCCGATGTTACGACTGGCCCTTGGGCGCCAGGCGGAACTGTTGCTCGACGGGCGCCGGGCGAGCTCGGCGAAGGCGCAGGCACTCGGGTATCGTTTCCGGTTCGCGAACTTGCGCGCCGCGCTCGAGGATGTCCTTCGCTGATTCGCGCCGCGGGTGCTGTCAGAGGCCCTGGATCGCTTCTAAGCCGGCGGTCGCCGCTTCCAGGTCCTGTTCTGGCCGGCCGCCGCTGACGCCGATCGCTCCGATAAGCCGGCCCGCAGCCATCACCAGCACCGAGCCGAGTCCCGGAACCAGGGGGCGCCGGCTCAGGGCTGAGGCTGCCGTAAAGAACCCCGGTCGTTTCTCGAAGTTGTCGGCCAGCACGTCGCCTGGCCGACCCATGACGGCAGCGCCGGCGGCTTTGGCTTCGGCGAGCTCGGGGCTGAGTGCCGGGGCGCCGTCCATGCGGCTCAGCAAGATCAGGTAGCCGCCCTCATCGACCACGGCGACGGTGACGCGAATGCCGATCGTGCTCGCCCGCCGTTGCGCTGCCTCGACCGCTTGCCGCGCCTGATCACTGGTGATCGGCATTCATCGGCTATCGTCGCAGGCGTTGTGTGCTGGTCTTGACAAATACACAGATATGTGTAAAGATGGCAGGCGTTGCCGGCACCCAGCGCAGTCGAGGAGTCCTGCATGCACCCATCGTGGAAATTGGCAGTCATCGGCGGCGAGGTGACCCTGCTCGCAGCCTTTGCCGGGGTTGGAATTCATCTGGCGATGCAGCCGCATCGCGTCGCGTTTCGTCCTCCACCGCTGGTGCTGCCGAGCCTGCACCCACCGGTGCTCCCGGCGGTCGCTGCGCCGCCACTGCCGCCACCTTCGCCAACGGTTGCCGCCCCGAGTCCGTCGCCGTTCGTCCCGCAGCTGTTCGCGAAGTTCGGCCAGCAGGACCGAAACCTGCTGCTACAGCAGTGGGACATTTTGCAGCACCTGACGACCGCCATCGCCCACTACGTCGAAGCTCGCGTCATCGAGCAGGTGGACAAGAAGCACTGATGGACGCGCTCAAACACCTGATCGAGGTCTGGACCGGATATGCCCAGGGTCTCACCGGCAGCATCGGTGCGCTCGCCTTTGTCTGCGCCTTCATCTGGAAGATGGTCGCGATCGAGCCCCGCAGCGTGATGGAGGCCAAACGCTGGATAGGGCGCATCGTGTTCGGCACGCTCGGCGTCGAGATGGCGGGATTGCTGGTCCGGGTCCTGGTGGATTCGGTCAATCACTAGCCCGCTTGAAGACCGGCTTGGCCGCGGAGCGCCGTGCTAGAGATTTTCACCGCGCTGGTCACGGGCTTCTTCAACAAGCTGATCAGCGACGTTCAGCAGTCGGTGGCCGGCTCGGTCGAAACTTACCTGTTGAGCACCCACGATCTTTCAACGATGACACCACGGCCGCTGACCGAGGAGCCGGCGCTCCAGGCCATGTTCCACCTGACGCTGGCGATGACGGATCTCCTGCTCGTTCTGGTCTTCACCTGGGCCTTCTTGCGCAGTCAATGGGAGCACACCTCCTTCCGTCCGCACTACACGTTAAAGGTCATCCTGCCACGCGCCATGGCGGCGATTGCCATGGCACACTTCGCGTTGCTCTTCGGCCAGATGGCGATCGACCTGAACAACGCGATGGTTCACGCCGTTTGGACGCAGCCCTTTCCCGGCGGCCCGCCAACGTTCCCCTGGAGCTTCGCCTTGAGCAACGGGTTCGGCCAGCCGCTGTTCGAGATTGTGATCCGCCTTGCCATCGCGGTGATGCTCGTCATCGTCGCCTTCACCTACGTCGTCCGCTTCGCTTTGCTGGCGGTCCTGCTCGCCGTCGCGCCACTGGCGGCACTATGCATGATCCTGCCGGAAACCAAGCTGTACGCCCGCGCCTGGATGCGGCTGTTCCTGCTGACGGTCTTCATGCAGTTCGGCCAGGTGCTCGTACTCCGATTTGCCAGCTTGTTCGCCGATCAGATCGGGTCGCGGCCGCTTGAGGCGCTTTATGGTCTGGCGGTTCTCTATCTCCTGCTCAAAGTGCCCGGCTTGATGAACGCCTCCGCGCACCTCGAGCTCAAGGCCGAACACCTGGGAGAGGGCCTGGTCAAGAAGGCGATGAAAGGCGCGATGGCGACGAGCCGGGCGGCACGCGCGTCGTGACGTTCATGACCGCCGGCCGGCTTGCACTCTTCGCCTGGTCGTGGCGACGTCTGCTGATCGCGACGGGGCTGGCGCTGCTTGCGGTGCCGCTGATGCTGGCCGGGCTGGTCGTGCAGGCGCAGCAGGCGTCGGCGGTTTCGCTGGTCCTTCCGGTGCGCAATGCCACGTTGACCCAGCCCTTCGGGTGCACCTCGCTCTCAATCGAGCCCTGGTCGGCGCAATGTCCGACTCACCATTTCCATAGCGGTGTGGACTTCGCCGCCACGGTGGACACGCCGGTCTACGCCGCCACGGAGGGGCACGTTCTCCTCCAGCGGGAGCGTGGCGGCTACGGCCTCTACATCATCGTGGTTCGCGATCCGCGCTTGAGCACGCTGTACGGGCACCTCGACATTCCGCTCGTCCAGCCGGGCGACGCCGTGGTGGCGGGACAGGTGATCGCTCTGATGGGATCGACCGGCAACAGCACCGGACCGCACCTCCATTTCGAGGTGCGCATCGCGGGTGTCCCGGTCGATCCACTCCCGCTGCTCGGTCTGAAAGGAGGTGGTCGCTAAACGCAAGCTTCACCCTCCCCTCTGCGGGTGGGGGCGTTCGAGTACTCAAAAAGGGAGAAACACATGGTCAATCGCGTGATTCTGGTCGGCAGGCTTACCCGCGATCCCGAGATCGTCGTCAGCCCGAAGGGGCTCACCATCGCCAAGCTGCGGCTGGCGACCAACGGCTATTCGAAGGATGACGCCGGCAACCGCCAGGAAGACGTGCAGTACCACTCGCTGGTCGCCTTCGATCGGCTGGCGGGGATCTGCCAGGAATTCCTGACGCGCGGCAAGCTCATCTACGTGGAGGGCCGCCTTCGCAGCCACGAATGGGACGGCAAGGACGGGCTCCGGCCCATGATTCCTGAACCGCATCCGTACGACCCGGATGACCCCACCTACGACGGGCTCGACGTGGACCTCGGCTACCTGCTGCCCGACGGCAGCCAGCGCGGTGACGTGATCGATCCGCTGGACCCAATGGAGTACTAGGGCGCCGCGTGAGCCTTTGACCTAGCATGGGCAAGCCGCGGATATGCCGCCGTGGACGTCGGGTTGACAGAGGAGGTCGCGGATGGCGGTGCAGGTCGCCCTCGATGAATGCCTTTCGATTCGGGATGGCAGGCTCTTTATCGAAGAGCTGGATGCCGACGTGCTCGCCCGCCAGTTCGGTACGCCGATCACCGTCATCTCGGAAGACCAGCTGCGCCGAAATGCCCGTCGCTACCGGCGGGAATTTGGAGCTCGCTGGCCGGAAGGAACGGTGGCGGTCCTCGCCTCCATCAAAGCGAACTTCGCCCTCGCGACGCGTTGGATCCTGAGCCAGGAAGGGATCGGATGCGATGTCTTCGGTGGTGGCGAGTTGTACGCCGCCCTCCAAGGAGGCGTCCCACCGGACCTGATTTCCGTGAATGGCTCGATCAAGAGCCGGGCGCTGCTCGAGACGGCGGTCATGGCCGGCGCCCGGATTACCCTCGATAGTGCCGCGGAGCTCGACCTGGTGCGCGAGGTCGCGGGCCATCGGGGCCGCCGCGCCACGATCCGGTTTCGGCTTCGCCCCGACTTCGCCGCCCTGACGGAGCCCACCGATTGGTACGAAGAGCCAATGCCGATCGCGGAAGCGGCGCGCCTTTACAAGGCGGGCATCCCAACGGACGACGTCATCGAGTTGGGATGGCGGGCGCTTGGCATGCCGGAGGTCGACCTGGCCGGCGTCCACGCGCATATTGGGCGTCATACCAACCGAACTGAACAGTGGCCGCGAATCATCGAGGCGTACGTGGGACTGCTGGCCAGGCTCCGCGATGCCTGGGGCGGATGGGCACCCCGCGAGATCAACCTCGGCGGTGGGTATCCGGTTCCCCGCGATCCATTCGGCCGCGGCATGGCCCGCCTCCAGCATCGGAGCGACCATGCTCCATCGCTGTCCGAGTACGCGTCCGTTGTCACCACGAGCCTGCGCGACGCACTTGGCGCCCACGACTTTCGTGCTGACGGCCTGCGACTCGAAATCGAGCCCGGACGTGGGATGTACGGCGACGCCGGTATTCATCTCGCCACCGTCCACAACATCAAGCTCCAACGAACACCGCGGCTGCAACGCTGGATCGAGACCGACTCGTCTGACATGTTCCTACCCGACGTCGTGTGGGAGCACAATCGCTGGACCGCCATCGTCACCACCAAAGCGGATCGTGAGGCGACGACAGTCGCCGATGTCGTCGGACTGACCTGTCAGCCGGACCGCATCGTGCCCGATGCGCTGCTACCGGACGTGGCGATCGGTGACACCATCGCGGTGCTCGACACGGGCGCTTACCAGGACGGTCTCGCCTCGAACTTCAATGCGCTGCCGCGGCCAGGCATGGTGCTGGTCAGCGGTAGCGGCGCCGAGTGGATCAAGCGTAGCGAGACCATCACCGACGTCTTCGCTCGCGACCTGGTCCCCGACCGATTGCGGCGCCCGGCGACGACCACGCCTCGATGAGCCTGGGCGTTGGCATCGTCGGCTTGCCCAACGTGGGGAAAACCACGCTCGTCAACGCCCTGACGCGCGCCGGCGCCGGCGTCGCATCCTACGCGTTCAGCACGGTGGAACCGAATACGGCGATGGTCGAAGTCCCCGACAAGCGCCTGGAGGTGCTGGCGCAGATGTACCACCCGAAGAAAGTCACGCCCACGGTGATGAAGTTCGTCGACGTCGCCGGCCTCGTCGCCGGTGCGAGTCGAGGCGAAGGCATGGGCAACCTTTTCCTGTCGCACATCCGCGAGCTCGATGCGCTGGCGATGGTGATCCGATGTTTCGCCGATCCCAACGTCCAGCATGTCGACGCCAGGCTGGATCCCCGGCGCGATATGTCGATGGTCAACCTCGAACTCGCCCTCGCCGATCTCGACGTCGTCAACAAGCGGCGGGAGAGGATCGCCGGAACGGCGCGATTCAAGCCCGCGGCCAAAGAGAAAGAGGAGCTCGACCTGCTCGACCGGCTTGCGGCGCACCTCGACGACGGCCAGCCCATCCGCACGCTGTCCTTCAACGAAGAAGAAGCCAAGCTTTTGAAGAGCTTTTCCTTCCTGACCCCCAAACCCGTGATCTACGTGGCCAACATTGGCGAGGGCCAGATTGGCAAGGAAACACCGGAACTGCAGGCGCTTCGCGAGGAGGCGGCCGCCGAGAACGCCGAGGTCGTCGTCCTGTCGGCCCGTCTCGAAGCCGAGATCCGGGAGC
>VBHQ01000129.1:0-16529 GCA_005880395.1 Chloroflexota bacterium
GGTGACGCCAGGCGTCGATCCATTCACACCCACGCTACTCACGCTGCCGCTGATCATCCTTTTCGAAGCCAGCATCCTGGTGATCCGCGCTCTGCGAAGATAGAGCGCGTTGGCTCAGACGCGACCGGACGGCCGCAAGCCCGACCAGCTGCGCCCGGTGAAAATCCAGACCGGCGTCAACCTCTATGCCGAAGGCTCGGCCATCATCGAGATGGGCGACACCCGCGTGCTCTGCACCGCATCCTGGGACGACAAGCCGCCGCCGCATAAGAAGGGAACCGGCGAGGGCTGGGTGACGGCGGAATATTCGATGTTGCCGCGGGCGACGCAGACCCGGACGCCACGGGAGGCACGCACCGGCCGCGTCGATGGCCGAAGCCAGGAGATCCAGCGGCTGATCGGGCGAGCGTTGCGCGCGGCGGTCGACATGCGGCTCATGGGCGAGCGAACCATCATGGTCGATTGCGACGTGCTCCAGGCAGACGGGGGGACGCGCACCGCATCGATCACCGGCGGGTTCGTCGCGCTGCACCTGGCGATGCAGAAGGCGATGGAGCGCAACACCCTGCGAGTCCTGCCGATCAAGCATTTCGTCTCGGCGGTCAGCGTCGGCATCGTCCAGGGCCAACCCCGGCTTGACCTCAACTATCTCGAGGATTTCGCGGCGCAGACGGACATGAACTGTGTCGTCGCCGACGACGGGCGCTTCATCGAGCTCCAGGGGACGGCTGAGCAGGAGCCGTTCGCCCCCGAGGAGATGCAGCAGATGCTGGGACTCGCCATCAAGGGCGCCGCCGAACTGGTCGAGGCGCAACGCAAAGCCCTCAAGCTGCGCTGAACCGGCTGCTGCTCGCCACCGGCAACAAGGGCAAACTCAGCGAGCTGCGAGCGATCCTCGGCGAGCTTCCCCTCGAGCTCGTGAGCCCGAGTGACCTCGGCATCGAGCTCGACGTCACCGAGGACGGCGCCACCTACCTCGAGAATGCCCGCAAGAAGGCGAAGGCTGGGGTCCGCCTCAGCCGACTGGCGGTGCTTGCCGATGATTCGGGACTGGAAGTCGAGGCGCTCGGCGGGAAGCCCGGCGTGCAATCGGCCTATTTCGCCGGCGCCGACCACTATGGTGACAGCCCGGCGCTGGTCGAGGCGCTCCTTCGGGCCCTCGGCGACCGTGCGGGCAGGTCACCGGCGGCCATCTTTCGGTGTACGGCCGTCGTGGTCCTGCCCGACGGTCGTGAGTTCGTCGGTGAGGGGGCCCTGCCCGGGACGATCGCGGCCCGACCCAAAGGTCGGCACGGATTCGGATTCGATCCGATCTTCCGATTGCCCGACGGCCGCCATCTCGCCGAGCTGAGCCTCGCGGAGAAGAACCTCCTCAGCCACCGCGCCAGGGCGCTCAACGCGCTCGAGGTGCACGGCGCCTTCGACGCGGTGCTGAGGGCGTAGAGCCGCTGAATGTTGCGCGCGTCCTTTCTCTACCTCTCGCACCGGCGCATCCTGCAGCGGCTGGTCACGCGGCAGCGCTTCACGGCCGCGCTCGCCTATCGCTTCGTGGCGGGCGACCGGCTCGATGACGCGGTTCGCGTGATGAAGGAGCTCAACCGCCGGGGCTGGTCCGGAAGCCTCGATCACCTGGGGGAGAACGTCGAGCAGGAGCGGACGGCGCGAGCCGCGGTCGAAGACTACGTCGCCGCGCTCGACCGGATCGCCGGCGAAGGCTTGAATGCCAACGTGTCGGTGAAGCTGACCCAGTTGGGGCTCGACATCTCCGGCGACTTATGCCGGGAGCTGCTGTCCCGAGTGCTTCAACGAGCTCAGCAGTTGAACGCCTTCCTGCGCGTCGACATGGAAGGCTCCGCCTACACCGAGCGGACCATCGAGCTGGTGCTCGATCTCCATGCCCGGTACGCGAATGTTGGAACCGTGCTGCAGAGTTATCTCTACCGGACGATGGATGACGTCCGCCGGCTGAATGCGGCCGGGGTACGGGTCCGATTGGTCAAGGGCGCCTATGACGAGCCAGCCTCCGTCGCCTACCCCAAGAAGGCCGACGTCGATCGGCAGTTCGAGGCGGCGATGCGCGAGCTGCTCACGCACGGCACCTATCCGGCGATCGCCACCCATGACGAGCGGCTGATCGAGGCCGCCCGAGCCTTCGCCGGCGAGCAGCACATCGGCAACGACCGCTATGAGTTCCAGATGCTCTACGGCATTCGGCGCGACTTGCAAGAGGGGCTGGTGCGCGCGGGATATCGGGTGCGGATCTATGTTCCGTATGGAACCGAGTGGTATCCCTACCTGATGCGGCGGCTGGCGGAGCGTCCCGCCAACCTATTGTTCTTCGTGCGGAGCCTGGTCCGGGAACGGCGCGCCGCCTGACGGAGGAGGCTGCGGTTCGCCGCCCTTCACGGTGAACTCCACCTTCGCCTGTGGTGGTGGTGGCAAGCGGTGGCCGAAGAGGCCGCCGAACCACATCAGGAAGCCGAACGCCATGCCGCGAAACTCGCTGTGTCTCCAGGCTTCGGTGTATCGATAGCGCTCGAACCGTCGCAAGGCAACGATCGCGACGATCGCGATCACCGCCATGACGAAGAGCACAGGGATCATCACAAAAAGTAATCGTGGTCGGGGCGGCGAGATTCGAACTCGCGACTTCCTGCTCCCAAAGCAGGCGCGCTAACCAGGCTGCGCTACGCCCCGCCTGCTGGATTGTATGTGCAATCGCTTATGCAAGACGATAGACGTTCCGCTCGAGGTTGCTGCGCTGATTCGTGCTGTGGTACAAACACTGTTACGTAAAGGGGAAGTTTCATAGTTATTTTTCGCACCTAAGCTGATGGTAGGACAGGGGAAGGGATCCCGAGTGCTCGGGATCAACGCGATCTTTCACGATCCGTCGGCGGCGCTCGTTGTTGGTGGCCGCATCGTCGCGGCCGCCGAGGAAGAGCGGTTCACGCGCCGCAAGCATGGCAAGCTCGCCGTGCCCTTTTCCGCCTGGGAGCTTCCGGAAAAATCGGCGGCCTGGTGTCTGCGCTTCGGCGACGTGCGTGCCGACGACCTGGATGCCGTCGCGTACTCCTATGAGCCCGACCTGGTGCCCAGCGATGGTGACGACATCACCGCCCACGAATGGGAAGGCTTGCCGCCTACCTGGCGGCGCCGATGGAAACCTCGAGCGTCCTCGTCTTCGACGGCCGCGGTGAGGACGCCTCGCACCTCGCCGGACACTGGGATGGGCAGCGGCTCGAGGTGCTGTCGGTGCAGCGGCTGCCGCACTCGCTGGGCCTCATGTACGAAGAGGTCACCGACCACCTTGGCTTCATGCGGTCATCGGATGAATACAAGGTGATGGCGCTGGCGAGCTATGGAAAGCCGGCGTACATCGACGAATTCCGGCAGGCGGTGCAGGTCCGCGACGATGGCGGCTTTCGTATCGATCCGATTCGCTGGGAGGACTACGCGCCGCGGGTGGGCAAGGTCGAGCAATGGGACGATGAACACGCCAACCTTGCCGCGACCGTGCAACGTCGCCTCGAGGAAGTGCTCCTCGAACTGGGGCACTGGCTCTTCGCCAGGACCGGAGATCCCAACCTCAGCATGGCCGGCGGCGTGGCGCTGAATTGCGTCGCGAATTCGCGACTGGCTGCGGAAGGGCCCTTCGAGCGGATCTGGGTCCAGCCGGCCGCCGGCGACGCCGGCACGTCCCTCGGTGCGGCGCTTCATGTCGCCCATCAATTGGGTGACCCCATCGAGCCGATGAGCACGGCCGCGCTTGGGCGCGGGTGGTCGGATGGCGAGCTTCGACACTGGCTCGAAACCGCCAACGTCAGGTACGACGAGCCGGCCGACATCGCCGACGCCGTGGCGCAGGCGCTTGCCGACGACGCCGTCGTTGCCTGGTTCCAGGGTCGGAGTGAATACGGGCCTCGAGCGCTCGGCCATCGCAGCCTGCTGGCGAATCCCTCACGGGCCGCGAATCTCAATCGCTTGAACGACATCAAGGGGCGGGAACAGTTCAGGCCGGTTGCTCCGATGGTGCTGCTCGACCGGGCGGCGCAGATCTTCGAAGGTCCCATCCCGAGTCCCTACATGCTCTTTGTCCATCGGGTGCGCGATACCTGGCGGGATCGGATCCCCGCCGTGATCCACGTCGACGGCACGGCACGGGCCCAGACCGTCGACCCCGCGGATGAACCGTTGGTCGCCCGCATGCTGCGCGCCTTCGAGCGCCGAACCGGGCTTCCGGTCGTGGTCAACACCAGCCTCAATACCGCGGGCCGGCCGATGGTCGACGATCCGCGGGATGCGCTTGAGTGCTTCGGCTCGGCCCCGGTCGACGTGCTCGCGATCGGGCCGTTCCTCGTCCGCCGTTCGGCGATCGCGATGAGGGCGGCGGCATGACGGTCGACCTGGTGATCCCGACGATCGGGCGGCGCTCGCTCGTCGACCTCCTCTGCGCGCTGGCCGAACAATCGGGGCCGCTGCCCGACAACATCTTCCTGGTCGACGACCGCCGACGGGCCGCGACCCCACTGATCGAGCGCGGCATCGACCTCGGTCGAATCTGTGGCCGGATCCACCTCCTGCATGGGGGCGGCCGCGGACCGGCGGCCGCGCGCAACCTGGGCTGGCGCAGCTCGAGCGCCGACTGGATCGCCTTTCTCGACGACGATGTCGTGCCCGGGCCTGAATGGCTCGTGCAGCTCGCGCTCGACCTGGAGACGGCGGCGCTGCCGATCGCCGCCAGCCAGGGCGAGCTCCGCGTGCCGCGCCCCAGCAATCGCCGGCCAACCGACTGGGAGCGAAACGTGGCCGGGCTCGAAGGCGCGCGCTGGATCACCGCCGATATGGCGGTGCGGCGATCGGTCCTGCAAGAGCTCGGCGGGTTCGATGAGCGATTCGCACGGGCCTTTCGCGAAGACGCGGAGCTCGCGCTGCGCCTGACCGCGGCCGGATACCAAATCGTTGACGGGCGCCGCCAGGTGCAGCATCCGGTCAGGCCGACGAGCCCCTGGGTCAGTGTGCGGGCGCAGGCGGGCAACGCCGACGACGCGTTGATGACCCATCTGCACGGCCCGCGCTGGTATGAGCGAGCCGGCTCCGCCAGGGGCCGCCGCCCAATGCACCTGGGGATCAGCCTCGCGCTGCTTGTCGGCCTGATCGGCATGGCCACCGGCCGGCGGTGGCTGGGCCGGATTGGACTCGGGGGCTGGGCTGCCGGCACGGCCGAGTTCGCCTGGCGCCGGATCGCGCCCGGGCCTCGGACGCCAGGCGAGATTGCAACCATGCTGGCCACCAGCGTCGCGATTCCTCCGCTGGCGGTCATGCACTGGCTCCGCGGGTTATGGCGGTGGCGCGCCGTCAGGCCGGTCCCCACGGCGGCGGCGGTCTTGTTCGATCGCGACGGCACGCTGGTGGAGGACGTCCCCTACAACGGCGACCCGGATCGCGTGGTCGCCATGCCTCGCGCGCGGGCCGCGCTCGACCGGCTGCGCGCACGCGGCATTCTCGTCGGGGTCGTTTCGAATCAGAGTGGGGTGGCCCGCGGCCTGATCAGCCTGGACCAGGTGCAGTCGGTCAACCGGCGGCTCGAGCAACTGCTGGGCCCGGTCGACTCCTGGGCGGTGTGCCCGCATGGACCGGGCGATGCCTGCGAGTGCCGTAAACCGGCTCCCGGCCTGGTCCTGCGCATTGCCGCTGAGCTCGGTGTCCAGCCGGAGCAGTGTGTGGTGGTCGGCGATATCGGCAGCGACGTCGAGGCCGCGCTCGCTGCGGGGGCGCGGGCGATCCTCGTCCCAACCGACCGGACCCGTCCCGAAGAGGTCGCGGCCGCCCCCGAGGTTGCACGGGACCTGCTCGACGCCGTCAACCGGGCGCTCCGTGGGAACGCCGCATGAGACCGCACGTCTTGGTCGCGCGCCTCGATAACAATGGCGATGTCCTGCTTGCCGGACCCGCCATCCGTGCGGTCGCCACCTCGGCTCGCCACGTTACGCTGCTCTGTGGCCCGCGGGGCGTCGAAGCCGCCCGGCTGCTGCCCGCGGTTGACGAGGTTGTCACGTTTTGCGCCCCCTGGATCGATCCGGAGCCGCAAGCCGTCGATCCGGTCGCCATCGAGGCTTTGATCGAGGACCTGCGCCACCGCCGTATCGATCAGGCGATTGTCCTGACGTCGTTCCATCAGAGCGCGTTGCCGCTCGCGCTGGTCCTGCGCCTGGCCGGTGTCCCAACCATCGCGGCGATCAGCGAGGACTATCCCGGCTCCTTGCTGGATGCCCGGCACCACGCCCGCGACGACATGCACGAGGTGGAGCGCAACCTCTCGTTGGTCGCCCAGCTTGGCTACCGGTTGCCGCCCGGTGACAACGGCCGCCTTCGCGTCATGCGGCCGCCGGCGAAAGCGGTCGACCGTCCCTACGTCGTCGTCCATCCCGGCGCGACCGCGCCGGCGCGCACCTGGCCGGCGTCGCGTCACGCCCAGCTCGTTCGCGCGCTGCTCGATGGCGGTCGCCGGGTCGTGGTCACGGGCGGCCCATCGGAGCAGGCGCTGACCGCCGAGGTCGCGGGCGGCGATCCTCGGGTCACCGACCTGGGTGGCCGCATCGGATTTGCCCAGCTCGCTGACGTGATCGCGGCGGCCGACGTGCTCGTCGCCGGCAATACCGGACCCGCGCACCTCGCGGCCGCGGTCGGCACGCCGGTCGTTTCCCTGTTCTCTCCGGTCGTCCCGGCGGTGCGCTGGCGTCCCTGGCGCGTGCCGCACGTGCTGCTTGGTGATCAGCAGGCGGCCTGCGCGGGCACGCGGGCGCGGGCCTGCCCCGTTCCCGGGCATCCCTGCCTGAGCGAGGTCACGGTCGACGAGGTGGTCGCGGCGATCGACCAACTGGCGGGCTTTCGCGCGGTGATGGCCTCATGAAGATCCTGCTCTGGCACGTGCACGGCTCCTGGACCACCGCCTTCGTGCAGGGTGCGCACGAATACCTGGTCCCCGTCCTGCCTGACCGAGGTCCCGACGGGCGTGGTCGAGCCCAAACCTGGGACTGGCCGTCGTCCGTGCGCGAAGTCACGCCCGAGGAGGCGGCCCGCGAGGAGGTCGACGTCGTCATCATGCAACGCCCTCGGGAGCTCGAGGCCCTCGCCGCGCAATGGCTGGGCGGCCGGCGTCCCGGACGCGACGTACCCGGAATCTACCTCGAGCACAACGCGCCCGAAGGCATGGTCTCGGAGATGCGCCATCCAGCGGCCGACCGCCCCGACCTGACCGTCGTCCACGTCACGCATTTCAACGATCTCTTCTGGGATGCCGGCGGCACCCGCACCCGCGTCATCGAACACGGCGTGGTCGACCCGGGCTACCGGTATACGGGGCAGCTGCCGCGGGCGGTGGCGGTGATCAATGAAGCGCCGCGTCGTGGGCGCGTCACCGGGACCGACCTGCTGCCCGAGCTCGGCCGTGACGTTCCGATCGATCTCTTCGGGATGGACGCGAGGCGGTTGGGAGGCTTCGACGATCTCCCGCAATCGCGCTTGCACGAGGAAATCCCGAAGCGACGGGTCTACGTGCATCCGGTGCGGTGGACCTCGCTCGGGCTGTCCTTGATCGAGGCGATGCACCTCGGGATGCCGGTGGTCGCCCTCGCCACCACGGAGGTGGTCGAAGCCGTGCCCGCCGAGGCCGGGGTCGTCTCCAATCGGCTGCCGGTGCTGCAGTCGGCATTGCGGCGGCTTGCCAACGACCGGGGCGAGGCCCGCGCCATGGGCGAAGCGGCGCGGCGGGCCGCGCTCGGCCGTTATGGGCTTCGTCGTTTCCTCGACGACTGGGACGAGCTGCTCGAGGAGGTTGCGGCATGAGGGTCGCGATGGTCTCCGAACACGCGAGCCCGCTCGCCACGCTCGGCGGCGTCGACGCCGGCGGCCAGAACGTCCACGTGGCGGCGCTGGCGACCGCGCTGGCCAAACGGGGGACCGACGTGACGGTCTACACGCGCCGCGATGACCCGAGCCTGCCGTCGCGCGTCTCGATGGCGCCCAGGCTGGTTGTCGAGCACGTCGACGCCGGCCCGGCGGAACCGATTCCGAAGGACGACATTTATCCATACGTCGGCCAGCTGGCGAACGGGCTGCGGCGCGCGTGGGCGACCCGCCGGCCGGACGTGGTGCACGCCCATTTCTGGATGTCAGGGCTCGCGTCGCTGGCGGCCACGCAGCCGCTGCGCATTCCGGTGCTGCAGACATTCCACGCGCTCGGCGTCGTCAAGCGACGCCACCAGGGCGGCAAGGATACTAGCCCGCCGGCCCGCATCGAGCACGAGGTGGCGATCGCCCGACGGGTCGACCAGGTGATCGCCACCTGCAGCGATGAGGTGTTCGAGTTGGTGCGCATGGGCGCCGATCGGCATCGGATCAGCATCGTGCCCTGTGGTGTCGATCTCGGCACGTTCCGGCCCGATGGTCCGGCCGAGCCGCGTCAACACGGACGGCATCGACTCGTCGTCGTCAGCCGGCTGGTGGAGCGCAAAGGCATCGGCGACGTGATCCTGGCCATGCGCCATCTTCCGGACACCGAGCTCGTGATCGCCGGCGGCCCGTCACCTGAGGCGCTCGATCGCGACCCGGAAGGACACCGCCTCCTGAACCTGGCCCGTCAGGCGGGCGTGCGTGATCGCATCGATTTTCGCGGTGGCCTGGCGCGCGCGGATGTCCCTCCATTGATCCGATCGGCAGACGTCGTGGTCAGCGTGCCATGGTATGAGCCCTTCGGCATCGTGCCGGTTGAAGCGATGGCCTGCGGCGTGCCCGTCGCCGGCTCCGCGGTCGGCGGCTTGATCGACACGATCGTCGATGGCGAGACCGGATTGCATGTGCCGCCGCGCGACCCGGATCGGCTTGCGGCCGTGTTGCGCACCCTGATCGACGACGCCACGCTGCGGCGTCGTCTGGGCGACGCCGGGGCTCGTCGCGCCGCCGCCCGCTACGGCAATGACCAGGTGGCGGCGGCAACCCTTGCCTGTTACCGGCGCGTGCTGCCGGAAGTCCGCCAGCGCGCCGCTTGGGTTTCGCCATGATCTGGCGCCGGCCGCGACCAACCGTCGTCACGCCTCGGCCCCTGCGGGCCGGGCGCAGTCACCTGGCGGCCCTCATCGAAGCGCTCCCTGCGGTCGATCAGCACGTCGCGCACATCGAGACCTGGGGCCGGCACCTGGCGGGCGTGCTGACTCGCGGCGGCCGCTTGCTCGCTGCCGGCAACGGTGGCAGTGCGGCAGAAGCGCAGCATCTCACGAGCGAGCTGGTCGGTCGCTATCGCGACGAACGCCGTCCCTTCAGCGCCTAAGCACGTCCGGCCGAAGCCGCAATCTGATCGCCGCCGTCGAGGCGGCGCGTCAGTGCGGTGTCATCTCATGGGCGCTTACCGGTCCAACGCCCAACCCGCTCGCCGACCTGAGCTTTGATGCGATCGGCGTCGACGCACCCGCGACCGCCACGGTCCAGGAGATCCACCTGGTGCTGGTGCATATGCTGTGCGCGGCGGTGGAGCTCGAAGTCGGGGCGTCGTTGCCCTACGACGCGGAGGTGCACTGATGTTGGTGGTCGTCGGCGACGTGCTGCTCGACCGCGATGTCGATGGGCACGCTGAACGGCTCTCGCCGGAAGCGCCGGTCCCGGTGATCGAAGACCTCATGCAACGGTCGCGGCCCGGGGGCGCCGGCCTGGCGGCCGCGCTGGCCGCGGCGGATGGCCGCGACGTGGTGCTGATCACCGCCCTTGGCCAGGATGATGCCGGGCGGGAACTGGCCCATCTGCTCGATGTGGCGGGCGTCGAGGTCGTCGACCTCGGGCTGGAAGGTTCGACACCGGAAAAAATCCGCATCCGCAGCGATGGCCGGACCATGCTGCGCCTCGATCGCGGCGGTGCCGGCGCGCGAGTCAGGTCGGCGAAGGGCCGAGCGACGCGCATCCTTGGCTCGGCGAGCGCCGTGCTGGTTGCGGACTACGGTCGTGGCGTGAGCGCGGATCCGACGCTCCGTCAGGCGCTGACCTCGCTCGCCCATACCGTGCCCATCGTGTGGGACCCGCATCCACGCGGGACCGAACCCACGCCATCGGTGCGATTGGCGACGCCGAACGCGGCGGAGGCCGCCAACTACGCGCCCGGAGTCGCGGGCGACAATCTGGAGGCGGTCGCCAAACGCGGGCGCCGGCTCGTGCGCAAATGGTCAGCTGATGGGGTGGCGATCACGCTCGGCAAACGGGGCGCCGTGCTGGTCAGCGGCGATGGTCCGCCGATGGCGGTTCCGGCGCCGGCCGCGCATGCCACCGATTCGTGCGGTGCCGGCGATCGTTTTGCTTCCGCCGCGGCGGAGATGCTTGCCGACGGAGCGCTCCCCGCTGAAGCGGTCAGCGATGCCGTGATCGCCGCGTCGGCGTTTGTCGCCGACGGCGGCGCAGCCTCGGTACAGCTCGGCAAACGTCCGGTGACGCCATTCCTGACCGACAACAAGACGGCGCCGGCGCAGTCGATCATCGCCCGGACCCGCGCGCAAGGGGGGACGGTGGTGGCGACCGGCGGATGCTTCGACTTGCTCCACGCCGGGCACGTGCGCTTTCTCAAGCATGCGCGGGCGCTCGGTGATTGCCTGATCGTCTGTCTCAACGACGACGCGTCGGTGCGGCGTCTCAAGGGCCCGGGCCGCCCTCTGGTGCCGGAAGAAGATCGAGCGGCGGTGCTCGCATCGCTCGATTGCGTCGATGCCGTGGTCATCTTCGACGAGGACACGCCAGAGGCGATCCTCGCGCGCTTGCAGCCTGACATCTTCGCCAAGGGTGGCGATTACGCGGTCGCCGATCTTCCCGAGGCTGAACTGATCAAGCGGTGGGGCGGCCAGACCGTTCTGCTGCCCTATCTCGAGGGTCGCTCAACCAGCCAGCTGGTCAGCGAGGCCGCCCGCCGCTTCGCGCGATGACCCGCCCGCGGCTGGTCATGCTGCGTCCGCTCGGCCTGGGCGACCTGCTCACCGGCATCCCCGCGATGCGCGCGGCCGCCCGCGCCTTTCCCCAGCATGAGCGACTCCTTGCGGCGCCCGCCGTCCTGACGCCGCTGGCGCTGCTCTCGCGTGCGGTCGACGAGGTCGTCGACGTGCAGCCGCACCAGCCACTCCCGCCGTCGTGCCAGCAGCCGGATATTGCGATCGACCTCCATGGTCGCGGACCCGCCAGCCAGCGGGTTCTGCTGGCGACGCGTCCCCGGCGGTTGATCGCCTTCGCCAATGAGGAGGTGCCCGAGACCCGCGGCTTCCCGCGATGGCGGGACGACGAGCACGAGGTCCGGCGATGGTGCCGGCTGATGTTGGAGAACGGCATCGAGGCCGACCCGGCCGACCTCGACCTGCATGCGCCGGGGATCGCCGTGCCGCGGCTGGCACGCGGCGCCGCCGTCGTCCATCCAGGCGCCGCCTATCCGGCGCGGCGCTGGCCCGCCGAGCGATGGGCCAGGGTCGCGGCCTCGCTGGCGCCGGACGTCCTGATCACGGGCGGCCCGGCCGAGCGATCGCTGGCGATGCGGGTCGCAGACAGGGCGGGGATCGACCCCGCACGCGTCCTGGCGGGCCGGACCGATCTTCTCGAGCTGGCGGCGATCGTCGGCGCGGCCCGCCTGGTGGTCAGCGGCGATACCGGCGTTGCCCACCTGGCAACGGCGATGCGCACACCGTCGGTCGTGCTCTTCGGGCCGACGTCCCCGGCCCGGTGGGGACCGCCATCCGAGCGCCACTGGCATCGCGTGATCTGGAAGGGTCGTGAGGGAAATCCGAATGCGATGGAGCCGGACCCCGGCCTGCTCGCGATCGGCGTCGAGGACGTCCTGCTCGCCATCGCCAATCTGAGGGAAGCGAGTCATGCCGTACGAGCCTAGGAAGGAAGACCGCTTCACCGTCGGGCTCTGGTGCACCGCCTATGGTGGTCGCGAGGTCTTCGGCCGGGAGGTGCGCCCGCCACTGGACCCGATGGAGAACATCCGCGGACTCGCGGCCTGTGGCTGCTACGGGTTCAACTTTCACGACGACGATCTCATCCCATTCGGCGCCTCGCCAGCCGATACCGATCGCCTCATCAAGCAGACGCTCACCGTCATGCGTGATGCCGGCATCGTCAATGCGATGGTGACCTGCAACATGTTCGAACATCCCGTGTTCAAGGATGGCGCGCTCACCTCAAACGACGGCCGGGTGCGCGCCTATGCCCGACAGAAGGCGATGCGCGCGATCGACATCGGGGCACAGCTCGGCGCGTCGGTCTACGTCATGTGGGGCGGGCGCGAGGGCCTGGAGGTGGAGGCGTCGAAGAACCCGATCGACGCGATCAAGCGCTATCGGGACGGGGTTGAATTCCTGGCGCACTACATCAAGGACAACGGCTACGGCATGGTGGTCGCGATCGAGCCCAAACCCAACGAGCCGCGCGGCGATATCTTCCTGCCAACCGCCGGGCATGTCCTTGGATTCATCGCAACCCTGGATCCCGCCATCCGCGACATCGTCGGCGTCAATCCCGAGATTCAGCACTCGCGAATGTCCGGCCTCAACACCGTGCATGACCTGGCCCAGTGCCTCGAAGCCGGCAAGCTCTTCCACGCGGACCTCGGCGCGCAGAAGCCGGCGCGATACGATCAGGATCTGCGCTTCGGGGCCGAGGACCTCAAGGAAACATTCTTCATCGTCAAGCTGCTCGAGGACAATCACTGGCCCGGCACGCGCGCCTTCGATGTCAAGCCCTACCGCCAGGATCAAGCCGATGAGGTCTGGGACCTGGTGCGTGGCTGCATCCGCAGCTACCTGATCCTGCGCGAAAAGGTTGCGGTCTTCAACGCGGATCAAGAAATCCAGCAGCTGCTTGGCGCCTTGCGAGTCGAGCATCCGGCAGGCGAACACCTGACCGCGAAGCAGTTACAGGCCGAGCGCTTTGACCCTGACCTTCTGTCGGCCCGGAAGTTGGGCTATCAGCGGCTCGATCAGTTGACCTTCGAGCTCCTCGCCGGCGTCAGGTGATCTAGCCGGCTCGCTATCTCGAGTACTTTCCGGCAACCTTCATCGACGAAACATGCGAGAGTTCGGGCTTATTTCGGATCTTGATCCAATACTCATGCCGCACGTTTTCATCGATTTCGACGGTTGTCGAGTACAAGGCGTCCTTGCCATCCTTGTGGCATCCAGAGATCCAGTACTCCTCTCCGGTCCTGGCGTCGATGTAATTGGCCTTGAAGCCTATGCGCTTGAGACTCTCGAAGATCTTGTCCCCGTAGCGAATGGAGCGACCGGATTTCGAGAATGACACCCGGCCAATCCGCGCAGGCCCGACGATTCCATCAGGTTTTCGTTCGATCCACATGATCTCGGTCCGGTGAGCCATCGCTTGAATCTAGTGCGCAACTCGCTCCGCATGCAGGGCTGGGTACAACTGCCGGAAGGTGCCGTAGACCGACTCGTAGATTCGCGCCGTTTCCGGATTGGGCTCTTCGAGGCCCTCCACGAGGCGCACCTTCGCGGCGGCCTCCTGCACATCGTCAAAGACTCCGGCGGCCACACCGGCCAACAGGGCAGCGCCGTAGGCCGGTCCCTCGTCGGCGATCGTCCGTTGGATGGGGAGGTTGAATACGTCCGCCTGCAGCTGACGCCAGAAGGGGCTGCGCGCCCCGCCGCCGGTCGCCCGCGCCAGTTGAACGTCGACGCCGAGGCCGCGCATGATGTCCAGCCCATCGCGAAGGCTGAAGACGACGCCTTCCATCACGGCACGCGTCAGGTCGGCCCTGGTGTGATGCGCTCGTAACCCGACGAAGGCGCCGCGGGCGTTGGGATCGAGATGCGGCGTCCGCTCGCCACTCAGATAGGGGAGGAAGAACAGGCCATCCGCGCCTGGGGGCGCGCCGGCCGCCAGCGTGCCGAGCTCGTCATAGCTGATGGCGCCGCCAAGGATGTTGCGCCACCAGCGCAGCGATGCGCCCGCGGCCAGCGTCACCGCCATCAGGTGATAGCGCTGCGGCACCGCATGACAGAAGGCATGCAGCCGTCCGGATCGATCAATGGCGAGCTGTTCGGCATGCGCAAAGAGCACGCCGCTGCTTCCGATCGAGGAGCTGATCCGGCCCGGCGCGACAATGCCGGTGCCGATCGCGGCGGCCGCGTTGTCACCGGCCCCCGCCGCCACGGGAAGATCTGCCGGCAATCCCAGCTCGCCGGCGATCGCGGGAAGCAGCCGGCCACTGACCTCGGCGCTCTCCAGCACCTGGGGCATCCAGTCCGCTGGAATGTCGAGGGCGGCCAGGATCTGCGCCGACCAATCGCGGCGGCGGACGTCGAGGAGCAAGGTTCCCGATGCGTCGGACACGTCGCTCGCCAATTCACCGGTGAGCTTCATCCGGACGAAATCTTTGGGCAAGAGCACGTGGCGCAGATGGCGATACTGGACCGGCTCGACATCACGAAGCCAGAGAACCTTCGGGGCCTGGAAGCCGGTCAGTGCCGGGTTACCGGTGATCTCGATCAGCCGGTCAGCGCCAACACGCTCGGTGATGACCTCGCATTGCGATGCCGTTCGCTGATCGTTCCAGAGCAGCGCTGGCCGGATCACCTCGCGGCCCTCATTGAGAAAGACCGAGCCATGCATCTGCCCTGTGAGCCCAATGCCGGCAACATCGCCGCCCGACTCGGCAGCGACGCGGCCGAGCACCTCGCGGCTCGCCGTCCACCAATCGGCGGGGTGCTGCTCGGTCCATCCGGGGCGAGGCATGAGGAGCGGATATTGGTCAGCCCGCGGAGCTTGGTGCGATGGCGAGCTGCGGCGACCAGTGGTAGCCGCCGTCGTTGGTCGCTTCGATCACGTAGTCCCCGTCAATGATTCGCGTCAGGACCCACCCCGTGGTCAGGCTGACAAAAGCGGCGCCAAAGGTCTCCGAGGCGTTCGCGATCGACCCGGTACGGCGGAGCGTCGCGCCACCATCACTGGCGACCACGCATTGACCGACCATCGTCGCCGGCCCATCGCCAACGAACACCGCATCCGCCGGGTCGACGACACTGAAGCTTCCCGGGTAGCTGTCCGGTCCGGGAGGGACGCCTGGCAGGAGGCTGCCCGTCGTGTAGGACTCCCTCATCACGGTCCGCCAGGAGTGCCCGTCCTGCGTGGCGTAGACCACGTAGGGCCGATGGCTCAACGCGGCGCCGGGCAACGTCGTCTGCAGCCAGAGGGCCGACGGTGCCGCGCACTCGACGATGATTTGCTGACCGCCTGCACCTGCCTGCTCCAGCAATGTCTCCAGGACCTTGCTCCAACTGTGTCCGCCGTCAGGGCTGGAATAAACCTGGCCGGCGGCTGTGGCGAGCCAGCCATGGGCGGCATCGCTGAAGCACACGCTATCCGGATCGACGGGGCTATCCAGGTTGGCCCAGGTGTGCCCGCCGTCATCGGTCTTGACGAGGGTTCCAGCATAGCCTGGCAACAGCCAGCCATGGTTCATCTGGGGGTTGCCACCACCGGCGATGCCCCAGCCCTCGCTCGCGCTGATGAAATGCACGGAGCGGATGGGCTTCGGCGCCTCGCCCAGGGTTTGCCAGGTCTTCCCGCCGTCAGTCGTGCCGAGCAACGTTCGGACGCCAACGACCCATCCGGTGCTGGCGGTGATGAAGTCGACGCCCACGAACTGCTCGGTGGAGGCCAGCTGCTTTGCCCAGTGGGTTCCGTCGTTGGTGGCGAAGATGGCGTACGCACCGACAGCCCAGCCAAGGCGTGGGCCAACCATTTGGATCGAGGCCAGCGCCGGCACGAAGTCAGGATCGATGCCAGGCGGCGTTGGCGACGGCGAAACGCTCGGTGAGGGCATGCCCGACGCGGATGCGGAGGCGCTGGGGCTGGTCGCCGGCGTTGCGCTCCGCGTCGGAGATGGCGTCGTCTTGATGGCGCTGCTTGCGGTACAACCACTGAGCGTGACGAGCGCCGCGATCGTCGAGAGGGCGGCTAGGCGTCCAGGAAGAGACCGGCCTGGCATGCATATAAGACGAGCCCGGCGCTCCAGGCATGCGACACGGGCAGGATGGCCCCCTTCGGGCCGAAGCACCGCGAATTGTAGAAACGTTCGGTGATCATGCCCTTGCGGGCGTTGAAGTCCCCATCTTCACGCGCGATGAACTGCAAGGCGCAGGCGAGATTGTCCCCAGCGCGGTCCGCATAATAGGCGTCACCACTGTGCTCGCTGAGCCGGACCAGTTCAGGAAGGCAGATCAGTCCGTAGGTGTGCAGATGCTGGTTACGCGGGGACGCGAGATCGGCGCCCCGGCTGCGGTAGTCGTAGGTCTCCAGCAGCGTATGCGCGGGAAAGCTGAGGTTGTATGACCAGCGGAAGGACAGCATCCAGTCCGCCGCTCGGCGGGCCAGGTCGAGCCAGCGGTCCTCGCGGGTCGCCTCATACAGTGCGACGTAGGCCATGACGGCGTTGTAGCCATCCTCGGATGAGGGCGCGAGGTCGACGTCCTCCGCCGCGCCGTAGA
>VBHQ01000129.1:16760-23022 GCA_005880395.1 Chloroflexota bacterium
TCCAGCCGCCGTCCCACCCGGCAGGCGACCACTGCCCCCAGAAACTCCCACAGGGGGCGAGCCCGCCGGCGATCGTGTCGAGCACGGAGATCGCGGCGTCGGTGTAGGGCCCGAAATCGCAGGCGCGCCCGTAGGTGAGCAGCGCATGCGCGGAGGGCGCCCCGCTCAGCCAGCCGACGTGCATCGCCTCGCGATCGCCGGTGACGGCCGCGGCTTCATCCGCCAGGCGGTGGAACGCGGTGGTTTCGACCAACACGCCAGGTTCGTGGCGGAAGTGCCAGCGATGCAGACCGTGCGCCGCCAGCGCGGCCCCATCGTCGACCGACACCCAGGGGTTGACTGGATGGCGATCGCGATCCCGCTGGTAGAGCGTTCGCAGGACGGCGTCGTACGCATGCGGGTCCGGGGGCAGCACGAAGAGAAGGAAGCGAAGCACGGCGATTTCGCCGGCCGTCCAGTCATGCGTCAGGACCTCGGGAGGCGCGGGCGCATCCTGCCCGACGTAGGTGACCGGCTCTTCACGCGCGGGAAAGTTGAGGAGCAGGCAGCTGTCCGGGCCTGCGCTGAAGCCGAGCCCGCTGAGCCCGATCGATGATTGCTCGTCGGTCGCCAGCGCCAAGCAGGACGAGCCAGTCCAGCCGATGACGACGCCGTGCGAGGTCCGGTCGATGCGAAAGGCCCAGTGGTCGGAAGACAGCGAGTCGGTCGCCACGCCGTCGAAAACGACCCTCGGATAGCGCAATCGCGAAGCGTCGCTCCGATTCTCGCCGTAGACCAGGCCCGGGATCATGAATCGCGTGGCGTCGTCATCCAGCGGCAGAACAACCTGAATCCCCACGCCGTCCTGGGACTGATGGCAAATGATGGAGACTTCGACCTCGAGGCCGGCAACGACTCCGGGCATGGGGAGGAGCGGATGAACCATCATCCTGGCCTGCAGCCCGCCAACACGCCGGCCGTCATCCGGCAGCGTCCAAGCCTTACCGTCACGATCGATCAGACGCAGGTGAAGCCGCTCTGCAACGGATGCGTGTGCCGCCGGATCGCGCGGTTCGGCTAGCTCGAGCACTCGAGCAGATTCACCTCACGCACACCGGTGCCAACGCGGAAGGTCTTGATCTCATGTGGCTTGAAGCTGGCCTCGATGACCTGGTCGAGGAACTGGAGGCAGATCCGGCCGCGAACCGGCTGCCCGCTGGTTTCGAAGGCGCGGACGATGATGTCGCCTGATCCGTCCTCCGCGAGCTTGAGCGCGCTGACCGTGATCGCCTCGGGCGTTGCCTCGGCGAAGGAGGCCGACAGCGGCAGTGGTCCGTCATGAAAGGTGTCGAGCATCGCGATCCCCGGCTGGTTGAGCTCGGCGGCGCGACGCGCAGTCTGCGCGTGCCGCCAATCGCCGGCATGCGGGAGTAACGCATAGTGGAAGCGCTGCAGGCCCTGGTCGGTGAAGGCGACGCCGTCCCACGACGCCGGTTTGAACGGATCGTGATGCGCATAGGCCGGGCTGCGCAGCGCCGTCACGCTCATTTCCGAGCCGCGAACGTCGAAGCTGTATTTAGCGTCGTTCAAAATGCTGAGTCCATACGGTTCACCGGTCCGTTCATGGATGCCGGTGACGTCGAGCCAGGTCTGTCCCGGCTCTTCGTCGCCGGATGGGGCGCGCTCGATGGTGCCGTAGGGAATCTCAAAGGTCGCTTTCGGCATCCGCACACGAACCGGCCAGCGGAGCTTCAAGACCTGATGGCGCTCGTGCCAGTCGACGGTGGCCGTGACGGCAATCATGTCCAGGCCATCGATGAGGGCGAAGTCCTGGATCAGCCGGGAATCGTGGTAATGGCTCTCGACCCGCAACACGGATTTCACGGGCCCGTGCTCGAGCCGTTCGACCCGCACCGCAGTGAAGGTGGCGACCTCCTGCTGGAAGCGCAGCACATCGTGCCCCCAGGTATCGCTTGGGTCCGCCATCACGACGGCCCGGCCACCCGGCGCGCCGAGCACCTCGCAGTCGTGAACCCGGTCGGTCAGGCTGACCGCGTTTCCGGCTTTCGGATCGAAGACCAGTCTCCACCGCCGGTTCTCGATGACGTTGGGGTCCGTCGGGATGGCCGGCGTTGGCGTCGTCTGGGACGAGCCGCGGAGAACGCGATAGCCGAGCGGCGGGAGGTCAACGGTGAAGCTCACCCGGCGCCGCCAGTTTCCAACCGCGGCCTCGGAGCGAACCGTTTGCAAGGGCAGCGCATCACCCTGGTCGTCGACCAGGCTTTCAGCGCCCGCGAGCCCATCCGTTTCGAGCTCGAGGTGCGCTCGTGAAGGCCACGCGTGCGGGTTGAAAGCGATCACCGGCGCACTGCCATCAGCATGCGGGATGCCCACCCGCCACGCGATCGCCTGGAGGGCCTGATGGATGGCGGCGGAGGCGTCGTGCTTCGCCGCGCCATAGGCGTCGCGGGCATCGTCATAGGCGGTTTCCAGGCTGGTACCCGCCAGGATGTCATGGAACTGGTTGAGCAGGACCTTCTTCCACGCCTCGCCCAGCTGCCTCGGATAGCTGAGCCCGCTGACACGGTTGGCGATGGTGCACAGCTTCTCCGCCGCCAGGAGGCGGTTTTCGGCCTGGCGGTTCCACTGTTTGACGCCCGAGTGCGCCGCGTAGCAGCCGCTCGCATGGTGCTGCAGCTCTTCGCTGACCACTGGCAAGCTGGTGCCGCTCGACGCGATCTCGGCGAAGAATTGCGACGGTGAGCTGAACACCAGGTCCACCTGCGAATCGCGCGCCAGCCGGTCGATGGTCTCGATGTTCGCCCGCGTCGGGCCGCCACCGTGATTGCCGACGCCGAAGAAGCACATCGACGTGCTGGCGGTCTGCTCGAGCTCCACGGCGCAGCGCTCGATATGGGCGCTGAGCGTCTCGCCGGAAGTGCCGTACTCGAAGGGGACTCGGAAGGCGATGACGCGCGAGCCGTCGATCGATTCCCAGGCGAACGTCCGGGCGGGGAGCTTGCGCTCGTGCGGCTGCGGGCGCATGAAGACGTAGGAGCTCAAGCCGCTCTTGAGAAGGATTTGTGGCAGGGAAGAGGGGTGCCCGAAGCTATCGACGTTATAGCCCACCGTCGCGGTCTGGCCGAACTGCGCCTTGAAATAGGTCTGGCCGAGCAACGCCTGCCGAACCAGCGCTTCGCCGCCCGGAATGTTGCAATCCGGCTCGACCCACCATCCGCCGACCAGGTGCCAGCGGCCTTCCGCGACCCGCGCTCGGATCTCCTCGAACATCGCCGGATCGTTGTGCTGGATCCATTCGTAGTAGGCCGCCGAGCTTGCTGAGAACTGGAACTGCGGATACTCCCCCATCCGGTCCAGCGCCGAGCGGAAGGTGGCCTTGACTGCGGCAAAGCCCTCCCAGCAGGGCCAGAGCCAGGCGACGTCGAGGTGGGCGTTGCCGATCAGGTGCAGCCGCTTGCGCCGGCGTTGCAGCTCATCGACGCGAAGCGCGCTCAAACCAGATCGACCAGCGCCTCGACCAGCTGGCCGAGCCGTCGCGAGCCCACGGTGAGGTCAACGGCAACCCGCGCTCGATGCGCGGCGACGCCCGCCGGCGCGATCAGCTTGAACGCCACCGAGCTTCGTGCGCCGGATGCGAGAAAGATCCGTTCGGTCCCCGGCTCGATCAACCAACCCGCTGGCGCCGCGATGCTGATCAGCATCTCCTGCGCGGTCCGAGCCGGGTTGCGAAGATCAACCGTCAGCTCGAACGGATGGCCGGCCGCCGCCTGCACGCGATAGGGATGCACCTCGGCCACCGGTCCGTGGGCTTCGAGGTCGAGCTCGTCGAGCGGCAGCAGCTCGCGGTGGATGGCGTGTAGTGCCTTCCCCCGGCGGGCGATCTGCTCGAGGGTGTCCATTCCGACCGCCAGCGGCTGCCAGTGACCGCTCAGGAGCAGTTCCGGGTTGATCGCGCGATACAGCTCGGCGCTCTTCTCGTAGTCGTCGATCTCGAAGCCGCCGGCGTACACGTAATTGAGGCCAAGTCCATCGGCATGACCCATTTGGTCGCCGATAAAGAGCACGTGGGTGGCATCGACCACGGTTTCGATCGCGGCCGCGTATCGGGTGTGTCCTGGTTGCTCGTGAAGCGTCAGCTGATATTCGTGCCAGGTGATCGGCTTGCGGAGCGGCACGCGTCGATCGACCGCAATCGGGTCGTACCACAGGCAGGGGAGGTCGTACCGATCCGGTTGCTCCAGGACGTCGGCAAAGCTGTCGGGCGCCCAGATTTGCGTCCCTTCGACCTCTCGCAGCAGGTTGCAGCCGGCCACGTGGTCATCGTGGTAATGCGTGGGGATGACGACCTCGACCGCGCCGACGCCGACGTCCCGTTTCACGGTGTCGATCGTGTACAGCCACGGGCGCCGTGAGGCGCGGTCGCTGCCGGCGGCGAGCCCGCGAGTGAAGTCGTAGCCGAAATCGATCAGCAACGCGTTCCCGCTCTTCGAGAGCAAGACGTAGGAGGTCGCATGGCTGGTCCGATTGCGCAGCAAATGCGGCAAGACCTGTTCGTACGGGCTGGCGCGACGCGCGGCGATGGCGCTGTCTTCCCCGCGGAGGTCGAGAAGCCGTTCGAGCCGCGCAACCAGCAAATCCATGGCGTCGTCCGGTCCGTCGATGGCGTCGCCATGCGAGGGCAGCAGCAGGTCCGGGCGCCGGTCCTTGAGATCGAGGAGCGAGGCGATGCTGGCGGCCACGCCTTCGGCGTCGTTGTAGCTCCACTGGGTCGAGGCCAGCGACCACACCTTTCCCGGTGCTGCGATCAGGTCCCCGGTGAATGCCACCCGCTTGCCATCCAGCTCACTGAGGAGGCTGATCGAGCCCACCGTATGGCCCGGGGTTGGAATCACTCGCAGGGTGTGATCGCCCGCATGGACCGTGGCGTAATCCGCCAGCGTGCCCGAAACCGGGACGTCCTCGAGCAGCGAGAAGCGATCCTGGCGGTTGTTGTAGTTGTTGGCGATTGGCCGAGCCTGCCAGTGTGCGCTCACCTGGCTGAACAGATCCTGCTCGACGAGCGGGACCCAGATGCGGACCCCGGCTTCAACCGCTCGCTGCAGGCCCTGAACCTGGTCGCGGTGGTGGTGCGTGACGTAGACGTCGGTGATGCGGTCGATGCCGACCGTGCTCAACTCATCGAGCACGTCACCGGCGCCGAAGTCGATCGCGATCGCCTCGTTGCCGCTGCGCAGCAGGTAGACGTTGCAGGTGTCCTCGAACACCAGGATGTGCTCGGTAACTGGACGAACGAGGGACTGAGGCTCGGGTAGCGGGCGCGCAATTTCGATCACGGCCATTGGCAACTGTGTCACGGCAGCCGCGGCCGCGATGTCACCCGCCGGTAACGGCTCGGTACAGTCGCGGCATAAGTTGAGGTCGGGGGCAAGGGCCCCCACAACATCAAGGGCTTTCGGCTGCTTTCCAGACTTTGGCGATCGCGGCATAATCTCCCTCTTCAAACGACTCGCGGCTCAGGTCGACGTGGCTGGCGTAATACAGCGATGGCACGCCGAGGCGCCCCTGGATGCCGAGATAGCTCCGCCAGGTGGCGCGGTCAGGCATCTGCCAGTTGTCGGAATCGATGAGCAGGTCGGGGCAGGCCGCTTGCGCGACCCGGGCTCGATGGAGCATCTGCGGCAGCACCGCCTGCCCGGTATTGACGTCGTTGAGACGGATCATGTCGGTGACGGTCCGGAAATAGGGATTGGGGGTATGCGTGATGATCAGCGCGTCGGGCTTCGCCCGCTTTGCCTCGCTGTAGATGATCGCGAGCAACTGGTAGAGCAGCTCCGCGCCCCAGGCATCGCCGTGATGAGAGAGGCCGGGCCCGCTCGGGGTCCGCGCCGTGAAATCGATCTTGAATCCATCGGCATCGAGGCCGTCGGGACCGAGCAACGACGCAACGATCTGCCGCAGTCGCGACTCGTACGCCGGGTTGCTCGGATCGACGCCGACCGGCTGGCCGCTGGCATCGCATACGGTCAGGGCCGGGTCGAGCCCCTGGGCATCCCAGGCCTTCCACCAGAGCAGGACATGCTGTCCCGCCTGATGCCGGCGCGCGATCCAGCCCTTCATGTCGGGCCACTTGGCGGGATCGACCTCGCTGGTTCCATAGGCGGCCTGCCAGCGGTCGTCGATGATGATCGTGCCCGGCGTGACCCCGCGGGCGGCAAGGTGGTCGAGGAAGCCGTCGTAGTGTTCCTGGGTCGCGAAGGCGTCC
>VBHQ01000130.1 GCA_005880395.1 Chloroflexota bacterium
TCGATCGCCGGTCTGAACGTGAAGGCCTACGGCGCGCGGGGCGACGGTGTCACCGACGACACCCAAGCGATCCAGGCGGCGCTCGACGCCGCCCGCCAGGCCGGGGGCGGTACGGTGGTCCTCCCACCGGGAACCTACCTGGTGACGATGCGAACGCATCCGCTGTCGAGCCAGTACCTGACCGCCCTGGTCGTCGGAAGCCGGACGGCCGTGGTCGGCTACGGCAAGGACGCGTCGATCATCCGGCTGGCAGGCGGCCAGCCCGCCGCCCCACCGTCCGGGCATGCCTGCGTGATGCTCAACTACCAGATCGCGAGCGGCGGTGATAACGGGATGCTGGTGCAGGACCTGACGGTCGATGGCAGTGCCGCGAGACAGGGGTCCGCCTTCCACGACGGCATCTTCTGGATGCGAACCCGCGGCGTTCGGCACCTGCGCGTTCGCGTCAAGGACATGCGTGGCATCGCGCGCCAGCCACCCTCCGGTGAGACCTTTCATTTCGAGACCGAGCTGGGCAGCGACACAACCTATCAAGACTGCGAGGCGCTGGCCACCTTCGCAGGAACGGCGTCTGGATTCTCGGCCAACGCTCATACCAACGCGACCTGGAGCAACTGCATCGCCACCGGCATGGGAATCGGCCAGGGATTCACCCATTGGAACTGCCAGCGGATGAGCTATGTCAACTGCCAGGCCTATCGAAACGGCTGGTACGGCTTCAACTCTGAAATCTCCACCGGCGTGACCTATAGCGGATGCCAATCGGGCCGCAGCTCGATGGGCAACGTGATGCACGGTTATGTGCTGCTGGGATCGAGCCAGATGCTGCTGCAGAGCTGCAGCGCCCGCAACAACGGGCAGGACGGAATCGCCTTCCAGGGCGCGACCGACGCCCGCGTGATCGGGGGCGACTACTCCTACAACCGTTACGGCATGACGCTCGATCAAAAGGCCGGCAACATCCGGGTGTCTGGAGGAGTGACGGCGGTGGGGAATAGCGCGGCGCCGGTGGCCATTCCGGGATACGGGCTGCCGCTGCACGGGCCATTGCCCTCGAATGCGTTTCCGGCCTTGCCGCCATCGGGGCAGCCGTTGACCAGCCCCTTCCCGATGGACTGCGCCGTCCGGGTCAGCGCCGGAGCCAGCAGCTGCGCCGTTGTCGTTGGCGGCGTTGACAGCGGCATCGTCGCGCCGGCCGGAAGCAGTGCGACCGTCACCGTGCTGGCCTTTCAAACGATCGCGCTCCGCTATGCCACTGCACCCAGCTGGGCGTGGTCGGCCCTTTAGCGCGTTGGCTTATTCGCAGTAGGCGGATCGTCCACGTAGAGATCGACGTTGCGGAAGGCTGCCTCTCCTGGTCCCGATACCCGAAGGTCGATACGCAGGGACACGGTATCGGCCGGACACAGCGTGGCGATCGTGACCCGATGCCAGTTGCCATCGCTCGGAACATCCGTCAGCTGCGGATCGACTGGCGCGACGTCCCAGTGCGCGCGCTGGTTGACGCAGATCAGGTAGGCCTTGCTACGAGCTGCTGACGGGCTCGCCTCCGTGTCGTACGCCAGCGTGTAAAGGCCGTAGGCGGCGGCGCGAATCAGCATGAAGGCCCAGACATCGCCCGGGCCGACATCGGTGAGCACCAGCATGCGACGCTGATCGCCGACGAGGCTGGCTGAGGTGGGCAGCACCCAGCGCGGCACCGCGCCAGCTGGACCGGCAAAGCCAGGGCTGACGTCCCGCAACACTCCGAGCGTTGTCTCGGGCGGAACGTAGAGATCGAGATTGAGCGGGTACCAGTAGACGCGATGCACGATCCGTGCCGATGATCGTGCTGCCCCAGGGAGCCGGCTCGGCGACGACAGGGAAGCCGAGGTAGCGTGCGCCTCGGGCGTCGGCGGCGAGCGCCGCCCAGTGCGGCTTGTCGGCGTTCACCAGCATCCCCTGCAATGAGACGCAGGACCAGCCAAAGACCGTCAGAAATGTGACCGCCCCCACCGCGCGCGCGGCGCCGGCGCGGAGCCCAAACGCCGAAGCTACGAGGACCACCCATCCAAGTGTGGCGTAGATGATCGTGCGTTCGGCGTAGGCGGGAACACGCTGGCTGACCACCACGGCGAGCGCGATCGTCCCGACCAGCAGACCGCCGGTGACCAGCATTGGGCGGGCGCCGCGATGCCAGAGCGCCCATCCGCCAAGCCCAGCGGCAAGCAGCAGAGTCAGGAGGAAGACGGCGCGCAGCTGTGGGTAGGCCTCCCATACGCTCCCGAGGTGGCCATTGCTGTCGTAGTAAAAGCTGCGATCGCCGGAAATCGCGACAACCGACCGGATCGAGGTCAGGACCCGGTCTGGCGTAACGGCCAGGTAAGGCGTCGCCTGTCCGGCGGTCCGCTCCGCGGTGGCGCCGATCGCGGGGATCCACGGTAGATAAAGGGCAACGCTGAAAGCGGCGCCTGCCGTCAGCCGAAGCGCCGTCTTGCGGTTGCTCCAGAACGTGGCGATAACGAGCGCGGTCTGGGGCAGCAGCGCGAAGGCCGCCGTGTACTCCGAATACACCGCGAGAGCGGTGACGATGCCGTAGAGCAGGGCCCAGCGCCAGGCGCCACTCGCGACCACCCGCAAGAGAAGGTAATAGGAGACCGCGACCAGCAGCATGGTGAGCGCATAAAACCGCGCTTCCCGCGAGTACCAGACGTGCAGGGGCGCGACGGCGAGCAACGCCGCGGCGGCAACCCCGGCGATCCGATTGATCAATGCGGCGACGATGAAGTAGACCACGAGAACCGTCAGGACACCGGCCAGCGCACTGACATACCGCCCGGCGATCGCTTCCGGGAGCACCAGGGACGCCAGCTTTGCCATGGCGTAGTAGAGCGGCGGATGGTTGTCGTAAGGACCGTGCAACCCCAGGACCGTCGCCCACGGCGCCCGCGCGAACAAGACGGTGGCTCCTTCATCGAGCCAGAGGCTGAGGGAGCCGAGCTGGTAAAAACGCAACCAGGCCGCGACTGCAAGCACGAGGCCCATCGCGCCGGCCCACCAGTAGCGCGATCGTAGTGACTTCAGACTGACCCTCATCATCAGGAATTGTGACTGAGCGTGTCGTGATCCTGTTAGCCTTTTCATCTATCGCGCTCCGGTACGTCACTACACCCGGCTGGGCCTGGTCCGTCATCTAGTTTCGCCGCGCGGCGCCGCGACGGCGGCCTTGGTTGTTGGCACAGTTGCCTGCGCGCCCGGACTCAACGCGGGGTTCGTTTCGGACGACTACGGCTTTCTGCGCACGGCCGCAACCACCTCGCTGTCCCGGCAGCTGGGATCCTTCATGCCGTCGGCGGCGACCTTCTATCGGCCCCTGGGCGACTTGCTCTTCTGGGTCGAGTATCACCTGTTCGGCTACCACGCCTTGCCTTACCACGTGGTTGCGTTCGGGTTTCACATCGCCAGCGTGATTCTCCTGCTCCTCCTCGTGCGCCGACTGGCAGGGGGCTGGTTGGCGGCCGTGGTCGCCGCCTACGTCTTCCTCACGACCATCCATCTCCATGAGGTCATCTGGTGGATGGCGGATTATCACTACGCGCCGGTTACCGCGCTATTACTCGGAACGACGCTGGCTCACGCCTGCGACCGGAGGGGGTTGGCGTTCGCGCTGGGCAGCGCGGGCCTGTTCACGAGTGAGCCGGGAATCCTGGTCGTGCCGATCCTCGCTCTCTACGAGTCGATCTACCGTGTCGACTGGCAACGGCGCCGGACCTGGATCGAGTGCGTGCGTCGCCTGCTGCCGCTGATGATCGTGACCATCGCCTATGTGGGGCTCCGCGTCGGCGTGGCCGGTGGTCGGTTCCACAACGAGACGGTGCCATGTCGCGGTGTGCGCTGCCTCGCAACCGGCGCGATGGATTACCTCAACCGCCTGGTGCTGCGGCCGAACCGACTGATTTCGTTGGACACCAGCCACCGAACCACCATCGCGCTTCTCATCGTGCTGGCCGGCGTCCTGCTGGCCGTCGTGCTGCGTCCATGGGCCTGGTCCACGTGGCCGGCGGTGCTCTTCGCTCTGTCCTGGATCGCACTGAGCAGCCTGCTGTTCATCGTGACCCTGTGGCCCTATTCATCCGATCGCTTTCTCTATCTTCCGGACGCCGGTCTCGCCATCCTGCTCGGCGTGGCCGCCGCACAGTGCTGGCGTCTGATCAATGAGGGCGCCGGCCTGCATCGCCTCGGGCCGATCGCGGTGCTGGGGGGAGTAGCCGTCTGGATGGCGCTGGCGCCGCCGATGTTATGGTCGCGCGCTCAACTGTGGAATGCGGCCGGCGACGAAGTCCGGTCGATCATCGAAAGCACCGTCCGCACCGTGCCGGATCCCCCGCGCGGCACCATCCTGCTGTTTCATCGCGTGCCGGACTCGTACGCCCAACAGATTCCGCCGGGCAACACCGGGCCATATGTCTTTCGAAATGACCTGGATGCCGCGATTCTCCATCGCTACGGGCGCGCGGACCTGACGGTGTTGACTGACCGACGCGGCAACGCAGTGCCGGCCGGCTCCACGATTCTTCAGCTGACGATCAGCGACGGCCGCGTTCGCCAAGGCTCGTAGCGTAAGGTTTGCCAGCCGGCCGTCATCACGCCGGTACTGCCCCCGCACAGCCCGTTCTCCACACCGTGTTGGCCCGCCGGCAAGCCCGGTGCGTGCCGCTCGTTGCATCACGTAAGGGACTCCGTAATGGAGCGAGGAGGTATTCGCTTGATGCAGCGCGGGATGGCGACCTGGCGATCGATGCTGGTCACGTTGACCAGCTTGGGATTGGTCACAGGCGGCTCTCTTATGATGTCCGCCAGCCCGGCCGCCGCCTCTGGTATCGAGGTGTACGTTGGCTATGCCGATACCGCACACGGCGTCAGCCCGGATAACTTCCCGACACCGTGGCAAGGGTCGCCCAATACGATCTACCAGGGTTGCCCATCGGCGACCGCCTGCCAGTTCGATGCCGGCGCGGTTCGCATTGTCAACTCTACCGGCTCGCCGGTGACCGTTAATGCGGTCGCGGTGCACGTGGGGAGCTGTACCTTCAGCGGCTGGCCATCGACGCCACTGCCGGCGGGGTCCGAATTGATCGTGACGCAAACCGCGATCATCGCCGCCGAGGGTTGCCTGGGACCGGCCCAACTCGATAGCTCCGACGTCGACCTGCTGCCCAGCTGCGTCCCCAATGGCATCGTGCCAGCGGTCGATGTCACCGTCAACGGGACCACCACGACCTACATCGATTCGGGACAGGTGCTCAACACCGGCGGGTTGGATGGCGGAGCCTGCAGCGGGAACGAGTCGACCCAGTGGACCACCATCGGCCACGCACCCTGCAAGGGCGCCTTGCTAACCCTCGCGCCACCAGAGCAGTCCCATCCGGTGCTGTCGACCGCGACTGTAACCGCAAGCTTCACGAACAGCTGCGGCCAGCCGCTGTCAAACGTCCAGGTCGACTTCTCGATCGCGTCCGGCCCGAACGCGGGCATGACGCACTCGGGCGTGACTGATGCGAATGGCCAGACGTCCTTTACGTACTCGAGCTCGCAGGTCGGCACCGACACACTCGGGGCCACCATTACCAACCTCGTCGGGAGCATCGCCTCGAACAGCGTGACGGCCAGTTGGACCGTAAACTTTGCGCCCGGTGGCGGCGCCTTCGTCATCGGCGACCTCGAGAACATCCAGGGCGCCGGTGTCTACTGGTGGGGCGCCCAGTGGTGGAAGAACGACCATCTCAGCACCGGCCTGGCGCCGGCAAGTTTCAAGGGCTATGAGAATGGCAACGCCTCGCCGTGGTGCGGCCAGACGTGGACGGCACGGCCGGGCAACAGCTCCCCGCCGCCCAAGGCGGTCGCCGCCGAGTCGGAGATGGCGGTGATCGTGTCGAGCACGATCAGCAAGAGCGGACCGACGATGTCCGGCGACATCGTTGCCATCGTGCTGGTGCGAACCAACGCCGGCTACGGGCCGAATCCCGGCCACCCTGGCACCGGTACGATCCTTAGCACCATTTGCTCGCAAGCGGGAACGCCGTTAGCGGCACCAGCGGGAAACGGGCCACTAACCGGCCATAACGGCGGACTTCCGCCCGCGGCGGCGGCCAGAACGGGACCCGCGGTAAGCGCCCCGCAGCCGCAGAGCCCGAAGCCGGCCGGTTCCGCCGCGCCGGCAGATCTACGCCATGGCGCAAAGGGCGCCGCGACGGTGCCGCCGGGAAAAGCGAAGGGTCACCAGCGCTGATCGACTGACCGACGGCCACTACCGAACAGCGCCCAGGCCAGCGCTCCTCTAAGCGCCGACTTGATCGGCTAGAACGCGCCTCCTCCTGATCGCGACCAGGCCGAGCCCAGCCAGCGCCAACAGCGCTCCAGTCGACCACGGAGGGCTAGCGGCCCAATCACGGGCGGCGTACTCCAGAGCTCGCTGATGACGATGGCCGCACACGCGGTAAAGGTCAGGACGACCGCCACCGCGAGCACGATGAATCCGCCGATCAGAAATGCCCCCACCTGCCAGTCTGCCTTAACCCGCCCCGAGGAGACGAACGACCCCGGTCAGGAGTTCACGGACAATGCGCCATCAAATACTGGGCATCGATGCTGAGCGTGTTCGCCGTTCCGGCGCTGATATCCTTTCCCGTTTGGGCCTTCACATCATTGAGGAATGCCCGGTAATTGGCTGACGCCGTGCTGCACTGGCCGCGAGACCGGGCGGCTGATGCGGCATTCAGCTTGGCGAGCAAGGACTCCGCGACGCCAGCCTGGGTGATGCCGCCACTCGCCAGTGCCTGGCGCACGTCGCTCTTGATGCTCTCAGCCGTCATCACAACCGGCTCGAAGTACTCAGACCAAACGATGTCATTAATCAGGGGGCTGACGCCGGTCGCCCCGGACTGATCATTTACGGTTACGATCTGGCTCTCGGTTGAGGTGAACCCGGTAAAGGTCTGGAGATCCATGAAGACCGTGTTGCTCGAAGGATCCACCGCCATCGCAAACTGGAGCCCCTGGTCATTCGAGTTACTGAACGCGGCCACGGGCGTTTCTGCCCCTGTCACCGGGTCGATCCGAAGAAGCTGGCGTGGACAGCACTCGCTTGCTCCCACGAGCGCGCCGGCATTTGCATCGTAGGCGACGATGCGAACCAACTGCGTGAGCTGCGGACCTGTCGTGACCGTTCCGTTCTGAGTGTTGACGCTCAGGATCTGATCTGAGTTCCCAAAGCCGGCTGATTCGCTGTTGATCAGCATGGTGTTGCCGCCTGGCAGGACGACCATCGACATGATCGTTGGGCCCAGATCGCCCAGGTTGGCAACTAATGCGGTCGCACCAGTTGTCGGGTTCAGCCGGTAGACGGCATTGAATGACATGAGGTAAAGCACGCCTGAAATCGAGTCAAAGGCAATTTGACTGACGGGCTTCCCAATGTCCGGGCTGACAGTCAGTACCTGCCCGGTCTGGCTGTCGATCGTAAGGACCTCGTTGGTGACGAGGAAATTGCCGTTGTTATCAAAACTGACCGTGGTTCTGACGGCGAAGATCCGATGCGTGGCCGGGTCCCCGGTGATCGTACCCAACTGGCCCTGATTCGGTCCGCCAAGGTCGGCCGTGAGCGGTGTGATGGTGCCGTTGACCGGGTCAACCCGTGAAAGCACGCTTTGGCCCGGTCCGGTTATGGCAAAGAGGGTTCCCCCGGATGCGGAGGCCCCAACCGGCCAGAGTGTATATGGAACGATAGCCATGGACAATGCCAATGCCAACCCTGCCATGCGGCGTAACGACATCCTGCTCCTCCCTGCCTGCGCTGTCAGTACTCGGAGGGAAAATATCACGGGTGGCCGGTTCCGTCTAGAGCCATCAGGACACGCAGCTTACGTTTACCCTGGCTCCTCGCTGAGTGAATCGTGGGCACCGCCGGTCAACCGATCTGCGCCTGACCCTCCCCCACATGCGGGGGAGGGAATAGGCCAACGGCGGGAGGGAGGTTCTATCGAGCCCCCACCCCGACCCTTCCCCAGCGGGGGAGGGAAATTCTTTTGATCATCACGAGGCCGAGTCCGCTGATCAGCAGCATGGCTCCCAGCGGCCACAGCGGAACGCCGCCACCGGTCGCCGGCAGCGCGACGACCCCAGCGCCGTCCCCGCAGGTCGTGGTGTTCGTCGTCGCGGTGGCCTCGGGCTGTTCGGCGATCGATCGGTGCGGCGAACGATCTGCACCCCGCCGTAGTTGGGCGCCGCGGGATTGGTCCAGCTCAGGTGCACCGCGCTGCAGGTGCCGCCCGAATGGAAGGAGCTGGCGGTGAAGCCCGACACCGCCGGCGGTGGGACGGCCGCCAGGCCGAGCGCGAAGATGGAAAAGCCGGTGGCACCGATGACGCTGGCGTCATCGCGGCCGTTTTGCGGCCACGACCCGTCGGCGCTCTGCTGGGTGACCAGCAGATCGGCGACCTTCGCGTAGAAGTTGCTCGTGTCGGCCAGGTTGGGTGAAACGTACTCCCCGATGCCCTTGGAGAGGGACCACATCGAATAGTGATAGCCGCCCTCACTGCTGCCCTCGAACTGCCAGTGGCAGCCATTCGCCCCGGGAACGCAGGCGGCCTCTTCGTTGGTGGCGGCGTGATAGACGCCATCTCGCGTCGCTTTGGTGAGCTCATAGACGTCGAGGACATCGTTCGCAAACTTGATCCCGGCCTGCACGCCGGCGTCGGCTGCGGGAACGCCGTCGTAGCCATAACCGAAGAGCAGTGATCCGGTGTCGTTCGCATTCGATACGAATGGCGTGTAGTCGGTCCCCGGCTGGTAGCTCCCACCCCCATCGGCCTGGGTGGCATGGGTATTACTTGCGATCTCCTGGACGTTGCGTTGCCAGCCTACGTCGAGGGTGGCGAGCGCGGCAGGAACACCGCCGGTCAGCTCGAGCCCGGTGAGCCCGAAGCCGGTATTGGACTCGTCAGACCGGCCGGTTCCAAAGTCGTAGTTGTAACCGCCGCAATACTGCCAGTTGGTCACGGTGGTGCACGCTTCAGTGGGCTTATGCGTTGGCCCCTGGAAGAGCGCGATCAGGGCGCTCCGACCGGCGGTAATCCCGTTGGTGACGCCGGCATTGGTCCCCTTGCTGAAGCTGAGCGCGGCCAGCGCCAGGCCGGTGTAATAGGTCGGGTACTCGTCGGCCGGTCCGAAGACGCCGTTGCTGTCGGAGGCGTTAGTGGTCTGCTGCGACAGCAACCAAGCGACGGCGTTCTTCACCTTCGTCTGCCGGGCCGCGCTGAGGGTGGTGTAATCGCCCTGATCTCGCACCCCATAGGAGATCAGCGCGAGCGCGGTCTCCGCGATGGGATAGTTGTCGCCAAAGCTGCCGTCGGTGTTCTGCCTGGTGTCGAGATAGGCAACGCCCTTTTCCACGGCGGCATTGACATCCAACGGGCCCGGTGGCGTGAACGCATTCGCCGACAACCCGCCCAGCGCAATCCCCAGAGGTACCCCGAGAGTCGCCAAGATGGCAGCAAGCCTTTTCATGCCCCGTTCCCCTTTTCGATCAAACTGCGCGTCAGTGGCTCCAGCACTCCTCAGAGTGCTGGCGACCGTACGTGACCGTTAAACACCGAGTGAGGCTGCGT
>VBHQ01000131.1 GCA_005880395.1 Chloroflexota bacterium
TTCACGTTCAGACCGGCGATCGAGACGGGCGCCGGCGGAAGGGTGGCGACAGGCCCGGCCGGAATCGAACCGCTCGCGGCGACATGACCGGTGGCTCCTACGGCAGCGGTTGGAGAGGCGCTGGCGACGGCGCCTTCGGTGAGCGTCGCCCCGGGTGTCGGGCCCAGACGGTTCACGCCGATCACCGGTCGACTCGCGCGAACCGCCGCCGAGGGCCAGCTGAACGCGCGCGCCCGAGGCCCGAGGAAGTTTACGGCCGGGGCGGCCAGTGCCATGCCCGCCGCGAGTGGTCCCAGCCGTAAGAGGAGCTCTCGCCGTGATAGAGGTTTGCCCACGGGCGCTACAACGCGGGAGCAACGGATCGGCCTGCACTGTTTGTTCGGTCCTTCACAGCTTCGTGACCAGCGGGCCGCCAGGTGCCTGGCGTGGACACGGTCCGTCCAATTCTTGCCCATGCCTGGCAGTTGGAATCGACTCCCGGATCGAGTAGAGTAGCCTCGGGAAGGGCCCGCAACCATGCGGTTGGTATTGCCGAGGACCGCAGGGTCCGGGAGCGTTAGCGCGGGGGCGGCCACGTTGATCGGGCCGCAGATTGCCGTCGAGCCGGCTGGCTGGATGCTTGGCCTGTTGGGGGGCTCCGCGGCAGTGATTTCGGCGTTGCTCGGCCAGTCGGTTCTCATGGCGCTGAGCCTGCTGCTCCCGCTCGCGGCGCTGATGGCCCTTACTTCGCTTCGCTGGGCCGCGCTCGTCATGCTGGTGGTCGCGGCGCTGATCGACCACTTCAACGCCCCGCTGTTCGGGATCGCGCTACGACCCGAATGGGTGGTCGGCGTACCGCTGCTGCTTGGAGCCGTCGCCTTCCTTGTCCGGTCGGGCCGCCCGCTACGGTGGACAAGGGGGGAACTCGCGCTCGCCGGCGTTCTGCTCGTGTCGGCGGTGAGCAGCGTGCTGCTCGCCCCGCATCGCGGCAACTCGCTCAGGGTCTGGCTCGGCCTCGCGGTGGCGGCCTCAGCTTTCTACCTGGTCCGCCTGTTGGTCGGCCGGCAGGTGGACAAGCTGCTCCTCCTGTTCATCGGGTTCGGCGTCGTCGTCTGCCTCTTTGGCGTGGTGAGCTACCTGCTCTACCCGCTCGGTTTCCCGGTGGGCGTCGCGCTCAATCCCGACACCCGCGCCCCCAGTGCCTACGCAACGCTCTGGGAAGCCGACATCCTGGGCTCGTTTTCCGGCTGCCTGCTGATCATCCTCGTCGGCCAGCTGCTGAGCACGCCGCGTTCCCGCTTTCGCTGGTGGTCGCTGGCCTTGCCGCTGATCGCTCTCCTGGCGCTCGAGGTGAGCCTGGCACGCATGGCCTGGATCGGCACGGTCGCCGGCCTCGCCGTCGTGCTTGCCGGCTGGTGGTTCCTGCGGCATCGCGGGATGGGCCCCGTTGAGGGTGGCCCGTTTCGAGTCGCCGCGCTGGCGGGGACGGGACTGCTGCTCAGCATCGCGTTCTGGTCGCTCGCAGGATTTACCCTCGCGCATCAACCAACCGCCAAGCCGAAGATCGAATCGGCGACCGGCCCCAAGATCGGTCGCGTCGACAGCTCGGCGGTCCCCGGAGCCACCCGCGAGCCGATTCCTCTCACCTTCGATCCGAAGGCCAAACAAGAACCCTTCCTGCGGCGCATGCTGAGCCTGACGAATCCGTCGAAGCTGGTCAACGATCCGACCGTGCACCAACGCATCATCCAGGCCGGTCTGGCGCTCACGGACTGGCGCCATTCACCGATTCTCGGCCGCGGATCGGGAAGCTTCGGCCAGCTGTACACCGACACCACGGGCCATTCGGCCTGGCTCTCCAACATCTTCATTCGCGTCCTGCACGACTCCGGCATCGTCGGGCTGGCGCTCTTTGTCATCTTCGTCGTGGCGCTGTTCCTGAGGTTGCTTCGGGCGATTCGTGGAGCGCCGCCCGATGTCGCCAGGCGGGCCGCGATCCTGCTTCCGGCCGTCGTGGTGCTCTGGGCGGCGGCCCAGGCCACGGAACCGTTCCAGGTGATGTGGCCGTGGATCCTGCTCGGGCTCGTCATGGCCGCCGTGGCTCCGCCGCTCGAGGCACCCGCGCGGACCGCATCGTGAGAGTGGCGTTCGATGCCCATACCATCGGTCAGCGGGATACGGGGAACGAGGCCTACACGCTCAACCTGCTGCGAGCGCTGACCGTCACCGCGGACCCTCGGCAGCGCTATGACGTGCTTACGCCTCACCCCCAGGAGCTCGTCCGGCTGGTACCGCTACCATCCGGCTTTGAGGCAATCGCGATCCGACCGGGTACCTCGGCCGTTCGCATCCCGATTGGGATCCCGATGGCCGCGCTACGTCGGGGAGCCGATGTCCTGCATATGAGCTACGTCGGTCCACCGTGGGCGCCCTGTCCGACGGTGATCACGGTCCACGACCTGTCCTACCTCGCGTCGCCAGAGCTCCATTCGCCGCGAACCCGCGTCCTGCTCCGATTGCTCGTGGGAGCGTCGGTGCGACGCGCGGCCGCGGTGATCGCCATCTCTGAGTGGACGCGTCGCGATCTCATCCACTATTACCGGCTCCCACCCGAGCGGGTCACAACCATCCACCTTGCACCTTCGAGCACCTTTCACGCCGTTGAGGGCCTCCGCCCGGATCGCCTGCCGCCGGGGGTCCGCGAGCCGTTCATCCTCGCGGTCGGCACCCTTGAGCCGCGCAAGAACCTGCGTCGGCTCGTCGAGGCGTTCGCCGTGCTGGTCAGGCAGAACGCCTTCGATGGCACGCTCGTCCTTTCCGGCAAGCCCGGTTTTCACGCGGCCGAGCTTCGCTCGGCCGTTGAGGCTTGCGGCCTGTCTGGACGAGTGGCCTTCACCGGCTACGTCACCGACCAGGTTCTCAACGTTCTCTACAACCGGGCGCAGGCCTTGGTCTATCCATCGCTGTATGAGGGCTTCGGCCTCCCCGTGATGGAGGCCATGGCCTGCGGCTGTCCGGTCATCGCCAGCAACGCGACTGCGATTCCGGAGGTCGCCGGCGACGCGGCGTTGCTGGTGGACCCGACATCGGTCGCGAGCATTGCCCAGGCGATGCGCGCGGTGCTGCAGCGGCCCGACCTGGCTCGGGACCTGCGCGTACGCGGAATTCGCCAGGCAGCCGGCTATTCGTGGGAGCGGACCGCCCGCCAGACGCAGGCGATCTACGACCAAGTCGCCCGCGAGGGTCGGCGAGCCGCCGCGTGAAGATCGCGGTGCTCGGCACCCGCGGGGTCCCGGCCGCCTACAGCGGCTTCGAAACCTGCGCCGAGCAAGTCGGCAAGCGGCTGGCCGGCGCGGGCCACACCGTCATCATCTATTGCCGGCGCGGTCGCACCGCGACAGCAGGCCCCACCTACCTCGGCATGCGACGCGTGCTGGCGCCCTGCATCCGCTCCAAGGGACTGGAAACGCTCACCCATACCATCTGCTCCTCCCTCCGCGCACTGGCGATCGACCGTCCCGACGCGGCTCTCGTGTTTGGCGTCGGCAACGCATTCGCCTGCCGCCCGCTGCGGGCGCTCGGCATCCCGGTTGCGCTCAACGTCGACGGCGCGGACTGGGCGCGCCCGAAGTGGGGGATCGCCGGGCGACGCTTTCTCAAATGGTCGGAGCGGCTTGCGGCGCGCGGCGCCGATGTCGTCATCGCCGACTCTGCGGTGGTGGCTCACCACTATCGGGCGGTGCACGGCATCGAGCCGGCGCAGATTCCATACGGGGCCGAAATCGATCCGCAGGCGGGCACCCGCGCGCTCGAGCGGTTCGGCCTTCGGCCGGGGAGCTACCTGCTTGCGGTCGGCCGCCTTGTCCCGGAGAACGGCTTTCATGACCTGATCGCCGGCTACGCCCGGGCCCGGCTGACGACTCCGCTGGTCATCGTGGGGGATGCGCCCTACGCCGCGTCCTATAAGCGCCGGCTCCGTAAGCTGGCCCCGCCTGGTGTCGTCTTCACGGGCTATCAGTTCGGCGCCGCCTACCAGGAACTGAGTGCCCACGCGCTCGCGTTCGTCTTCGGCGCGAGCGTCGGCGGAACGCATCCGGTGCTGGTCGAGCAGCTGGCCCATGGAAACTATGTGATTGCGCGGTGGACGGAAAGTAATCAGGAAGTGGCCGGCGACGCCGCGGCCTATTTCCATCAGCCCGACGAGCTGGCCGGCCGGCTGCGCGAGCTCGGCATCGAACGTCCGGCGCTGCAGGCGGCTCGCGACCGCAGCCGGGCACGAGCGCGTCGCTACTCCTGGCAGACGGTCACGGACCAGTACGAGCAGGTGCTGGCGCAGCTCGTGTCGCCCGCGGCAGCGAGTAAGCACGCCACAGCAACGCGGTCAGGGTCGCCGAGGCAAGGATGATCCCGGCAACGGCAGCCGGCGTGCGGATGATCGGGATCAATACCGTGCAGGCCAGCGCGACCAGGCTGGCATAGAAATAGCCGAGGAAGACCTCCTTCGTCTGCCGCCTGGCGCGCAGACCGGCGGAGAGGACGGCGCCGACAAAATGGAAGAAATAGAAGGCCGCCAAAAATCGGAGCACGTAGTCGTACCGGACATACCGATCCCCGTAGAAGAGGTGCAGCAGCGGGCGGGCGAACACCGCGGCGGCGAGACAGTACGCCGCGACCGGCGGCGCGGTCAGCCGCATGGTCCGCAAGACGAGCCGGTTCATGTGGGAATCCCCCTCGGCGGCCAGGCTGCGCGCCAACCGGATGGGGACCGCGCTCTCGAATGGGGCAAGCAGCAGGTTGAGCGGTCCCATCAGCACCTGGGCTGCCTTGAGCGCGCCGGCCACCGGCAGGCCAAGGACGGCGGCGGCCACGTACAGGTAGAACTGGGTCGACATCCAGTAGATGGGGACGGTCAGCAGCCAGCGGCCGAAGCCCCAGGTTTCCCCCAGCGATCGGAACGAAATGCCCATGCGCAGGCTGGGCCGCAACCACCAGGCAGCCAGCAGGGACGCCAGGCCGCTGGAGACGGCGATCGCCGCCAGGGCCGTGAAGGCGCTCAGCGCCTGGGCGACCGCCAGCGTGACGATCATCGCCGCCTGGCCGCCGTAGCTGATCAGGTCGGTGGCGAGCACCAGGCCAAACCGCTCCTCCGTATACAGCACGCGGCGGAAGTATTCCTGGATCTGCCAGGCAACCGCGGTGGGCGCGGCCAGCAGCAAAAGGACGCCGAGCTGGCCGTGAACGAAGGTCGCCATCCCGGAAGCCAGCAGCCACGCCGCGCCCACACTGCCCGCGAAGAGCAGCTGACCACCCATCGACGCGCCGGTATAGCTGAGATACGACGACCCGTGCCGCGTGGAGGCGAGGATATTGTGGGGCTGGGTGATCAGGGCAAACTGGACCAGCCCGGCGAAGAGCATCGCCGTGTAGATCAAGGCAAACTGCCCGAAGACCGCGGGCGCGACCGTTCGCGCCAGGACGACGAGTGTGACGAAGTTGGAGGCCGAGACCAGTCCCTGATCCGCGATCGGCCATAACCCGCTCCGTAGCCAGCTTGGACGGTTGACCAGCCTGCCGCCGATCAGCCGGTCCGGAATAACCCTCCCGCCATGAGCCCGATCGTGGCGCCGACGATCCGCACATCGAGCCAGAAGGAAAAGTGCTCCAGGTAATAGAGGTCGAATTCGAGGTTGAGATGCATCGGAACCTCGTTTCGATGATGAATTTGCCACCAGCCCGTAATCCCCGGCCGCAGGCTCAGCCGGCGCCGCTGCCAGCTGTCGTACGCGTCGACGATAAATGCCATCTCGGGCCGCGGTCCGATCAGGGACATCTCACCTTTCAGGACGTTGAGGAGCTGGGGCAGTTCGTCGAGGCCCGCCAGGCGCAGCCAGCGACCGACGCGCGTGACGCGCGGATCGGAACAGGGAATTTTGGAGGCGTATGCTGGCGCGCCCACCACCATCGTCCGAAACTTATAGATCGTGAAAGGTTCGCCGCCGCGGCCGATCCGCTGCTGCCTGAAGAGGGCCGGGCCGGGTGTGTCGAGCCGGATGGCCGCGGCAATCAGCATCATTAGCGGAAGCGCCAGCAGTAGCAAAAGAACTCCGACGATCCAGTCCAGCCCCGGCTTGACCGCACTGTATGGCGACCGCCGGCTGATGACGGCGTCGGTCGATGCCCCACCGAGCTGCGCCTCCAACGGCGCAGAAACAATCAACTGTTTAGCCAACCCCTTCCCCTACGCGCGAACTGCGGTGTTCACGGAGTATACCTTGGCGTTAACAAGGCGTAAAGCATGGGGAAGCATCAGGGCCGTCCCGCGGCCTGCCAGAGCGTCAGCAGGCGGCCGCTCCCCACGGCGGTGAGCGAATGCCAGTCCCCGGACTCGACCAGGCGCCCGTCATCGATCACATGGATGAGATCGGCGTGTTGGACCAGCGCGAGCCGGTGGGTGATCACCAGGATCGTTATTCGCCGGTGGAGGGCGTCGATCGCCTCC
>VBHQ01000085.1 GCA_005880395.1 Chloroflexota bacterium
CGGCTGCAGCACTCCGACCTGCTCCTGCTCCTGGCGCGCACCCGCCACATCGAAGACGTTCCCAAACGGACCGACGGCATGAGCCTGTTTCTCGTTGAGCTCAAGCAGGCTGGATCATCGGTCGAGGTCCGGCCGATCGAGACCATGGTCAATCACGAGACCAACGCACTCTTTATCAAGGACCTCCGGTTGCCAGCGGATGCGCTCATCGGCGAGGAAGGGGCGGGCTTTCGCCACCTGCCCGACGGGTTGAACGCAGAACGCATCCTCATCGCTTCGGAGAGCATCGGCGACGCGCGCTGGTTCATCGAGAAGTCGGTGGCCTATGCCAACGAGCGGGTAGTGTTTGGACGGCCGATCGGCGCAAACCAGGGCGTGCAGTTTCCCATCGCCCGCGCCCATATGCACGCCGAGGCGGCGTCACTCGTGCGCTGGCAAGCCGCGACCCGCTTCGACGCCGGTGAGCCAAGCGGGCCGCATGCCAACATGGCGAAGCTGCTGGCGTCGGAAGCCGCTTGGGAGGCGGCCGAGGTCGCGATGACGACGCACGGCGGCAGCGGCATGGCGGTCGAGGTCGGCATCGAACGCAAATTTCGCGAGGCACGACTCTACCTGGTGGCGCCGGTCACAAACAACCTGGTCACCGCGTATGTAGCCGAGCACGTGCTCGGGCTGCCACGCTCTTATGGAGGGACGGCATGAAAGACGGCGACCCTGGACGCTACTTCGAGGACTTCAAGGTTGGCGACGTGTACCGCCACGGGATGGGACGGACCCTGACTGAGACTGACAACACGTGGTTCACGCTGCTGACCTGCAACACGAACGAGATTCATTTCAATGCCGACTACGCTGCGCACACCGAGTTCGGGAAGCCACTGATGAACAGTGCGCTCACGCTCGCCCTCGTCACCGGACTCAGCGTGCCGGATATCAGCCGGCACATCGTCGCGAACCTCGGCTGGGACAAGGTCACGCTGCCGGCACCGGTCTTCGCGGGCGACACGATCTACGCTCAATCGGAAGTATTGGAGGCTCGTCCCTCAAAGTCCCGGCCGGGACAGGGTGTCGTTCGGGTTCGCACCGTCGGCTTCAAGCAGGATGGGACGGTCGTCATCGAGTTCGAGCGGAGCGTACTCGTCCATTCGCGTGAGAGCGCTCCTCGGCGACCGGCGCCGTCTCCACACTGAACCAACCTGGCGACGGCATGGCTGCGAATTCGTTGGAGCCAAAGTGCTACAATTGCAACCAAAGTGCTACAAAAGACGCCACAGCCTGCTAGCAACGATAGTCAGCTCGAGTCACGAGCCGCAGAGCTGCGCCGGCGCGGCTGGACTGCCGCTGATATCGAGAAGGAGTTGCGGATCTCCTACGCGGAGGCGCGGCGTTTGGTGCGGCGATCGGACGCAAAGCACGGTCGTCCCGCAAGGACGATTCGAAACGCTCGCAAGACGCCCCAGCAGGCGAGCATTCGAGAGATCCGGCAGAACATCAGCAGCCTGCTGAAGCGAGTCAAGTCGGGGGAAACGCTCGAGGTCGTGGAGCGTGGCCGCCCGATTGCACTGCTCGTCCCGAGGCCACAGGCGGATTCGGCGATTGACCGCCTGATTGCATCCAGCCCTGGTGAAACTTGCCGTCGATGAAGCCGAATCCTCCCAGTTGCACACTGCCATCAATCGATGGGGCGATGTGGTCACAAGCCTGATTTCGCAGATCGAACTCTTTCGAGCGGTCTACCGGGCTACCGCCGGCATGGCCCGGCGCGGGAACTCGAGCCACGGCGACCAACTTCGGGATCGGGCTCGAACCGTCCTAAGCCGCATCACCCTTCTGGCACTCGACCAGCAAGTAGTTGGCCTGGCCGAGGCCATCCAACCCTTTTCGCTTCGCTCACTGGATGCCATTCATTTAGCGACTGCGCTGTCGATTGGTGAGCTCGAGGCTCTCGTCACCTACGACAACCGCTTGGCCGAGGCGGCAGCCGCCAACGGCTTGACGGTCCTTGCCCCCGGTCGTTGAGCGCCTGTACAGTAAAGAAGTCGTGCGACGGGAGAGATTCGCACTGATCGTTGGGGCGGCCGCGCTGCTACTGACCGCCTGTGGAACTTCGAATAATGCGGGAACCTCGCCCAGCACCGGCGCACCGATCGTCTTTGGCGCGGCGGTCTCGCTGACCGGCGCCCAGTCCAAAGAGGGCGGGTTGACCAAGCAGGGCTACGACATGTGGCTCGATTGGATCAACCAGCGCGGCGGCATCGTCGTCAACAACGTCAAGCATCCGGTGCAGATCAAGTACGAGGATGATCAGAGCGAGGCGAACCTGTCGGCTACGCTGGTCCAGAAGCTGATCACCGACGAAAAGGCGCAGTTCATCCTCGGTCCCTATGGCAGCGCCGCCACCGCAACCGACGCGATCGTCGCCGAGAAAGACGGCATCCCGATGGTCGAGGGCAACGGCGCGGCGCAGGCGATCTTCAACAAGGGTTACAAGTACACCTTCGGCGTCCTCTCTCCCGCGAACAAGTACCTTACGGGCGTCCTCGACATGGCCGCGACGCTGAGCCCCAAGCCCGCCACCCTGGCGATGCTGACCGCCAACGATAACTTCTCGGTCGAGGTGGCGAAAGCGGTGGAAGAATACGCCCCTACCAAAGGCATCCAGGTCGTCTTCAGCAAGCAGTACCCGGCGGCAGCGCCGGATGTCAGCGGCCTGCTCAGCCAGGCGAAGGCGATGAATCCCGACATCGTGATGAACTCCGGGCACCTGGCTGAGGCGATCGCGATCAACAAGGCGGCCAAGCAACTGGGCGTGAACGCGAAGATCTTCGCCTACTCGGTCGGACCGTCCACCCCGGACTTCATCAGCGCGCTTGGGCCGGACGCCAACTACGTGTATGACGGCTCCCAGTGGACGCCGCAGGTCAAATACCAGCCGTCGTTTTATCTATCGGTGAGCGACTACGTCAAGGCGTATCAGCAGAAATTTGGGGCCAGCGCGCCGCCCGACTACCACGTCGCCGAGTCGACCGCGGCCTGCCTCGCCTTCGAGAAGGCGATCGAGAATGCGGGATCGCTGGATCCGGGCAAGGTGCGCGATGCCCTGGCGGGTCTCAACGTCATGACCTTCTTCGGCCAGATCAAGTTCGACAACCGCGGCATAAATATTTACAAGCCGATGGTGGTCGAGCAGATCCAGAATGGCGTCCATTACACCGTCTATCCGGCGGCCGTCGCCAACGGCAAGCCGTTATATCCGACGCCCGCCTGGAGCACACGCTAGCGACGCCACCCCTGGCCGGCTGAGTCGCTCGTGAGCCAATTCACCCAGCAGGTCATCCTCGGCCTGCTGCTGGGCGGCATCTATGTGGCGGTCGCCCTCGGCTTCAGTCTGGTCTGGGGCGTTCTCAATATCGTCAACCTGGCCCATGGGGCGCTCATCATGGTCGGCTCGTACATCACCTGGACCCTTTTTGTCAACCGGGTGATCCGGGCGCCGCTCCTCTTCACCTTCCTGCTGACGTTCGGCATCAACCTGGTGATCGTCAGCCTGCTGCTGCTGCTCTTCACCGCCGACTTTCGGTCGGTGACCACGACCTATTCGGGCGCCGGCCTCCACCTCGGCAGCGTCGTCATCCCCTATATCCGGCTTGGCGGGCTGTTGGTCGCACTCGTGCTCGCCGGCATCCTCTGGCTGATCCTCAATCGCACGCGAATCGGCGCCGGCATCCTTGCCGTGGGCGCCGACCGCGACGCGGCCCAGCTCGTGGGCATCGACCTGCGACACCTGTATGCCTTGACCTTCGCGATCGGGGCCGCCTTTGCCGGCGTGGCCGGCGGCATCATCAGCACCTTCCAATCGATCACGCCCACGGCCGGCGATCCCTACACGCTGCAATCGTTTGCGGTGGTCATCCTTGGCGGCCTGGGCCGGGTCAGCGCCACCATCGTCGGCGGGCTGGCCTTCGGATTGATCGAGGTCCTGGGACAGAGCGCGCCGGGATTGGGATCCGGTTACGCCAACGCGATCGCCTTCGTCGTTCTCGTGCTGGTCCTCATCGTTCGTCCTCGAGGCCTGCTCGGCCGCCTGGCATGATCGCGCGCGAACAGCGGCTTCCCCGCTGGGTCCGCCGCGCCGTGATCGCCGTCGCCGCCCTCGGATTGCTGTATGTCATCCTCGGCCCGCTGACCTCGCTCGATCCCGCGCAGCAAGCCGGGCTCCCGCTGCTGACCGACAAGCTCTGGTTTCGCATCGCCACGACCGTCGCGATGTTCGTCGTGATGGCCGCGGGCTGGAACATCATCGGCGGCTTGACCGGCTACGCCAGCTTCGGCAACATCGCGTTCTTCGGCCTCGGCGCCTACGCCGTCGGGGTGCTGGTCAGCAATCAACGCTGGCCATTCGTGGCGGCGCTGATCGCGGCGCCGATCATTGCCGGTCTCTTCGGGCTGCTGATGGGCGTCGCCCTGCTGCGCTTGCGCGGCCACTATTTCGCGGTCGCCACCCTGGGCGTCGGGGTTGCCGTGGGAGAAGTCGTCAACAATGTCCCTTCACTGGGCGCCTCCACCGGCCTCTTTTTGCCGATCGTGCGCTCGGACCTCCTGTTTTTCTACCTGATGCTCGGCGCGGCGCTGCTGGCGGTGATCGTGACCTGGGTGATCCTCCGCAGCCGCTTTGGCTACGGTTTGCTGGCGATCCGCGAAAACGAGGAGGCGGCGGCCGTCATCGGCGTCAACACCACCTTCTATAAGGTCGCGGCGTTCTGCCTTGCCGCCGCCCTTACCGGACTGGCCGGCGGCATCTTCGCCCAGTGGAACAGCTTCGTCAACCAGGAGAACGTCTTCCCCATCTCGGCCAACGTCCAGATGATCTTGATGGCGGTCATCGGTGGCACCGGCACCGTGCTTGGCCCGGTGGCGGGCGCCGTCGTCCTCGAGCTCATCATTCAGACGCTCGCGGGCGGAGGGACCAACGCGGTCTATTCACAGATCGGGCTCGGGCTCCTGTTGATGGGATGCGTGATCTTCATCCCGAGGGGCGTGATCGACTTCTTCGGCGGACGCAGCCGGCTCTCGCTTGGCTATCTGCGACAGACGCTTCGAGAGACCAGCGCATGAGCCTGCTGGCACTGCGAGAGGTCAGCAAGCGCTTCGGCGGGGTCAACGCGCTCTCCGGAGTGAGCTTTGCCGTCGAGCCCGGCGAGATCCTTGGCATCATCGGGCCCAACGGCGCGGGCAAGACCACGCTGCTCAACTGCATCAGCGGCGTCGCGCGACTCGACGCCGGCGACATCAGCTGGAAGGAGCAATCGATCAAGGATGTCGCTCCCTACCGGCGGGCGCATCTTGGCATCGGCCGGACGTTTCAGATCGTTCGGCCGTTTCCCTCGATGACGGTGCGCGAGAACACGGCGATGGGCGTCCTCTTTGGCCGGCCGCACAGCCGCTTACAACCAGCGGCGGCGATGAAGGCCGCCGACGAGGTGCTGGAGCTGGTTGGCCTGGTAGAAAAGCGCGAGTACCCGGTGCTCCGTCTGACCGTTCCCGACCGCAAACGGTTGGAGCTCGCGCGGGCCCTGGCGATGCGGCCCCAGCTGCTCCTCCTCGATGAGGTGATGGCCGGTCTCAACCACGTCGAGGTCGAGCAGGCGCTCAGCATGGTCCGCCGCATCCGCGAAAACGGCGTCACCATCGTCCTGATCGAGCATGTCATGAAGGTCATCATCGGCGTTTGTAGCAGGGCGATCGTCTTGAACTTCGGTCGCACGCTCGCCGAAGGGCCACCGGAAGAGGTCCTCAAGGATCGGCGCGTGATCGAGGCCTACCTCGGTGAGCGATACGCAAAGGATCATGAATCCCCTCCCCGTCCGGGGGAGGGTCATGATGGGCCTTGACATGACCGCTCTGCTCGAAGTCACCGGTCTCACCGCTGGATTTGGCAGTACGCCGGTGCTCTTCGAGGTGAGTCTCGACGTTCAGCCGGGCGAGCTGATGGCGCTGATCGGCGCCAATGGCGCTGGCAAGTCAACGTTGCTCGGCGCGCTTTCCGGACTGGTCCAGATTTTCGACGGCGACATTCGCTTCGACGGTCGGCGGCTCGTTGGCCTGCGGCCCGAGCGGATCGTCGCCAGCGGCCTGGCGCATGTCCCCCAGGGCCGCCGGCTGTTTGGCACCATGAGCGTGGAACGCAATCTGCTGCTCGGAGGGTACCGCCGGCATGACTCGGGCGTGCGGCAAGATCTGCAGCGCATCCTTCGATACTTCCCCGCACTGGCCGACAAGATGGCCCGCGACGCGGGCACACTATCCGGCGGTGAGCAACAGATGGTGGCAATCGGTCGCGGCTTGATGGCGCGGCCCAAGCTCTTGATGATCGACGAGCCGTCGCTTGGGCTGGCTCCCAAGATCGTCGATCGAGTTATGGAGATCGTCAAGGAAATCAACCAGGATGGCACCGCCGTGTTGCTGGTGGAGCAGGATGTCACGCTCGCGCTCGAGATCGCCGATCGAGGCTACGTGCTGGAAGACGGCCGGGTTGCGATGAGCGGGCGCGCGCAGGACCTGCGCCGTGATCCCGCGGTCCGCAAGGCCTATTTGGGTGTCTAGCTGGGAGAGCCGCCGAAGTCGACGTCTTTGGTCTCGACCGTGCCCGCCCTCCGCCCCGGCGCTGTCTGGTAGGTCCAGTACAGGTTCGTGTGCGCGATCACCTTGTCGGGCGGCGGCGCCCCCCATGCCGTCTGGTCCTCCGTCGTATGGGCGTCGCTGACCAGGGTCGCGTCATACCCTCTCACGAACGCGCCGTGGAGCGTCGAGCGAACGCACGCATCGGTCTGGGCGCCGACGACGACGAGTCGCCCGACGGCGAGGCCCGACAGCACGGTCTCGAGCGTGGTGGCCTCGAAGGAGTCGCCGTAATTCTTCTCGACCAGCGGCTCCGCGTCGGCCGGAGTTAGCTCCGGGACGATCCGCCAATCGTCGGTTCCCCGGGCAAGCCCTTTATCGGAATGCTGGACCCAGACAACGGGAACTCGTTCGCGCCGCGCCTTCTCGACCAGGCTACCGATTTTCGCGACCACCGCGTCGCGCTCATGGGCGCCCTGGACGACGCCGTTCTGCACATCGATGACGACAAGGGCGGTGTTCGGTCGGTTTTCGAGCGTACTCATGATCTTCCCAAGGCTCTATGGTAAATCCGGCGCCTTCAGGGCTTTCAGGCCGTGACGGACGCCAGTACGTTGGCGGCGTCTCGCGCGAGATCCCGCACAAGCTCGCCGGCCGGCCTGATGTCGTTGACGACGCTGCATGATTCGCCGGCCCACAGTGGCGCATATTCGACGTCACCATCGAAGTCGGGCGTCGCCACGCCGATCGCGTAGCGCGGCCAGTCGCTGATGTCGCCAGTTGCCAGCCGCCGCTTCCCAATCGGTGTTCCTTCGCCAGGACGCTGCCCCGGAGTGGGCCGCCCGGCGGCCTCCCATTCGCCAGAGGTCTTGTTGCGCAGCGTCCGATGTGGCGCATTCGGCCACCACACGTCGTAGAGCTCGTTCAGGATGGTGTCGTCCGCCTTGCCGTCAACGATGCGCCGCTTGTAGGCCGGGTGGACGAACGCCTCATCGCTCGCGACGAAACGGGTGCCGAGCGATACTGCCTGCGCCCCGAGCTGCAGGGCACGCGCAATGCCTGCGCCGTCGCCGATCCCACCTGAGGCAAGCACCGGCCGCGGCGTGACAGCTGCCACAGTGGCCGGAAGCAGCGTCCAGATCGGGGTTGTGCCTCGGACGTGACCGCCCGCCTCGATGCCTTGCGCGATCACGGCATCGACTCCAGCCGCGACCGCCGTCTCGGCCTCCTCGACAGAACCCACCTGAATGAACAGCTTGACCCCATTGTCATGCGCCTCGGCGACATAGGGCCTGGGGTCGCCCCAGAAGAGGACCAGCGCGGCCGGACGCTCGCGAATCGCGGCGCTGACCTGATCACGGAGCTCGGCGATCTCCTGCCCTGGCAGGTCCCGGTCGTCGATGATGATGTTGACGCCAAACGGCCTGTCGGTCAGTGCACGCGTCCGTGCGATCAAACCGCCAATCGACGCCGCATTGTAGGCACTGGCACCGAGAACACCGAACCCGCCGGCGTTCGACACGGCCGCGACCAGTTCGGGGCCTGCGGCGGAGCCAATCCCGGCGCTGAAGATCGGAACCTCGATCCCGAGCTGGCGAGTGAGCGGCGTCTGCAGTTCCACCACATTGGCAGGTTACGCTACCTTTCAAAAGGCCAGGAGGATGAGTGCGATGGCAGAGCATGCGATGGTCATCAACGTTTCGCGGTACCGGCCAGCGGCCGGCAAGCGACAGGAACTGATGTCCGAGATGAAGCGGATGGCGGAACGGGCCGCAGGCTCGAAGGGTTGCTTCGGTGCCCAGGCGTGTGAGTCGGATCGGGACCGTGAGGACCTGGTCGCGATCTCGCGCTGGGAATCGGCGCAGGCCTTGCAGGCATTTTCGGACGCGGCCGAAGCCGCTGTTGAACGCGAGCATCTTGAAGGCCTGGTTGCCGGGCCGGCGCAGCGCGAGAATCTCCGTCCGGCGTAGATGAACGTCGCGCACAATCTTCGACACGGCCGGCTCTTCTTCACCGACCGCGCGGCGATCCTGTTCGAAGGCCGAACGCTCACCTATCGCGAGCTTGACGAGACGAGTAATCGGGTCGCCAATGCGCTCACCGGGCTGGGTATCCATCGCGGTGATCGCGTCGCCATCTATCTCCCGAACATTCCGGAGTTCGCCATCGTGTATTACGGCATCCTCAAGGTAGGGGCGATCGCGGTATCGATCAACGCGATCTTCAAGCAGGACGAGGTCGACTTCATCCTCAATGACTCGGGCAGCCGGCTGCTGTTCACGACCAGCGATCTGGCCGCCCAGCTCGAGCGAATCGAGTGTTCCGCGCTCGAGCGCGTGATCACGGTCGATCGATCCCTCGCCGACCTGGTTGCGAAAGGATCTGCCCAGGCCCGTGTCGCCGAGATGGAGGCAACCGACCCCGCATTGCTGCTCTACACCTCGGGAACGACCGGGTTTCCGAAGGGCGCGACCTTAAGCCACGGCAACGTGGTCTCCAATACCTGGTCGGTCGTGCATCACGCGGGTTACCGGCCGGAAGATCGCCTGGTCCTCTTCCTGCCGTTGTTTCACGTCTTTGGGCAGAACTTCGTGATGAACGCCTGCTTTCTCGCCGGCAGCACGCTGGTCCTCCATCGGCGCTTTGTCCCCGACGCCGTGCTCGGCTCGATCGCCAGCGATCAGGTCAGCATGTTCTTCGGCGTGCCCTCGATCTATGTTTCGCTGCTCAACCTCGAGCTCAAGCTGGATCAGCTTGTGTCGATCCGCTACTGGTTCTCGGCGGCGGCGACCATGCCTCAGGAAATCAGTCGCCGGTGGACCGAGCGCTTTGGCCGGCCGATTTACGAGGGCTATGGCCTCACGGAAACGTCACCGTTTGCTGCCTATAACCACGACTTTCGGCATAAATTCGGCAGCGTCGGCACTCCGGTCGAGAACTTCGAAATTCGCATCGTCGATGATTCTGATAAGGAAGTTTCGACCGGATCCCTCGGTGAGATCGCGATCAAAGGGCCCGGGGTGATGCTCGGTTACTGGGGCCGCCCAGCGGACACCGCGCTGGCGATTCATGACGGCTGGTTCCACTCCGGCGATATCGGCTCCATAGAC
>VBHQ01000219.1 GCA_005880395.1 Chloroflexota bacterium
GTAAACGTAGTCCTGATCCGTTGGCCAGTGGCGGTGAAAATCTTCTAGAAAGGTTGTCCAATCGACCCGTAGCTCATGCCCGGCAAAGTACTGTAACGGAAATGAGAAACCGTGGTCGATACCAACCAGGGTTGGCGCCTCTTCCCGGAGCCTCTCCTCGAGCCATTCTGCTAGTCCGCGGCGCGTCCAGTATTTCCGCGGACCGGGAGGTGGGCCGATCTCGCACGGTGATCTCTCCCGATCCGCCATATAGAGTCGCAAACCGTTAAGGCTCGACGTCGGCGTCTGGGCCCCGGAATAAGCAATGCCGATGTAGCGGTGAAAAGCGTTGCTCACTCGCCCATACGATACCGCATGGCCGGGCCGCGGGGGCGGCGCTGTTGCATCGAGCGCCCGACGGTAAAATAACCTGATCGGAGGAACTGATGCCAATTGCGGTGATCGCGGTACATCCTAACCAGACAATTCCGCCAAATCTGGCCCTGGGTGGGATGAGGATTTTCAGCGGAGTAGTGGAATGCCTGTTCAAGGGCGCTGTCACAGGAGAAGTCACGAGGGACACCCTGACGTTCAACGTGGGGCGGGTCAACTTGGGCACGGGTGCCGGCCCGACTGCCGGTTGTGTAATGTCACTGGCGAGTTTCGCCTATGATGGCGCCGTGAGCAATGCGCTATGGGCTGTCGATGGCGCCAACGTTCCGGCTTTCGTTAACGAGGACCGCGGCACTGGAACCGCGGACCTGCAAGTCATAGGCAACCTGGCCGTCAGGGGTCTGAACGGAGTGGTTCTCAGAGTGAACTACGTCGTTTTTCATTTTCCGTCTTAGCTAACTACTTTCCGGCGCAAAATTCGATTTGTGGCGCTTTCGAGCTAGACGAATCCGGCGCGACTGTGCGGGTGTGCGACCCCGGTGGAATGAGGATTCCGAACATTGTGTTAAGGAATGGTGCGATTCAGATTGGGAGAAGCGTAAACGGAGGGAGGGGAAAAGTATCCGCGTTGGGTTGGGATTCAGAGCTTTGAAACGAGGCGGACGCCGATGTTGATCATATTATCTGCCATGACACCGAGACCGACCCAGCGTTGCATTCCGGGAGTGCCTTTGTATCGGGACCGATTCAGCCGGTGCCGCCGTTTCAGGATACTGATACGGCCTTCGCAGCCGGTGAAAAATCCGGCGTCGGCAGTCACAAGGTCCGGAACTCGACCAAGCAACTCCTGGTGCTTTTCGATGGACGGCGTCAGCAAATCGGAATCGCTGGGACGCTGATCGAATACCTCACAGTGGATGACGATCTGATTCTCGGCTTCCTGGATTTTGACCATCTTGCCGAACTCGGTCGGCTTGCTTGCTTTGCCTTTGCGGATGACCTCCGTTTCAGGCTCAAACATGCTCAGGATCTTGTTCTTGGCTCGCGTGTTGCCTCCCAGCACGCGTTCGCGCGCCTGCCGCATCACCTGTTGTACCCGCGGAATCATTTCGTCGAGCTGCTGTTTGGCTTTCTGTAAAACCACTCGCTGGCCTTTTTTGACCTTGCCGGCGATCTCCGCCGAGAACTTCTTGGCCTGCCCGACCACGCGACTGGTCGCATCCAACAATTTGCTGTAGGCGACCTTTATTTTGGCCTGGCCTTTCGCGCTCTTGTCGCGCGCGGCGTAGGCAATCTCCAGAATCCGTCGCTTCACGCTCCGCGAGCGATCGCGGAAGCTGGTTCCCGCTGTGCCGGCCACCGCCGCCACTTTCTTCATGACCCGAGTCAGCACCCGGACGCCGTCGCCCATCAGCGTGCTGTCGGTCGGATAGTGGATATTGGTTTCCACCACGGTGGTATCCACTCTCATCCTGCGGCCTGCGACGACTTTCTTCTCTACGGCGATTGCCACCACGCGCTGATGCAGTTTTGCGATTGCATCCGGACCCAGTTGGCGCGCCAGACGGCCCATGGTTTTGTCGTCGGGAACCTTGCCGCCGCCGATGCCAGTGAACTCCCGGTACACAAGGTTGGCGCGCACTTCGCGCGTTACATCTTCGTAGCTCCACCCGCGCATATGCTTCAGCAGCAACATTCGCAATACAACTTCAGCCGTGGTTCCCCGGCGCCCGCGAGTCTTGCTCTTTTTGACGCGCTTGCTCAACTCTGTCTGAACGATCTCCAGCAACTGGTCGTCATGCAACGCCTCATCGGCATGCCGCATCCAGGGCTCCCACAGATCGGCCACTTCCTCGGTGAGGAAGCCATCGGCGAAGCTGCGTTGAAGACGGCGGGCGGCGATCACGCTTGACGCTCCATGGATTCGTCGCGGTCCAGGCGCAATAAACCCTGCGTGAGCTCGCTGATCGCTTCGAGGATTTCCTTAGCTTGGTGGTAACGCCTCAGGGCCTTACGCACCTGCGGGACCTGTTGCGGGCGCAGGCTCAACTGGCGGTTCTTAGCTCCGGGGTAATTCACGTTGAGAACCCATTGGGAATGCCCCTCGCCGCGCGCGCACTTGGGACAGCCGCTGCTGTGAAAGGTAGTGCGTTGCAGCAGGGAGCCGCGCAGGAGGTCGCCGGAACCAGAGAGTGCGGCGGCAAGTCGGTTGCGTTTCCGGTTGATGCGATCACGTGTCATCTATATAGACGATACATAGCAGACAAGAACCTGTCAACATATTTTTAAAAAAAATGTTTGGGCAATGGTTAATGGCCCTACTGATTCACTGGCTACAACCGAATGCTTGCGAAGCGCGCAGGCGCTTCCCGTTCGGTCCTGCAGGCCCGCCGGTAGATGCTCTACGGAAGCAAATCAGTTAGATCGCGAATTTTGCGC
>VBHQ01000086.1 GCA_005880395.1 Chloroflexota bacterium
CAAGCGCATCCCTCCCGGATACTGTCGTCCTTGAACGCTTTTTGGGCGTGATTTGGCTAAAACAAGATAGCGTGGAGTTCCAGCCAAGTCAACGTCCGGTTAATCCGTATTAACGCTGGTGAGTAATTACCGGATTTCCCGAGCTGAAGATCCCCTTGACACGCCCGTTCTGCGTTCGGACACCCTCCCGGCGGAGGCGCCTGATCTGTTCCTCGCGACTCGCCGCCGCGAGCTCTCCATTTGCCCGGATAACGCGCCACCAGGGCAGGCCCATGCTTGAGGCCAGCACATTCCCAACTGCCCGAGCCGCCCGGGGATATCCGGCGCGGCGAGCGACCTCCCCATAGCTGATGACCTCCCCGCGCTTCAGGTCCCGGACCACCTTCCGGACTGACTCGACGAACGGAGGCGCTGTATTCCGGGTTACCAAGTGCTCGGCCGGTCCATCTGTTAACCGCTTTCGGCGGCGGTGCTGTTTAGCGGTGCTCGCCCGCGGGCTGGTCTCTCGCGATCAATACCGGGTCCGGCCTGATGGCGAGCCGGATCCGCGTTCCTGCCGGATGGGCAGCGGCCTCCGACGTCGCTAACTGGGTGAGAACGGTGACATCCCCAAGGTCAACCGTGACGCGGCTCGTCGCCCCGAGGAACACTGTGGCGATGACCGTCCCGACCAACGGTCCCGAGGCGCCATTCGCATCGCCGAGCACGCTAACGGCCTCGGGCCGGATCAATGCGATCGCGGGGCCGTCTGGCACATCCGTCTGCACCAGGGGCAGGCGCGTGCCCCGCACGTCGACGGCTCCCCGAGCAACGGTGCCGGGCAGCCGGTTCGTCAGCCCGACGAATTCCGCGACGAACGCACTCGCCGGGCGTGAATAGATCGTTGTTGGCGGCCCTAGCTGCTCGAGCCGACCGGACTGCATGACCCCGACGCGGTCGGCAATCGCCAGCGCTTCTTCCTGATCGTGGGTGACAAAGAGGGTCGTCGTCCCGACCTCGAGCTGGACACGACGGATCTCATCGCGCAACCGGGCGCGGACTTTGGCGTCGAGCGCCGACAGAGGCTCGTCGAGCAGAAGGACTTTCGGATTGATGGCGAGGGCGCGAGCTAGCGCGACGCGCTGTTGCTGGCCGCCGGAGAGTTGATGCGCAAACCGGTTCGCGTAACCGGAAAGACCAACCAGCTCCAGCATCTCACCGGCTCGTTGGCGGCGCTCGGCGGCATGCACTCTACGCATCTGCAGCCCGAACGCCACGTTTTGCCAGGCCGTCATGTGAGGAAACAGCGAATAAGCCTGGAAGACCATTCCCACACCTCGCTTGTTCGCCGGCTGGCCGGTGACGTCATGGCCGTCGACCAGGATGCGACCCTCGTCCGCGTCCTCGAGCCCGGCCAGCAAGCGCAGGGCAGTCGTCTTGCCACACCCCGACGGCCCAAGTAAGGCGACGAGCTCGCCCGGCGCCATGGTCAGGCTCAGGCCATCGAGCGCGGTGATCGGGCCGTAGCGCCGGCGGAGGTTTTCGAGCCGGACCTCAACCCCGGCCCTGGCCGTGGTTCCGGTCCCCGCGGCGGCAATCGTGGCCGTCATCTCAAACCCCCTCCAAGCTGCCGGCCGAAACCGGAGAGCCCCTCTTCCTCGAGCCGTCCTACGCCCGAGCGGGGACGGCCGACGAACGACAGGACGACGAGCAGCACGAAGGCCAGGAGCAGAGCGGCGACGGCCACGGCGATGGAGACGGTCGCATTCGCCCGGCCGAGCAGCGCGATCGCCACCTGGAGGTTCTCATAGTTGAGGAGGTTGGCGATCGTGAACTCCCCGAGCACGACCGCAACCGACAGCAGGCAGGCGTTGAGCAGCGCGACCCACATGTTCGGCACGATGACCCGGAGCATCACGGTGAGCCAGGAGGCGCCCAGGCTACGCGCCGCCTCAGAAAGGGTCTTGACATCGATCGCCGCGAGTCCCGTGTCTAGAGTCCGATAGGCATAGGGCAGCACCAGGACGAGGTAGACGAAGCCGAGCGTGAGAATCGAGTCGCTGAAATTCAGCGAGATCCATTGATACTCGGGCGCGAGCCCAGCCACCAGCACGATCGCCGGAACGGTGAGCGGCAGGAGGCAGAGAAATTCGACCGTCCGGCTGACGGCCGGGACGCGAAGCCGCACCCAGATCATGGTCGGGACCAGCAGCACGAGCATTCCGATCGACGTCAGCAGCGCCAGCTCGAGCGAGGCGATGATGGCGGACGACAGCTCAGGGGTTTGGGCGATCGACAGCCAGGCGCTCAATGTCCGCGGTGAGGCATCAGTCGGGCCTCGAGTCGAGAACTCGAACATGGCGGCGATTGGAACCAGGAAAAACGCGCCCATCACGATGAAGACGACGATCCGGAAGATTCGAAGCTTCGTCCGACGGGCTCGGCTCATTGGCTCAGCGTCCGCCCTTCATCGCAGCCACCTCGCGGTGCGACGCTGAAGGACGGTGTAGAGCACCATCACGGTCGCCACCATCACGACCATGACCAGGGCAAGGGCAGAAGCGATCCCTGGATCATGCAGGCCGACCTCGCTGGTCATCGTGTTGGCGATCAACAGCGAGGCGATCACGCTGCCCTGGTTCACGAGGGCCGCGGCGGTGGCATAGGCAGAAAACGCGTTGGCAAACAGGAGTAAGGTGGCACCGAAAAACGCGGGGGCCAGTAACGGGCCGGCGACGTACCGCCAGTACTGCCAGGTGTTGCCGCCCAGGCTCTCGGTGGCCTCGCGCCACTGTGGGCGGATGCCATCCAGCGCCGGCAGAAAGACCAGCACCATCAGCGGGATCTGGAAATACGTGTACACGAGCTCCAGGCCACGCAAGTCGTAGAGCCAGAGCCCGTGGGCGTAGACATCGAGACCGTGCTGCTTGAGCCACAGGTAGACGAAGCCTGCCGAACCGATCGTGGCGATGAAGGCGAAGGCCAGCGTCACACCGCCGAATTGCGCCAGGACTCCGCAGGCAGAGGTCACTAACCGGCGGAAGACCCCGTTCGGATTTCCGGAAACCACGGCATAGGCCAGGACGGCGCCGAGCACCGCACCAGCGATGGCGGTGATCGCCGCGAGGATGACGCTGTTGAGATAAGCACTGATCACGAACGGCTTGTTCATGATCAGCAGATTCGAGAAGCCGAGGCCGTTGCGGTCGAAGAAGGCGCCCCCGACCACGATGAGCGTGGGCAGCAGAAGAAAAATGCCCAGATAGAAAAAAAAGGGGATCACCGCCAGCCACTGGCTAGGAAGACGGCGGCCGCCCCCCGTGGGGCGGCCCGCCGTATCGACGAAAGACTTCTCGAGAACCGCGGTCAACCGATCGCCTGGGTCCAATGCGATGCGAGATAGTCCTTGGCCTTGGTGGCCTGCGAATCCGTGAGAAAGATCGGCGTCCCGGTGACGGGCGCCAGCTTCGCGGCGGCGGCGGAATCAAGGGTTCCCGCCTTTTTCATCGCGGCCATCCGGACCGGTCGGGCCAAGCCTTTCAGCCAGAGATTCTGGCCCTCGTCGGAATAGAGGTACTCCTCCCAGAGGCGGGCCGCCGCTGGATGGGGTGCATTCTTGTTGATCGCCTGGTTGTAGTAGTCGCCAAGAATCGCGTTGTTGGGCGTGAAGACTTTCCAGCTTGGCACATCGGTCCCGTGCGCGGCAGACAGATAGTCCCAGTCGAAGACGACAGGCGTCTGCCCTTGCTTCACCGTCGCCGTCGTTGCCTGGACCTTAACGAAGTTGCCTTTGACCTTGAGTTGATGGAAGAAGTCGACGCCCTTGCTGATGTCATCCGGCGAACCGCCGGTGGCGATCGACGCCATCATCACCCCGTTGAGCGCGGCGTTGGCTTTGGTCGGGTCGCCGTTGAGCGCGACCTTGCCGCTGAAGGCCGACCCGAGCAGGTCCTGAACCGATGTGATCGTCGGGACTTTGTTGGAGTCGTACCCAATCGACATGTAGCCGCCGTAGTCCTGGACGTAGAGCCCGGTGGCTTCCTTCTGGCTGTCGGGGATGTCGTTCCAGGTCTGCACCTTGTAGGGCGTGTAGAGGCTCGTGTTGGCCAGCGTGACGGCCTTGCCGATATCCAGGACATCGGGTGCCCGGCTCGTCTTCCCGAGCTGCTGGACGGCGTTGACCTCGTCCTGGCTGCTGCCGTTGGGGTTGGCTGAGCTGATCGCGATCCCGTATTTCGCCGTGAAGCCGCTGATGATCGCACCGTAGTTGGCCCAATCGGGAGGCACGGCAATAATGTTGAGCTTGCCCTCCTTCTTCGCCGCCGACACCAGGGCGGCCGTCCCGCCGCCATCGTTCGCCGACGCTGCCGTCGCCCAGTTGAAATTCGAGCCGCCCGAATTGTTCTGGGCTCCACAGGCGGTTAACAGGACGAGCGCGGCACCCGCGATGCCCAGCGCTTTGAAGCCGCGCCACGATCGACGACCGTATTCCATTGATCCCCTCCGTTCTTTCCGGTTGGTGTGTCCACAACTTTTAACCATCTCGCAGAGCCGCTGTCAAGGAAAAGTTGGTTAAGGCCGTTTTAATCGCCTGGTTCGACGGCTCATCCGGCGACTCCGAGATCACGGTGGCTGGCCGCTCGAAGCGGGTGAGCGCGGCTCCCAGCGGCTCGGCGCGAAGCGTTCCCTGGCCGTAGGGCAAATGCGCTTTCTCATTCCGGTTGGCAAAGCTGACGTCTGAGAAATGGATGTGAAAGGGAATGCCTGGTCGCAGCACCGCATCGGCCTTCGCCAGCGCGGACACAAACGGCTCGACGCTGGTGAAGCCGCCGTCGCTGGTGGCGTGCATGTGCGCAAAGTCGATCACCGGCCGGACCCAATCGAAATGGCCCGCGATCGTGACCACATCATCGAGGCTGCCGAGCTCCTGCACGCGACCCATGACTTCGATCCCAAAGGGCACGCCGCGATCTTTCGCGACAAGCCGCTCATGCAGGTCACCCAACTGCTGGACCACGGCGTCGATCGCCTGCTGGCGTGCGCGCCCGAGCAGGAACCCAGGGTGGATCACGATCGGGGCGGCTCCGCAGGCGACCGCAATCCCAGCCGAGTGGTCGAGCATCCCTACCGCCATCTGACGTTTCCGGCCGGTCGCGTCGACATGGCCCAAAAACGCCGCGAGCGGGGCGTGGATCGAGAGCGCGATTCCGGCGTCGCGGGCGAGCGAGCCGAACCGGTGCGCGTAATCCCTATCCATCCAGAAGCCACTGCTCAGGTCGATCTCGCAGGCGTCGTAGCCACCCCGCCCGAGCAGCTCGATCGCCTGCTCAGGGCTCTCACGCGAGGGAACATCTCCTGGACCCACACGCACGACACTCATCGGACTGCGGGCTCAGTCTAGAGTCAGCCCCGCTTCGCCCTTGCGACTCCCTGATCAGCGGCTTTGCCGCTAGGCCACTGCGGCATTCTCCCCGATCTCTTCATTTGACGGCTGGGCACGTTGCCGCAGCATCGTGATCGCGATGACGATGGTCGCACCGATCGTACCGGCGCCGATGAACCAGGCGAAATGAAACCCACCGGCCAGCGCGGCCCCGGCTCCGACACCCTGTTGCAACAGGCCCTGGGTCCAGCCGGCGGCAACCGTCGCCAGTACTGCCAGGCCAAGCGAGCCTCCAATCTGACCGCTGGTATTCAGGATGCCGGAAGCCAGCCCGGCGTCGGACGGCGCAACGTCTCCCATCGCGATCATCGTCAGTGACGGAAAAGACAGCCCACCGCCCAATCCAAGCAAGCTCAGCGGCACGAGCAGGTGGATGGCGTAGGTGGAGCTGACCGGACCCATGGCAAGCATGACCAGCGCGATCGCGACGACCCCCTGGCCGGCAACCAGGACCGCGAACGGACCAAACCGTCCGATCAGCTGGGCTGAGAGGCGAACGGAGAACAGCCCCATCACGACGGCAACCGGCAAGAACGCCAGCCCGATCGCCATCGGCCCATAGCCGAGCACCCGCTCGAGGTCGAGAGAACCGATAAAGAAGAATCCGAGGAAGGCCGAAGACATCAACGCCTGCACCAGGTTCGACGCCGAGACCCGGCGGGACGCGAAGATCCGCAGCGGGAGGATCGGATTCGAAATCCGCGCCTGACGGATGACGAACGCCGTCAGGATGAGCAGTGCCAGCGCGCCAAAGCCAATCGTCTGCCGCGATCCGAGGCCCCAGGCCGAAGACTCGACGATGGTGTAGACGGCGAGCATCAAGCCACCGGTAACCAGGATCGCGCCAATCACGTCCGCCCCTCGGCCTGTCGCCGGGACGGGGTCCGTCTTGAGAA
>VBHQ01000087.1 GCA_005880395.1 Chloroflexota bacterium
GAGCCTTCGCCGTGGCGGGCATGAGGAGATGCAGCGGTGCCATCGCGAGGAAGGGGACGAGCAGGATCACGGCCAGCGACTGGACACGGCGTCGCCGGAGCAGTGATTGGATGCTGGCAAGAGTCATGGCGCATCCGGCCAGCGTCCGCCGTGGCCGATGCTGGTGTCACGACTGCCGGCGCAGTTTCTTGCGCGTCAGCCCCGATGTAAAAATCTCGCGACGGTTCACGTAGCATGGATTGATGACGATGGCGCGAGCCCGGACGCTCGCCGAAGAGTTCCGCAGCGGTCGCATGCTGCTCGGCGGCCATCGCGGGAATGCCGCCGAATGTCCCGAGAATACGCTGGCCTCGTTCCGTTCCGCGATCGAGCTCGGCGTCGACGTAATCGAGTGCGACGTGCATCGGTCGGAGGATGGCGCGCTCCCTGTGATTCACGATCACCTGGTCGATCGCACCACCGACGGCAGCGGCCTCGTGCGCGACTTCAGCATGGCCGAGCTGAAGCGATTCGATGCCGGGAGCTGGAAGGATTCGAAGTTCGCCGGGGAGCGCATCCCATCGCTGGACGAGGTCCTCGAGGTGGCCAAGGGACGAGTGGGGGTTGCCATTGAGATCAAGAACCTGCCCCTGCCCTATGCAGGAATCGAGGAAGCCGTGGTTGCGGCGGTCCAAAACGCCGGCATGGTTCACGATGTCGTGGTGATCTCGTTCGACCATCGATCGGTCAAACGGATCGGCGAGCTGGACGCTGAGATCACCACCGGCGTTCTCGAGGCTTCCCGGCCGGTGGACGTGCTGCGAGTCATGGATGACGCGGATGCCGACGTCTTCTGTCCACACTGGGCCGCCATCGAACCGGAGACGGCAGCTGAAATCCGCGACGCGGGCAAGCTGATCGGCGTGTGGACGGTCGACGACGCCTTCTCGCTGGCGTGGTCGAAAGCGTTGCCGGCGAACGCCATCTATACGAACAAACCCCGCGACATCCGACCGTAACGTCATGCCGCTGGAGCAGGACTGGCCGCTGTTCGGCCTTCGGATCGAGACGCCACGCCTTTCGCTCAGCCATCCGAGCGATGCCGACCTGGATGGGCTGAACCAGGTAATCAGCCAGGGGATCCATGATCCAAGCTGGATGCCGTTCGACATCCCGTGGACCGACGAGGCGCCGGAGATCCGTCCGCGGCACTCGCTGCAGCATTGGTGGCGCCTGCGCGCGAACTGGACACCCGAAGACTGGACGCTGCCCATGATGGTCAGGGAGGGCGATGCGATCGTCGGCATGCAGGACCTGGCAGGGATCAATTTCGCTATCAGCCGCGAAGTCCATACCGGTTCCTGGCTGGGACGAGCGCACCAGGGACGCGGCATCGGCAAGGAAATGCGGGCCGCGATCCTGCATCTGGCGTTCGCCGGACTGGGGACGGGCCGCGCGACCAGCGCGGCCTTCGAGGACAACCCGGCGTCGATCGCCGTGTCGCGTGCCCTCGGCTACCGTGAGAACGGCGACGAGATCAAGATCCGGCGAGGTAAACCAGCCCGCTCAATCCGGTTTGTCCTCGACCGAAAATCCTGGGAGGAGCGGCGACGAGCCGATATCCAGATCCTCGGACTCGAGCCGTGCCGTCCGATGTTCGGGGTTACTTGAACGCCGCTTGCCCGGTGATCTCCTCGCCGATGGCGAGCATGTGAATCTCGTTGGTGCCCTCGTAGGTAAAGACCGTCTCGAGGTTGTTCATGTGGCGCATCACGGGATACTCGAGGCTGATTCCGTTCGCTCCCAGGATGCTCCGCGCCTCCCGCGCGATCTTCAGCGCTTCGCGCACGTTATTGAGCTTGCCCATCGAGATCTGGGTCGCCGTGGCCTTGCCCTCGTCTTTCAACCTCCCGAGCTGCAGCGCAAGTAACTGACCTTTGGTGATCTCGGTCAGCATGTTGACCAGCTTCTCCTGGGTCAGCTGATACGCCGCGATCGGTTTGTCGAACTGGACCCGTGCTTTCGCGTACTCGAGCGCGCTGCGATAGCAAGCGATCGCCGCGCCCAGCACACCCCAGACGATCCCGTAGCGCGCTTCGTTCAAGCACGACAGCGGCGCTTTCAAGCCTTGCGCCTCAGGTAACTGGTTGCATGCTGGCACCCTGACGTCGTCGAGGAGCAGTTCCGAGGTGACCGAGGCGCGCATCGAGAGTTTGTGATGGATCTCCCTTGCCTCGAATCCCTTCATGCCCTTCTCGACCAGAAACCCGCGGATGCCTTGATCGGTTCTGGCCCAGACGATCGCCAGCTGGGCGACGTTCCCGTTGGTGATCCACCGCTTGCTGCCGTTGATGATCCAGTCGTCTCCATCTCGCCGGGCCCGCGTCGCCATCCCAGCGGGGTTAGACCCAAACTCCGGCTCGGTGAGCCCAAAGCAGCCAATGACTTCGCCCGCGGCCATCTTGGGCAGCCACGTCTGCTTTTGTTCTTCCGAGCCGTATCGATGGATCGGAAACATACAAAGCGACCCCTGGACGGAGACAAAGCTGCGCAGCCCGCTGTCACCGCGCTCGAGTTCCTGGCACGCCAGGCCATACATGACGTTGCTCATGCCGGCGGCGCCGTAGCCGCGCAGGTGCATGCCAAAGAGGCCCAACCGGGCGAGCTCAGGAACGATCTCCATGGGAAAGGTGGCTCGCTCATAGTGCTCGGCCACGCTCGGAAGAAAGCGTTCATCGACAAAGCGACTTACCGTCGACCGAACCAGCCGCTCGTCTTCGCTGAGGAGGTCGTCGACGCGTAAGAAGTCGACTGCTTCCGGCAAGGCGAACTCATTCTACGGACGATCTGGCAACGCTTCCTATGATTGATGGCGCGTGCATGACGAATCCTCTGTCCTTGTGGAACTTCTACTTCCGCAACAAGCGCAAAGTCCTGCCGGTCGTCGGGATCCTCGCGCTTGCCATCCTGGGGGTGGTCGTCACGGACTCGCTGCTCGCCTCCGCGCGTGAGACCGCCTATGCCACCTTCGGCAGTTATCAGAAGCTGATCCTGGTCGCGCCGCGGGCCACCCGGGACCAGGATCTGGCCAACCCGCTGCAAGAGTCGCTGAGCCGGCTGCGCGACGTCCAGCTACAGGTCGACTCGCTGGACGGTCCGGGCGGAATCTCGTCCTACTACGACGCCGTGGTCGCGCTGCCGGCGCGCCTGCGGGGCCAGCTCCCGTCGGTGCAGCAGGTTGAGGTCGATGCGGCCAACGCCCGCTATTACGCGGCGCGCCTTCGAGGTGACCTGGTTCCCCTCGGCGATCTGATCGTGCGCGTCCAGCGGCTCCAGTCGGAAGAGAAGAGCTTTACCCAGCTCGTGCAACAACTGACTGAACGTCCGAACGATCCGCGTCCGTTAATCACCTACCTGCAGCAGCACCAGACGTGGTTGCAGTCCGTGGTTCCCGACTCGGCCCAACTCGGCCGGCTCCAATCCGCTGTGATCAGCGCCTCGGCCGATGCCAATGGCCTGCAAGCGTCGCTGCAGGCCTTGAGCCGCGACTCCGCCAACCTCAACACGTCGGGGCAAAGCCTCGCGAACCTTCCGGTCCCACCGTCGCCAAGTGGAACCATCGACCAGTTCAAGAGCGCGCTCGATCGATTAACGGCCAGCCTCGGCTCGATCGAGGAACCGCAGCCGGGACTCGACAAGCTGCTCGCCGACAGCGCCCGAATTCCAGGCACCGCGTTCGTCAAGCGGGACGCCTACTCCAACCTCGATATCAACCTGCTCGCGGGCAACGCCCAGTTCGATCTGTATGGCGTCGATCAGCCCGGGATGGCGCAGCTCCTCGCGCTCTATGGCGATCGGGTGGCCGCTGGTCGCCTGCCCAGGCCGAACGCGAATGAGATCGCCGTCTCCGAGGAGATTGCGCGATCGCGCCACGTATGGATCGGCGGCCAGCTCGGCAACAACCTCGACGAGCTCGACCGCCTCCCTGATGCGTTCAGTGTCGTCGGCATAATCAGAGGGCCAACGAGGATCGGCGTCATCCCACTCGACTACATGACGCAGCATTATCTGTTCGAGCGCCGCTATCAAGGCCTGGTCGTGGTGCCGCAATCCGGCCACGAGCAGGTCGTCCACGACCAGCTCCAGAAGATGATCGGCAGCACGGCGTTTCGCTTGTTCGACTGGCCATACATCAAGGCCAAGATCGACAGCCTGATCCAGAACCTGGACGCCATCAACCGCTTTCTGGTGATCCTCGTCACGATCGTGCTATCGCTGGTGGTCGGGCTGCTCAACAATCTCTTCTTCCGTCAGCGGATGAATGAATTCGGGTTACTAGCCGCCGTCGGCTATGGCCGATGGGCACTGATCCGCCGGGTCGCCTGGGAATCACTGGGCGTCACGGTCGCCGCCTGGGGCGTTGGCATCGGCGCTGCCATCGCCGTCCTCAGCTGGTTCAACACCAGCTTCATGGTTCCGCACGGCCTGGTCATGAACGTCTTCGACTGGAATGTTCTTCTGCTTCACACGTTGCCGATTCCGTTGATGGTGTTTCTCTTCGGGATGAGCACGGTTGGCTGGCAGCTGCTGCGGCTGGATCCCATCTCGATCATCGAGCGGAGGGACTGATGCTGGCCGCCCAGGATCTCGTGCTCGACTACCGCAGTGGCACTGCCATTGCCCATGCGGTCGATACCGTCAGCCTCCGCGTCGAACGGGGCAGCTTCATCGGATTGATCGGACCGTCCGGCTCTGGGAAGAGCTCGCTGATGTACCTGCTTTCAGGCCTCAAACGACCGACCGGCGGCGCCGTGACCTTCGACGGTCACGACTACCGTGAGCTCTCGGCCGCCCGCTTGATCCGGCTACGCCGGCAGCACTTTGGCTTTGTCTTTCAGCAGCACTTCCTGGTCAACTACCTGAGCGCCATTGAAAATGTCACCGTGGGCGCCCTGAGACGCAATCACGACACGGCCGCCTACGCCCAGGAATTGCTGCGGCGAGTGGGACTCGGCGACAAGCTTCAAAAACGGCCTTACCAACTGTCGATCGGTGAACGGCAGCGGGTCGCGGTCGCGAGGGCCCTCGTTCACCGCCCGGCGGTGGTCTTCGCCGATGAGCCGACGGCCTCCCTCGACCAGGCGACCGGCCACGAGGTGGTCAGCCTGCTGGCCGAGTACCGGCAGGCAGGGGGAGGGAGTGTCGTCGTCGTGACCCACGACCCGGCGATGCTGACCGGCGCCGATCGGGTACTCCAGATGCGCGACGGCCGGCTGAACTAGGCGCCAGTTCCCTGCCCCGGTTGTGGGGGCGGGTCAGGGTGGGGGCTCCCTGCCAACCCGAGTGCGGCCGCGTTCCCCTTCATGGCGTCGATCACGACCTGGATGTGCTCGTCCAGGTCAACACCGAGCTGCTCGGCGCCGGTAAAGATCTGCTCCCGGTGGACACCCCGGGCGAAGGCCTTGTCCTTGAACTTTTTTTTGACCGCCGGTACCTCCACGTCCGCCACCGCCTTGCTCGGCCGGACCAGCGCCACGGCGGCGACGAAGCCGACCAACTCGTCGACGGCGTAAAGGACCTTCTGCATGGGGGTCGTCCTAGGGGCGTTGGCGTAGTCGGCATGGGAAAGGACCCCGTACCAGATTTCTTCGTGCCAGCCGCGCTCCTTCAGGATCGCGGCACCCCTGACGGCGTGCTCGCCGACCTCGGGGAACCGCTCGTAGTCGTAGTCATGGAGGAGCCCGGTGATCCCCCAGACCTCCGAGTCGCCGTCGTAGCGGCGGGCGTAGGCGCGCATCGCCGACTCGACGCCCAGGCCGTGCTTGATCAGCTGGGGATTCTTGGTGAACTCATTGAGGATCGCCCAGGCGTCCTCCCGGGTGCTGGGCACGGTGGTCGAGTGTAACAGGGCCTCTGCGGGCCTCCCCCTGGGAGGAGGGCAGGGTTGGGGCCGATTGGCTATTGACGGCTTGTTCAGGAGGACATAGGCTCAAGCACAGGAGGTTTGGTTTTTATGGTCCGCCATCTCCACCATTGGCTCGACCTGGTGGAAGCGGTGCTGATCATCGGGATCCTGCTCGCGGTCGCCTGGTTCACGTGGCAAGCAATGACCCAGGCGTACACCCCGGTCTTCAACATCCTTAATAAGTTCTAGGCGACGTGCGGGGGCTGATCAGACACCCCTACTTATAATCGAGCGCGGGGGTGTAGCTCAGTGGTAGAGCACCTGCCTTTTAAGCAGGGTGTCGAGAGTTCGA
>VBHQ01000088.1:0-7865 GCA_005880395.1 Chloroflexota bacterium
GACGGATGACCGGCACAACCTGTCCGAGGAGTACCTGCAAGCCCGGATCGCGATGGCCCTGGGCGGACGCGCCGCCGAGCACCTCGCGCTGGGGAGCATCACCACGGGCGCCCAGAACGATCTGGAGACCGCCACCGAGCTGGCCCGTCGCATGGTGGTCAGCTGGGGGATGAGCCAGAAGATGGGCCTCTTTTCCTTCGACGACTCGGCGCAGGCAGTCTTCCTCGGCCGCGAGCTGGCCGGCAATCCGCACGTCAGCCAGCGCACCGCCTCGATCATCGATGAGGAGGTCACGCGTATGCTCACCGAGGGCTACGAGCGCGCGGAGGGGATCATCAGCGAACACCGCGCCAAACTCGATATGCTCGCCACCGCGCTGCTCCAGGAGGAAGTCCTCGAGGAGGACCAGATCGCCCGGCTGATCGGACCGCGGGCGCTCGAGGGCGGCATGGCGGCGCCAAAACCCTTCCGGCCCGCGGTCAGCGACGCCGAAGAGCAGATCTGAGCGTGGGGAAGAAGAAAAAGACCGGCCCCCACCCCGCGCTTCCCCAAGGGGGGAGGGAAACAGAAGCGCCGCTCGCGCCGGCCGTCGGGCCGGCCCCAGAGGCGTTGCGCAAGCTGCCGCTGATTCCCCTGCGTGACGACGTCGTCTTCCCCAAGCTGATCGTGCCCCTCTCGGTGGGCCGGCGGACCTCGATCGCGGGCATCACCACGGCGATGGATCGCGACAAGCAGATCTTCCTGGTCGCGCAGAAGGATCCGCAGATCGACGACACGTTAGAAAAGGATCTCTACGCGATGGGCACCATCGCGGAGATCAACGGGATGCGCCAGACGCCTGCCGGCGTCCAGATGCTGGTGGGCGGCGTCCAGCGTGCGCGCATCGCGCGCTTTACCCAGTTCAAGCCCTTCATCGAGGTGGAGGTTGAGCCGATCAAGGACCAGGTCGGTGAAGGCCTCGAGCTGGAGGCCCACCTGCGATCCGTCAAGAGTCTCTATGAGAAATACGTCGAATCGGGGGCCGCCGTCGCTCCTGAGGTCGCGGCGACGGTGCAGAAGACCGACGACGCCGTCTACCTGGCGGACCTGGTTTCCGCGGCGCCCGATCAAACGCTGGAGCAGAAGCAGCACATGCTGGAAACGCCGAACGTCCTCGAACGGCTGAGGCTGCTGGCACTCTTCCTCAGTAAGCAGGTCGAGATCCTCGAGCTGAAGGCGAAGATCCAGAACGAAGTCCAGAGCACGATCGGCAAGCTGCAGCGCGAGCAGATCCTGCGCGAGCAGCTGAAGGCGATCCGCAAGGAACTTGGCGAAGACGAGGAAGGCGCCGACCTCCACAATCTGCGAGAGAAGATCGAGACCGCCGGCATGCCGGATGCCGTCAAGGAACGCGCCCTCAAAGAGGTCGACCGGATGCAGAGCATTCCGGCCGCCTCGCCCGAGGTCGGGATTATTCGCACCTATGTCGACTGGCTGGTGGCGTTGCCCTGGGCCGCGCCGGCGGCGGAAAGCTGGGACATCAAGCAGGCGGCGAAAGTCCTCGACGAGGACCACTACGGCGTCGAGAAAGTCAAGGAACGCATCCTCGAGTACATGGCGGTCCGCCAGCGCTCGCAGAGTCTGCGTTCACCGATCCTCTGCTTCGTCGGTCCTCCGGGCGTCGGGAAGACCAGCCTTGGCAAGTCGATCGCGCGGGCGCTGGGCAGAAAATTCGTGCGGCTCTCCCTGGGCGGCATTCATGACGAGGCCGAGATCCGCGGCCACCGCCGGACCTACATCGGCGCGATGCCAGGGCGCATCCTGCAGCAGATGAAGGTCGCCGGCCACAAGAACCCGGTCTTCATGCTGGACGAGATCGACAAGGTCGGCGCCGACTGGCGCGGCGATCCGTCATCGGCGTTGCTCGAGGTCCTCGACCCCGAGCAGAATCGCGACTTCTCGGATCACTACCTGGAAGTGCCCTACGACCTGTCGCAGGTGCTGTTTATTACGACAGCGAACGTGGTCGACACCATCATCCCGCCGCTGCGCGACCGCATGGAGATCATCCGGCTTCCCGGATACACCGAAGACGAGAAGATGCACATCGCCCAGCAGTTTTTGGTGCCGCGCCAGCTGCGCGAGCACGGCCTGACCGAGGAGCACCTCGAATTCACGGCGGCAACGCTCCGGATGCTGATCCGCGAGTACACCCACGAGGCCGGCGTCCGCAACCTCGAGCGCGAGATCGCCAACATCGCCCGCAAGATTCCGCGGCGCATTGCCGAGGGCCAGACGGAGAAAGTCACCGTCGAGCCCAGCGACCTGACCGGCTACCTGGGGCCGGCGCGCTTCGACTTCGGTGTCGCCGAGTTGGAAGACCAGATTGGCGCGGTCACCGGCGTCGCCGTAAACGAATATGGCGGTGACGTGATGACCGTCGAGGCGATCGCGATGAACGGCCGGGGCGAGTTCGCGTTGACGGGGCAGATCGGCAAGGTCATGGAAGAGTCCGCTCGCGCCGCGGTGAGCTACGCGCGGGCGCATGCGGCTGAGCTCGGTGTCCGGCCGGCGTTCTTCGACGAGCACTTCTTTCATATCCACGTCCCCGCGGGGGCCATCCCGAAAGACGGTCCCTCCGCCGGGATCACGATGGCGACGGCGGTCGTCTCCGTGCTCACCGATCGGCCGGTTCGGCGCGACGTCGCGATGACCGGCGAGATCACACTTCGCGGCAAGGTGCTGCCGATCGGCGGCCTGAAAGAGAAGCTGCTGGCCGCCCATCGCGCCGGCATCAAGACCTTCATCCTGCCGGAGAAGAACCGCAAGGACTTGCACGAGGTCCCGGATGAAGTGAAGCAGTCGATGGAACTGGTCATGGTGAAACACGTCGACGAGGTGCTCGAGAAAGCGCTGCTGCCGGCGACGCCTCGTGTCGCGGCTCGCGGCCTCGGATTCCGCCGCCCACTCGGCGATTCCCAGCCTGGCACCGTCAACTAAGGCAGGGCTCTTGTTCGCTGGCGCGCTGCTGCTCAGCGCCTGCACGCTGCAGCCCGACGTCTCGCAGGCGGCGCCCAACGGTCACGTCGGCGCCAAAGCGGCGCCACTCTCCGGGGACACGCTGGCCGGCTCGCCCCTGCGGATCGATTTTTACCAGGCCAAGACCGTCCTGGTTTTCTGGGCCGCCTGGTGTGGGCCCTGCCGCAACGAGCAGCCCGGCGTCAACGCGCTGGCGGCGCGGTATGCGCCCTCAGGCGTTCGGTTCTACGGGGTGGATCTCCTCGACCACGACCGTGCGCTGGCGCGGGCCTTCGTGCACGAGTTCAACGTCAGCTATCCGAGCCTGTACGACGACTCAGGCACGATCGCGGCCGCCTATGAGGTGGACTCGCCGCCCTCGTTCGTGATGGTGGATCAGCGCGGGATCGTGGTGGCGCGCTACCCGGGGGAGGCGTCGACGGCGCAGCTGCAAACGCTGATCGATCAGAAGCTTCTTACTTCGTCCGGCGCTGCCACCGCGTCGCCTTGAGCATCTTCTTGTGCTTGTGTTTGCGCATTTTTTTCCTGCGCTTTTTGATTACCGAGCCCAAGAATGGCCCTTTGTCGATGCTTCGGTGGCGTGCATGTGCCGGAACATTCTACGGGATATCGGAGTTTAGACTTAAGAGAAAGGCGAGTACCCAATAGGAGCATGTCATGAGTGAAGCCGTCATTGTCGAAGCGGTCCGCACGGCCATCGGGCGCCGCAACGGGAAGCTTAGCCCGGTGCGTCCCGACGACCTGCTGGCGCTGACGCTCAAGGAAGTCGTCAACCGCGCCGGCGTCGATCCGGCGGTGGTCGACGACGTCATCGTCGGCTGCGTGACGCAGACAGGCGAGCAGGGGCTGAACATCGGCCGCGCATCGGTGCTGATCGCCGGCTTTCCGATCGAGGTCCCGGGCACGACGATCAATCGCTTCTGCGGCTCCGGCCAGCAGGCGGTGAATTTTGCCGCGCAGGGCGTGATGTCCGGCGCCCAGGATGTCGTGATCGGCGCCGGCGTCGAAAACATGTCCCGGGTTCCGATGGGATCGGACGCCTTCGGCCCCGGCGAAGGCCCGGTGAGCGCGAAGCTGACGGATCTCTACGAGATCATCCCGCAGGGCAACTCTGCGGAGATGATCGCGAAGAAATGGGGATTCTCGCGCGCGCAGCTGGATGAGTTCGCGTACCAGAGCCACGTCAAGGCGGGGCAGGCGATCCAGGAAGGACGGTTCACGAGCCAGATCTTTCCGGTCGAGGTCAAGCAGAACGGCAGCAGCTATCGTTTCGAGACCGACGAAGGCGTGCGCATTCCACCGTCGCGCGAGAAGATGGCCCAGCTGAAGCCGTCATTCCAGGAAGACGGCGTGGTCACGGCAGGAAACTCGAGCCAGATTTCAGACGGCGCCGCCGCGGTCCTGATCATGACGGCGCAGAAGGCCAAGGAACTCGGGCTCAAGCCGCGGGCGCGGATCGTGGCCCAGGCGATCGTCGGCTCCGAGCCGACCATCATGCTGACCGGGCCGATCCCCGCGACCGCGAAAGTGCTGAAGAAGGCCGGCCTGCAGCTGAAAGACATCGATCTCTTCGAGGTCAATGAAGCCTTCGCCCCGGTCGTCCTCGCCTGGCAGCAGGAAACCGGCGCCGACATGGAAAAGGTCAACTACAACGGCGGGGCGATCGCGCTCGGGCACCCGCTCGGTGCGAGCGGCGCCCGGCTGGTCACCACGCTGCTCAATGAGCTCGAGCGCCAGGATGCCCGCTACGGCCTGAGCACGATGTGCATCGGCTACGGCATGGGCATCGCGACGATTATCGAGCGCCTCAAGAACTAAACGAGAGCAGCCCGACATAGGCGCCGCTGAAGCGCTTGCGGAACTTTTCGTGACCCGCTACGTCTACTCATTGCATGCAGCAGCTGGCTGGGGTCATCGTCGAGCGCCTACGCAGGACCTGGTTCGGTTCCGTCCTGGCGCTGCTCTGGTTGGCGCTGGTGACGATCGTGCCCACGGTCAGGCAATGCTTCGGCATTGCCGCCAAGCGTGGCGAGGTCGGCGGCATCGTCTGCAGCTGGGGCCCTGCCCTCGAAAGTCTCCGGCAACCTGGGTTGGCGCTGCTGCTCGTATTCGTCGGCGCCATCGCCCTTGTCCCATTGCTCGTCCGTGATCCCTCGGCGATCCTCGCCACCGGGATCGCGAGCGCCGTCGTTGTCATCGGGCTCGTCGCCTTCAGCAGCATCAATCCTCATTTCGATCTCGCGCTCTCCCGACTCGGCCTGCCGATCGGGAGTGAGGCCGATGCAGGAATGCTCGCGCTGCTTCTAGCGAGCGCTGCCTGGATCATCGCCAGCTTCAGGCTTCGCTCTCGCCCGATCACCTGACGGTTTCGCCGGTCGTCGACCGCTCAGTTCTTCGTCCGGCGGTCAGGGAAGTCGATTCGCTGTGGCAAGCGGCGGCGCTCGACCACGCCCGAAAGGACAAACAGGAAAATCACCTGGGTCAGGAAGTAGATGGCGACGATCAGGTCGAGCAGCGCCGGCATCCCGGCACCGTTCTCGCGAACGTCCGCGACCGCGAGACCAAAGAACAGGAAGGAACAGAGGTAGGTAAGGAATGCGATCGAGTAGATCGTGTTCTTCCAGAGCTGGCGGTTGCCCAAGAGCCGGTTCACGGGGCCGCGCTCCGTCGAGGGCCGCAGCTCGATCGGATCTACTTCTTGCATTTCCACTGATGGCCTCTTAGTTGAAGGGTCTCGCCGGTTTGGCATGTTCCGGACGCCGGGGTCGTATCAGGAGTGACGACGCTGCCGTCAGGCGCATAGGTATTGCTGTCGAGCATGTGCGTGAACTCAAACGAGACTTCCTGGTAGAGCCCGCTGAGCTGCGTGCCGGCCAGCGCGATGACGGCGAAGGTGATCGTTGCCAGGAGCACCATCAGAAACGCGTACTCGATCATCGCTTGTCCTTGTTTCCTGCGCCGTCTCTTCATCGCTTCAACGACGGTAGCACCCGATTACGTGCGATTCATCCGCCGTTTGGACACAACTCACCGCACCGAACTACGCTTGTGCCTACGACATTTGGTCGAACGCGGCGCGCAGTTCCTGGTAGCTCTTTGTAAGGTGTTCGTTAAGGATCTTGGTTTCGGCGACCACCGGCATGAAGTTGGTGTCACCGTCCCAACGCGGCACGATGTGCTGATGGACATGATCGGCGACGCCGGCGCCGGCGATCTTCCCGGCGTTGATTCCGAGGTGGCCGTTGTTGTACGGGTAGCGATTGAGCAAGGCGAGCGCCAGCTCGGTGCGCGCAAGCACGAGGAGCTCGGCATCGCGCGCGGCATTCGCGGCGGCCGCCTCGCAAAAGAAGCAGCCATCGGGCTTCGGACCTTTGATGAAGTCCATCCGCCAGGGCGCCCACAGGTGTTGCACCGCTGAATCATAGAGACGCGGGGCGCCGATGATTGCTGCGGCAGTTACACAAAGGCGTGTATACTGCGGGACGTGCCGGCAGCGCGGTTGCCCCTCCCGATCAGTTGCTAAACTTGACCCTCGACCTACGCGCGTGGGGCCGTGGCGCAGCTGGGAGCGCGACTGCATGGCATGCAGTAGGTCACGAGTTCGAATCTCGTCGGCTCCACCATCCCCTCACTGACATGGCCAGGACTGTCGCCCCCGTTTACGATCCGCAGGCTATCGAGCCCAAATGGCGCGAGGCCTGGAAGCAGGCCGGCCTGTTCCGCGTCACCGAGGATTCGAGCAAGCCGAAGTTCTACAACCTCGTCATGTTTCCCTACCCGTCGGGCCCGTTGCACATGGGCCACTTCCGGAACTACGTGATCGGGGACGCCTTTGCCCGCTACAAGGTGATGCGCGGCTTCAACGTGCTGAACCCCTTCGGCTGGGACGCCTTCGGCCTGCCGGCGGAGAACGCCGCGATCAAGAGTGGGATCCCGCCGCGGGTCTCGACCGAGGGGAACATCGCGATCTCCAAACACGAGCTGGACCTCATGGGCGTGCTCTTCGCCTGGGAGCGCGAGGTCACCACCTGCAACGACGGCTGGCGATGTGGCACCAAGCCGACCAAGATCGAGCTGGAGCAGTGGTTCTTCAGGATCACCGCCTATGCCCAGCGCCTGCTCGACGACCTGCAGAAGCTCGATCGCTGGCCGGAACGCGTCAAGGTTATGCAGGCGAACTGGATCGGCCGCAGCGAGGGCGCGGAACTGGACTTCTTCGTCGAACGCGACGGCAAGCTGCGCGTCTTCACCACGAGGCCGGATACGGTGTTCGGCGCCACCTTCATGGTCATCGCGCCCGAACACGAGCTGGTCAAACGCATCGTGACGGCCGAGCAGCGCGCGGCGGTCGACGCCTACATCGAACGGACGAAGACCGAGACCGAGATCGAGCGGCTCTCGACCGAGCACGCGAAGACCGGCGTCTTTACCGGCGCTTACGCCGTCAATCCCTTCGCCGACGAGCGCATTCCGATCTGGGTGGCGGACTACGTCCTCGCCACCTATGGAACCGGTGCCATCATGGCCGTGCCCGGCCATGACAGCCGCGACTTCGAGTTCGCGCGCACCTACAAGCTGCCGATCCGCCGCGTGATCAGCGTCAGCGCTGATGCCGGCAGCGAGGCGCTCGACGCCGCGTTCGAGTCGTACCAGGGCGTGCTCGTCAACTCCGGGTCGTTCAGCGGGCTCAGCGTCAAGGACGGGATCGAGCGGATCACCGCCGAGGCCGAGCGCAAAGGCATCGGCAAGCGGACGATCACCTACCGGTTGCGCGACTGGCTCATCTCGCGCCAGCGCTACTGGGGCGTGCCGATTCCCATCATCTATTGTCCGGACCACGGCATCGT
>VBHQ01000088.1:7908-10540 GCA_005880395.1 Chloroflexota bacterium
TTCCTGCGTTACGCGGATGCCAAGAACCAGCGGCTACCGTTCGACAAGAAGAAAGCGGACTACTGGATGCCCGTCGACCAGTACACCGGCGGCATCGAGCATGCCATCCTGCACCTGCTCTACTCGCGCTTCCTGATGAAGGTGCTGTTCGACGCCGAGATGGTCTCCGTCGACGAGCCGTTCGCCGCGCTGTTCACCCAGGGGATGATCCATCGCAATGGCTTTGTGATGGCGAAGTCGAAGGGCAACGGCATCACGCCCGACTACATGGTCGAGCAGTACGGGGCCGACACCGGGCGCGTCTACGAGCTCTTCATCGGGCCGCCCGACCAGGACGCCGAGTGGAACGATCGCGGCGTCGATGGCGTGGCGCGGTTTTTGAACCGGGTCTGGCGACTCGTGGTCGGCGAGGAAGACTCAGTCGCCCCCACCCTGGCCTCGCCCGCAGGGGGAGGGAATATCGCCGAGACGTTGACCCGCAAGCTGCACGAGACGATCGAGAAGGTGACCAGGGATGTCGAGGGGTTCCGCTTCAACACCGCGATGTCGGCCTTGATGGAGCTTTCGAACGCGATGCAGGATTACCTGCAGGCGGGCGGCCAGCGAAACCAGGCGTGGGATGCTGTCTGCCGCGATCTCAGCCGGTTACTCGCGCCCTTTGCGCCTCACCTAGCCGAAGAGCTCTGGCGGCGGCAGGGCGGCGAGGGGCTGGTGGCATTCGCGCCCTGGCCCGAGGCGGACGAGGCCATCTTGCGGCGATCCCAGGTGACCGTCGTGGTCCAGATCGACGGCCGGCTGCGCGATCGCGTGGAGATGCCGGCCGGCGTCGACGAGGCCCAGGCCAAGGAGCGGGCGCTGGCCTCCGCCAAGATCGAGCGGGCGCTCGGTGGCCGAAAGGTCGTCGCAGCGGTGTACGTCCCGGACCGGCTGATCAACCTGGTCACCGAGTAAGCCATGGCGCCTCAATGTCGGTACCTGGTCGCTTGGCCGAGCCCTTAGCCTTGGGCAACTACACTAATGCGTGGCAGCGCTTCCGCCGGGCCGGTCTTGGCTGGCTCTACCGGCATGACTGGCATCTGGCTGGCGTGCTCGCGCTCGCCATCCTCGCGACGGCGGCCTATGCGCTCTGGCCGCGTGGGGCCGCTAGCGCCGTACTCGCCCCGGCGGCGATCTCCGCCGCCGACGTGGAGGCAGCGCAGGAGAAGACCGTGATCGTCTACGTCAACGGCGCGGTCCAGCGGCCAGGTCTGTACAACGTCGGCGCCACCCTTCGCGTCAGCGACGCGATCGTGGCGGCCGGCGGGCTTACCGAAGAGGCGGATCCAGCGTGCTTACCCAACCTGGCCGCGCATGTGAAAGATGCCAAACAGATCGCGGTCCCGTTGCTCGGCCATTGCGCCAGGGGGAAAAAGGCGAAGCTCGACATCAACACGGCGACGCGCGAGCAACTGTTGCACGTGCCCGGCATGGATGCATCGCTCGCCGACGCGATCATCAAGTACCGCGTGGAATACGGCGGCTTCCTCGCGCTGACCGAGCTGAAGTCGGCCATGGGCCTGGATGCGAACACCTACAAGCAGCTCGCCAAATCGCTGATCGTGAACTAGCGCGGCTATCCGCCGGGGCTCCCGCCCTGCCCTCCCCCAGAGGGGGAGGGGGATTTGCAATGCCGTGGTGGACGCTCGCTGCCGTTCTCACCGCCTGGAGTTGCGGGGTCATCGGTGGCCAGCTGCTGAGCCCGCTGTTGCCGTTCCTCCTGCTTGCCGGCGTGCTGGCCGCGGGCGCCGCCCTGCTACGGCCGCCGCTGGCCCTGATGGCGGGATTGACCTTCATGGCTCTGGTCGCGGGGGCCGGCCGCGGCGCGATCGCCATGCCGCCACAGCTCCCCGCCAGCCTCGATGGCCAGGACGTACTGATCACAGGCCAGGTCGATGACGACCCGGTCGACCGGAAAACGAGCCACCGGCTGACGGTGCGGGTTGACCGGGTTGCCGGCGGGAGCCCGGTGGCGGTCGGCGCGCCCAGGGTGGAAGCGACGGTCTACGGGATGACGCCGGTCCATTTCGGCGACCTGGTGTTGCTGGGCGGCGTCGTGCAACGGCCGGCGCAGTTCGAGCAATTCGACTACCGCGCCTACCTTACCGAGCAGGGCATCGCCGCGGTCATGCCCTCGGCCCGCTTGATTCGGGTGACGACCCATCCCGGCGATCCATTCCACACGGCGCTGTTTGCGGTTCGCCATGGCGTAATCGCCGCGGTGGACGGCGCGCTCGCCGAGCCGCAGGCGGCGCTCGTCCTTGGCGTCGTGTTCGGGTATCGCGCGGCCCTGCCGCCGCGGCTACAACAACAGATGATTGCCAGCGGGCTCATCCATATCGTCGTTATCTCCGGGCTCAAGGTCAGCCTGCTCGCGCGCATCATTGCTCGCTCGCTCGGGGGCTGGCTGCCTCGGGCGGCACCCCTCGTTGCCGTCGGCGCGATGGGCGGCTATGCCATGCTGGCGGGCGCCTCGGCGGCCGCGCTACGCGCCTCGGCCATGGGCGTGCTGGTCGTCATCGCCGGCCGGTTGTACCGCGAGAGCCAGGTATACGTTTCCCTGGCGCTGACGGCGGCCATCATGCTCGCCCTTAAG
>VBHQ01000132.1 GCA_005880395.1 Chloroflexota bacterium
CCCGGCATGATCAGGCTCTCGTGCGCGGTGCGGACGAACAGATAGAAGACGGTGGCCAGCAGGCCACCGAAGAGCAGCACGAGCCCCGCCCAGAACGCGAGGGGGTTGTTCTGCAATGGATTGTTTTGCGGCGCGTTTTCTTGCATCTATCCTCCGTGTTAGCGGCTGAGCAGGATCAATGACAGGATCCCGAAGGCCGCGCAGTAGATCGCGAATGGATCCAGCCGTCCCACTCGAAAGTATCTCATGAGGTAGGCAACGCTGATATAGGCGGCGGCGCCGGCAACGACGCCCCCTGACAAATACAAGGCCAGGTGCGGACGGCCGGCGGCAGTGAACAGATCGGGAATCTTGAGCACGCCGGCGCCGAGGATGACCGGCGTCGCCAGCATGAAGGAGAATCGGGCGGCGGCCTCGTGCGTCAGATTGGCCAACAGCCCGGCGACCATGCTGCTGCCGGAGCGGGAAATGCCGGGCAAGAGCGCGAGGATCTGTGCCGATCCGACGCCCACGGCGGTCCGCATTGGGAGGCGGTCCAGCGGCGTCCTTCCTTCTTCCGCCATCACGGCGCGGCGGCGCAGTCGTTCACCGATGAACATGATCACGCCGTTGACGATCAGGAAGGCGGCTGCCGCCCTGGGGTTTGCGAACAGCGATTGCACCTGCTTCTGGAAGAGCGTGCCGACCAGCCCCACCGGAATGGTGGCCAGGATCAATCGCCAGCCCAGGCGCTCCTCCGGCGTGCCCTGCAGTCGACCGGCGATCGCGCTGCCCACCACCGCCTTGACGATTCCGACCCAATCACGCCAGAAATAGATCAAGAGCGCCGTCGCCGTACCGACGTGGAGGAGGACGACGAAGGGAAGGAAGGTGGGGTCGGCCTGGTTCACGTTCCAGCGCAGCAGGGACGGAATGATCACCGTGTGCCCCAGGCTGCTCACCGGGAACAGCTCGGTCACCCCCTGCAGTAACGCTAATACGAGCACCTGGAAAACGGACATTGTTCCCTATGATGCTGGAATGACTGCCGAGCCGGTCGTCGTCCTCGCGGGCGGCGTCGGCGCCGCGCGCTTCTTGCGTGGCCTCGTGCAGGTCGTCCCAGCGGATGAGATCGTCGTCATCGGCAACACGGGGGATGATATGTGGTGGCACGGCCTCTACATCGCTCCCGATCTCGATACGGTTACCTACTGGCTTGCCGGCGTGGCCGACGAATCGCGCGGATGGGGGATCCGGGAGGACACGTTCGTTGCGCAGAAAGCCTTCGAGCAGCTATCCGAGAAGTCATGGTTTCAACTCGGCGACCGCGACCTGGCCACGCACCTGTACCGTACCGGCCGGTTGGCGGAAGGAGCGCCACTGCACCTTGCCACGGCTGAGCTCGCCGAGCGTCTCGGGGTTCGAAGCCGGATTGTTCCGATGAGCGACGAACCGGTCGAGACCCGCCTCAAAACCGATGCCGGCGATCTGCACTTCCAGGAATACTTCGTATCGGCCCGATCCTCCGGGTTCCGGCCGTCCGACAGCTGATGGTTGACGCGAGATCCCGCACGGTCGCGATCTCGCCGCTGATTGGCGGTCGGGCAGTCAAGGGTCCAACCGTCGCCTTGCTGAAGGCCGAAGGCGTTCGCAACGATGCGCTCGGCGTCGCCGGCCTCTACCGCGATATCGCAGCCGGCTTCGTCATCGATAGGGAGGACGATCCACTGGCGAGCGCAGTTGCCGAGCTAGGCTATCGGGTCGCCGTTCGTCCGACGATGCTCGATGAGATCACGGTCGCGCGGGAAGTGGCGAGCGCCGCCCTCGAGGTGCTGCACCAGCCGGCGGCGGCGTGACGCTCGCGATTGTCGTCCCGGTCAAGTCGCCGGCGCGCGCCAAGCATCGACTGTCGGCACTGCTCACCGAGGAAGAACGGTCGAGTCTGGCCGCCGCGATGGCCCGTGACGTGTTTCGCGCGGTCAGCCCCCTGGCCCAGTATCCGCGCATCGTCGTCTCGGATGATCGGGACGTCCTGGCCGAGGCAGCCGCCTACGGCCTCGAACCGTTACTCGACCGGGTGCGGCAGGGACAGAGCGCCGCGGTCCAGCAGGGCTTTTCGCTGGCGTGGGACCGCGGCTGCACGGCAAGCATGACCGTTCCCGGCGATGTGCCCGGGGTCAGCACGGAGGAGCTCGGTGAGCTGGCCAGCTATCGGCCCGAAATCGAGGTTCTGCTCGTGAGCGATCGGGAACAGATCGGAACGAACGGTCTACGGCTCACGCCGCCGCATGCGATCACGCTCCGTTTCGGCGAAGACAGTTTCCGTCTGCATCGCGCCGAGGCGGCGCGTGCCCATCGCAGCTTCGCCGTACACCGTGCGGTTGGCCTCGAGCATGACCTTGATCGTCCTGAGGACGTCGTCGCGTTCCTAGGGCTGTCACGAGAGACGGAAACACGTTCGCTGCTCGATGCGCTGAAGGTCGCCGACCGGGTGCTCGCGGAAACCCCCCGTCGCGGTTGAAGCCCGTCTCGATCTATCCGATCACCGGGCTGCCGGAGATCGGCAGGGACGCCCCGCTCGCCAGGCTCATGCTCGAAGCGGTCACGGACATCGGGCTCCGGCTCGAGGACGGCGACGTGGTCATCGTCACCCAGAAGATCGTCTCCAAGGCCGAAGGCCAGGTCGTGGCGCTCGCGGGCATTCGGCCTTCATCACGGGCCACGGAGATTGCGAGCCGTATAGGGTTCGATGCCCGGCACGTCGAAGTCATCCTGTCCGAGTCGGTGCGCATCGTTCGCGAGGCCCCTCGCGTCCTGATCTGCGAAACGCGGCACGGGTTCGTCTGTGCGAACGCGGGTGTCGACCGGTCAAACACCGGCGGCGGAGAGCAACTGGTCCTGTTGCCCAGGGACCCCGACGCGTCCGCGATGCGGCTTGCCCGAGCGGTTCGGGACGAAAGCGGGAAGGCGATCGGCATCGTGATCTCCGACAGTTTTGGACGGCCCTGGCGCGAGGGGCAGGTCAACGTTGCCATCGGCGCGGCCGGCGTTATGGTGATGCGTGACTACCGAGGCGAGCGCGACCCGGATGGCTACCAGCTGCAGGGCACCGAGCTCGCCGTTGTCGATGAGCTCGCTTCGGCGGCGGAACTGGTCATGGGCAAGCTGGACCGGGTGCCGGTGGCGCTCGTCCGCGGGGCAGAACTATCCGGCGACCAAACGGTTCGCCAACTGCTGCGCGACCCGTCAACCGATCTCTTCAGGTGAAGGTCGGACTGATCGCGGATACCCAGGGAAGCTTTGAGGTGGGGGCGCTCCTGGCGTTCGTCAAGCGCGAGTTTGGCGGCGTGGACGAAATCTGGCACGCGGGCGACTGGGGCAGCGAGGCCGTGCTCGGTGGCTTGAGGGAGCTCGGGCCGCCGTTCGTCGTGGTCAACGGCAATGCGCCGGACGACCCTCGCTACCCGATGACGATCGAGCGATTGATCGGCAGCCGGCGGGTAGGCATGATCCACAATCTCGAGCCGGGTCGCCGGGCCTGGGCAACGGATTTTGACGTTGTCTTTCACGGGCACACGCATCGCTGGCGCGACGAGCTCCTGGGCAGGACGCGTTTTATCAACCCGGGGACGGCGACCCGGCCACAGTTCGGCGGCACCGAGCGCACGATGGCTCGCGTGACGTTTGACGATTCGCTGTTCGTCGAGAAGCTGATGGTGCCGATCTTCGCGAAAAGCCGGCGGATATGATTTCGCTGTGAACGTTCGCGTCGTCCTTTTTGCCAAGCCGCGCGAGCTGGTTGGCAAGCCGCAGGTTGAGCTGGCTCTTCCAACCGGTTCGACGCCCGCGGACGCCTGGAGTCAGCTGAGCAGCCGCTATGACCTCGGCCCGCTGCCACGCTCCTTCCGCTGCGCCGTGAATTCGGAGTATGCAGGATGGGACGCGCCACTGAAAGATGGTGATGAGCTCGCCGTGATCCCGCCGGTCAGCGGGGGAGCCGTTGGCGAGCGTCGCGGCATGGTCGCGCTGCGAGACGATTCCCTCGACGCCGGGGCCATCGCCGCCAGGATTCGGAGCGATCTGGACGGCGGCCTCGTGGTGTTTGAGGGCGTCGTCCGTTCACAGTCGCGCGGTAAAGAGGTCAGGGCACTGGTTTACGAGGCGTATGGGTCGATGGCTCAGCGGCAGATGGAGCAACTGGCTGAGGAGGCTTCGAAACGGTGGCCGATTTCGAATATCGCGGTCGTCCACCGAGTTGGCACCTTGCAGGTGGGGGAGACGAGCGTCGTCATTGCTGTGTCAGCCCCGCATCGAGCCGAAGCCTTCGACGCCTGCGAGTGGCTCATCGACGAGCTGAAGCGAACCGTGCCGATCTGGAAGAAGGAGATCTATTCCCAAGGCGAGGCCTGGATCGACGACCGGCCGTAGCCATGGCGCTGCGGATCTATACGGTCATCATCGACGCTCAGGACCCAAAGCGTCTCGCCGAATTCTGGAGCCAGGCGCTTGGTTACAGGATCGCTTATGAAGAGGGCGCCGACGTCGCCATAGAGAAGCCGAACGACGACAGAGTACCCGCCATCCTGTTCCAAGTCGTTCCGGAGAGGAAAGTTGTCAAGAACCGCCTTCACTTTGACCTTGCACCGGATGACCAGAAAGCCGAAGTTGAGCGGCTGCAGAAGCTAGGAGCAAAGGAAGTTGACATCGGCCAGCGAGACGTCACCTGGGTGGTCATGGCAGACCCCGAGGGCAACGAATTCTGTGTGCTAACGGCGCGTTAGGTCTCTAACGGCGAATCTTCAGAAGGCCCGTTAGAATACCGGTCGACGCGGGAGTAGCTCAGCTGGTAGAGCGCCTGCCTTCCAAGTAGGTGGTCGCGGGTCCGAGTCCCGTCTCCCGCTCATTGTTCAATGAAGGTTCTGTTCATCGCGGGCTTTGGTCCCGTCGCGTCCGACGTAGAAGAGTCGCGGCGCCTGTACGAGGACGCGCTCGGCTTGGCGTTCAAGATCGAGGACGGCGAATACAGGCATACCGAGGAGCTCGCTGGAGCCAACACCTTCGCTGTGTGGCCGCTGTCGCAAGCAGCCGAGTCGTGCTTCGGCTCTGGCGAGTGGCCGGGCGACGTTCCCAGGCCGCAGGCGTGGCTCGAGTTCGACGTCGACGACGTCGACGCGGCCACGCGAGGGCTCGAGGGCCGAGGCTATCGGCTGCTCGTGCGCAACAGGACCGAGCCCTGGGGTCAGCTTGTGACGCGGCTCATCAGCCCGGAGGGGCTGCTCATTGGCGTCACGATGACGCCGTCGATGCGTGACAAGAGCTAGCGGGCCGCTCCTCGGCGATGGAGTCATCGTTGGCTCGTGATGGATGACTGTAGGGGCAGGGTTCTAGCGAAAGATGCTGTCCTAACTGGATCAGGAGCAGCTCCTGTGCGCCCTGGCCGCCGACCAGGCTCAAGGCGTCGCGCATGAAGCGCTCCCACGGATGCTGGCTCATGTAGCCCTGGCCGCCATGAAGATTCATGACGGCCATCCCCATCTTGATCGCCTGCTCGGCAACGAATTGCTTGGCGGCCATCGCGATTGGATCGAAGAACTGGTCGCGCGCGCCATCTATTTTTGCCAGGGCGTGATGGACGATCGCCTGCGAGCCCTCGAGTGCGACATACATCTCGCCGACCGTCCGTTGCACGTTTGGAAACTCCAGCAGACTGCGACCGCTACGCTGGCGATCTTCTAGCGCCAGCAGGCAGTCGTCGAAGAGCGCCCGCATGTGGCCAACGACTGCGCAGGCAGTCATCACGCGGCGATTGCGCAAGTAACCGTTCATCGTGCTAAGGGCATCCGCCTCGACGACCAGGCGGTCCTCGCGGAGGTGAACGCGGCTCAGCGTGAGGCTTCCGAATCCCATCGAGTGCAGGCCCATCGTCGAAACCGGATCGACCCGGACGCCGCGATCATCGCGCTCGATGACGAAGGCGAGGATGTCGCTGGATTCGGTGTCCTTCGCGTAAACGAGAAAGGCATCCGCAATCAGCGCCCCGCCGATAAGGGGCTTGGTCCCGTCGAGCACCCAGACGTCACCGCGCTGGCTCGCCGTTGTCAGATAATCGAAGGGATCCCGACTCTCATAGGCGGCCGGCGGGCAGACGAGCCGTCCAGCCGCCATGGGGGCAGCGTATCGGCCGGCGAGCTCAGGTCGCGCCGTTACGAAAAGCTCGGCGACGCCCGCATTGAGATCCATCATGGACGAGAAAGCCGGATCGCGCGAAATTTGCGCCACCTCCTGAACGACGATGCCCCATTCAAATTTGTCGCGACCTTCCCCTCCAATCTCGCGGGGGAGCGAGAATCCCAGGAGGCCCAGCCGTCCCGCCTCTTCAAGCAAGTCTCGCGGCAAGGCCTGGCAAAGGCGGTCGCGCTCGTCAGCGCCCGGATTGACACGCTCGCGGATGAAGCGGCCAAAACGATGATCCGCTTCTGACCTGAGGGCGGCGATACGCGCGTCGCAGTCCGCGTGTGGTGCGTTCATGACGCGCGCTCCTGGACGAAAGCCGCAGCGAGCTGAGCAAGGGTCTCCCGTCCGGTGAAGTCGTCGAGATACAGGCTGACGCCCAGCCGCTCCTCGATGTCGATCGCGAGCTCCATCGCCGTCAGCGAATCCATGCCGAGATCTCTGATGGACTTGCTCGGATCGACTTCGGCCGGATCGATTCCCAGGAAGCCCGAAAAGGAGTTCCGCAACATCTCGGTCAGTTCGGCCGGGGTCCACGTCCTCATTGGGCGAGCTCCAGCGGCATGAGCGAGAACAATTCGCCGCGCTCCAACTGTCCGAGCATCCACGTAAAGACGCGATTTCCAAGGTCGCCGCCCATACCGTCCCCTCCCCAAGAGGGGGAGGGGGATTCGCAGCAGGCCATGGTTGCGAGGCGCTCGAGGCAGAGGGTCAGCCATTCGCCCCCGGCAGACTCCGGTGACAGCCTGCCTCGGTTCGTATGCCAGATCTGCAGGCAGGAGGCTGCTGCATGGAGGATGCAGTACTGCCTGGCCAACGACAGATCGCCGGGTAAAGCGTTGGTGGCCAGGGCGAGCTGTAGCGCCTTCGCCTCACGGCGTAGCGACTGCACCGCGGCAACTGCGCGCGGCTCGCTGGCCAACAAATCAAGCGCGAAAGCCGATTGTCCGAACCAGCGCTCGACGAGCTCGTCGCCGCCCGGATCGGCGACCCGCACGCGCGTGGTCGATGGGTTCCAGCTCCGCGCCGGTGTCGCGAGGTCGGAGAGCAGGCCGACGTCGACCGTTTCATCGCGGCGACCGGCGCGGGCGAGATGCGTGAGCTGCGAGGTGATCAGGGACAGCTGAAGCAGTTGCGTGCCTTCGAAAATGCTGGTGATGGCGATGTCACGGGCGATCTTTTGAAAGATGCCGTCTCCGATGCCCTCGCGCAAATACGATCGAGCACTGAGGACGACCGACGCGTCTCGCACGACGCGCTCGCACATGTTCGGCACGAGGTATTTCGTCACCGCTGCCCAGAGCGAGGTTCGTCGCGGCGCCAGTGTGAGCGCAGCCGCCGATCGCGGCCCCAGCCGGCAGCCAGCCGCAGCGCCGTGTCGGCGGCGCCGAGCGCCATGCCGCCGATCATCGTGCGCGTGTATTGCAGCGTCGTGAGCGCCATCTCGAGTCCGCGCCCGGCGCGTCCGACGAGCGCGGTCGCCGGCGCGGGGCAGTTTTCGAAGGCGATCCCGCCCATGTCGTGCCCGCGGAGCCCCAATGTATGGATCCTCGGCAGCCGGCGCATGGCCTGGGGCGGCACCTGGTCCGGGCGAAGGAACAAAAGAGACAGGGCCGGCTGCGTCCGTACGAGCGCGACCACGAACGATGCGCGGGAGGCGTTGCCGATAAGCCACTTTTCGCCTCGAATGACATAGCCGCCATTCAATTCATCGGCTCGCGTCATCGTGGCCTGAAAATCACTACCGGCGCCTCGTTCAGAGACGGCAAAGCAGCCAAACGCGCCCTCGGTGAGCAGCAAGCGAGCCAGTTCGCGACGCTGGTCGTCGGTTCCCCAGGCCCAAACCGGGATCGCCGCCAGCATGGTCGAGCCCAAGCCGGTCGTCAGGACCAGGTCCCGCCGAGACAGCACCCGTACCAGTGCGAGGAGCTCCTCGAACGAAGTGAGGCGGCCGCCCCAAGCTTGCGGAACGAGCTGTGCGTGAACGCCCCAGCGGCGCAGGATTTCGAACGCCTCCGCTGGCGACTCCTCGCGCTCGTCGTACCCGATCAGCCTGCGAAACGAGACCGGGGCATCGGGACTGAACGGATCACCGAGCGTGTGTTCCAGGTCATGGGCAGCTGTCTGCGTCGCAAGCATCAGTGCCATGGAGGCCCCTCGAATTGCTCGATGACGGTAGCGCGCGCATCCTCATCGCCGATTGTGACCAGGTCGTGAATAAACACCAGGCGCGCAATCGAGGAAGTCCCTCGACTTCGGCCCGCGCCAGGTCCTCACGGCTCGCGCTAGCGAGTGATGCAGCCTCGGGCCAGAACCACTGGTCAGCGACTTCGCATTGATGGCGATGAATGGTGAACGGCATCTCCCGACTAGCCAGTAGCCGACCTTCGGTCGTGACCGAGGCGCGCATTCCCGGGACGGGAGAGCGGTGCGGTCGCTTGTCGATTTCGTCCGGGAGAAACGCTGCCATCACGTCCTGCGCGAGCCGCGCCGGCACGCCCGAAAGAGCGGCATCGCCGGCCAGCCGGAGGGGCACGCAGCAGGCCTGCAGTCGTGCCGCGCATCCCGAGGCGCTGGCCACCTCACCCTGGCACTCGAATTGCGTGCCGTCGCCGCGAACGCGACCCATCATTTTGATCTCGAGGCAGTCGCCATCGAGAAAGCTCGTGGGCGCATCAGCGATGAACTGCGCCGCCCAGATAACGAACCCGGTGTGATGCTCGGAGAGGAGACGACGGTGGCTGACGGCGTAACGGTTGAGCCATTGTCCCGCTGCAGCGAACGCAAGACGGAAGATCGCCGTAGGCTGGAGCCCGACGGGCGTGAAGAGGCCGGTATCAGCCGGCACCTGGTGCGTGCTCCAGCGTGGCATACCTCAGCCTCCCGAAACCGCCAGCAGGAGGTCGAGCGAATCAGCGTCGCCGGCGGTCCGGGAGAGGTCGTCGCCAGCGAGCTGCTCGCCGTTGAGGAAGATCTTGTGCGCTCGTCGGACTCGGCCTGCCCGATCGAACAGCACGGGGCGTAGCGGCCGATACTGCTCAGCCAGCTCCGTCAGGCCAGCCTCTACCGTCGGTGCCGGCACGTTGATCGTCCGTCGGTAGTCGGTAAAGCGAAGCAAGGCGCCGCTGACGCGGACCATCATGATTGGGACTCCTTTTCCGTGGGCTCGCGATCCATGGGATGAGCCTATGGCCGGAAGGTCGCGATGAAATCCGTGGAATTACCGATTGACGGCTGGCCGCCTATCGATTGGCGGTTGCGAGCCAGGCGGCGATCTGCGAGCGCGAGTTGAATCCGAGTTTGTTCAGGATGCTGCGGACGTGGCTGTCCACCGTGCGCTCCGAGATGAAGAGACGCCCGCCGATCTCCTTATTACTGAGGCCGTCGGCGACCAGGCGGGCGACGTCGGCCTCGCGCCTGCCAAGCATTGCCATTTGCCCATTCGGCGAGGCGGTCGCGGGCTTCTCGGGCGCTTCGCCCAGTGCCAATCGAATCGCCTCGTCGCGGCTCAGGCGCCTGCCGGCTTCCACCTCGGCCTCGAATTTTGCCTGCCCGATCGACGCGACAGCCGCTGCCTCAGCCTGTCCGAGCAGCGGCGCGAGGATTGGGAGGAGGCTTGCGCCGGCCTGCGTCCGGATGGTTTCTGCTCTTGGCCCGATCGAACTCGCCCATCATCAGCGCGGGGCCTCCCAGGTTCAGCAACATCATTTCGTGGCTGTAAGCGTCGCCCATCTCTCGGCTGAGACGTTCGCCTTCCGTGGCGGCCTTCGCGACGGCATCGATATCGCCGCCGAAGAAGCCATGCAGGACGCGGGCCTGGAGCACTGAAATCCTGGCGGGGTAATCATCGATCTCCTCGGTCACAACTTCGGCATCGACGAGGTAGCGCAATGCGGCTTCGCGATCACCGGCCAGGTTCGCGGCGTTGGCCGACATCGAAAGCGCCTGCGACACGAACTTGGGGTCGGCGAGCTTGCGCCCGGTTGCGACCGCTCGTGCCAGCGCCGGGGGACCGGAGATCGGATCGGCCTTGAGGACGGCGAGAAACCCGCGCAGGAAGTACGCCCAGAATTGGGCTTCGGGATTGCCGGGGCCCAACTCGAGCATCGCATCCAGCCAGCGAACGCCTTCGGTGGTCGCCCGCGTAATCCAGTACCACCCGACGGCGGTCGCGAGATCGAGACCGCGGATGGCGTCACGGTCCGTCAGGCAATGGCCCAGGGCCGCGCGGACGTTGTCGATGTCCCGGTCGAGGGATTCCAGCCATTCCGGCAGGCGATACCGCGCGTCTGGAAGGGCGACCAGGTAAGTCGACCGGTAGTACTCGATGAAGCGGTCTCCGACGAGGTCCACTTCGCCGGCGTCGCGTAGTTTCAGCACGGCATACTCCCGCATCGTCTCGTGGAGCCGGTAGGTGGCCACACCGGTCGTGTCCTCCTTGATCACCAGTGACTTTTCGACGAGTGACCCGAGACGGTCGAGTGCCGGCTCGGCGGTCTCGTCATCGAACGCGCAAACGTATTGCGCCGCTTCGAGTGTGAACCGGCCGGCGAACACGCAGAGACGCCTGAAAAGGATCCGCTCTGGGTCGCTGAGCAAGTCGTAGCTCCAATCGATCGTCGTGCGCAGCGTCTGGTGTCTCGGCAGGGCGGCATGCCCGCCGCCGATCAGCAAGCTGAACCGGTCGTTGAGCCGGTCGCGGATTTGATCGACGGCTAGCACACGCATTCGAACCGCGGCCAGCTCAATCGCCAGGGGAAGGCCGTCCAGCCGGCGGCATATGTCGACAACGGCCTCGCGGTTCGACGCCTCGAGCTCGAAACGGCCGGATGCGGCGGCCGCTCGCTCAGCGAAGAGGATGATCGCCTCGCTCTGGCGAACTTGAGCCAGCGGCTCGTCGGCATTAGGCAATTGCAGGGGCGGAACCGGCACGACAAACTCACCGGTCACCGCCAGCGGTTCGCGGCTCGTGGCGATGACTCGCACGCCCGGAGCGGCGCGCAGAATATGGCTAACCAACTGGGCCGCCGCTTCCAGGAGATGCTCGCAGTTGTCGAGCGCGATCAGGAGCTCTTTGTCCTTCAGGTAATTGAGCAGCAGGTCCAGGGGCTTTGCTCCGGCCTGATCACGCAGATCCAGCGCTGACATGACCGCGCTGGTGACCAGAGTTTGATCCCGAATGTCGGCCAGCTCGACGAGCCACCCGCCATCGCGAAACGCGCGATTCAGGTCTCGCGCGGCTCGAATCGCGAGCCGGGTCTTGCCGACGCCTCCCGGGCCAACAAGGCTGATGAGGCGTGCCTGGGTGAGCTTCTGTCTGAGCTCGGTCAGCTCGCGCCGCCGCCCGACGAAGCTGGTGGTTTCAGCGGGCAGGTTGCCCGGCCGGCGGCTGGGCCTCGCCATCGTGACCAAGAAGTTACTACGGCGGCCGGTTACCCAGGCCGATCCCGATCGCGTTTGGCCTTTTCGGTAATTCCACGGATTTCGTGGTCCGCCTAGCTGCCTAGCCTGAGGACATGACGGGCGAGTTCATGATTCAACGGGTCGAGGTTCGTTTCGTTGGACACCCCCCGGTCACGCAGGTCGCGCGCGCGTCCGGGGTGAGTGCGGTCGAGGTGGACCAGGAAATCCTGCGCTGCCTGGTCTACGGCAGCTTCCAACCCTTCCTCGAGGCGATCCGCGGTCACGAAGTCATCAGCCTGACGTCAAGTATCGAAACGTCCAAGGAGGACAAGACGTGGTAACTACTTATCCGGTTCAGTTCGACGTCGACTTTCCGACCCGACCGCTCAACCGTGTGTCGACCGCCTTTCGTATCTTCGCCGCGATCCCGATCGTCATCGTGCTCAGCGCCCTGACCAGCGCACTCATGCAAGGCAACGACCACATGGGTGACATCACCCTGGCTACCGGCATTCTGTTCGCCCCGCTCGTGCTGATGATCGTGTTCCGGCAAAAGTACCCGCGCTGGTGGTTCGACTGGAACCTCAACCTCCTCCGCTTTTCAAACCGCGTCACGGCGTACCTGGCGCTGCTTGATGATCGCTATCCCTCGACGGACGAGGAGCAGGCGGTCCACCTCGACCTGGCCTATCCCGATGCTCGCCAATTGAATCGCTATCTGCCGCTGATCAAGTGGTTCCTCGCGATTCCGCACTACGTCGTTCTCTTTTTTCTGGCAATCGCCGCCGTCGGAGCAGTCGTCATCGCCTGGTTCGCGATTCTGTTCACCGGAACCTACCCACGAGCGCTCTTCCACTTCGTCGTTGGCGTTATTCGCTGGAACAACCGGGTCGCCAGCTACGCCTTCCTGCTGGTCACGGATAAGTACCCGCCCTTCCGGCTCAATTGACATGGCAGCGAGCACGGCGGTAATCCGTAATTGGGTCGGGGGCGAGTCCCCCCGATCCAGGGGCAGGATCACCGGGATCGTCTACTCTCGATGACACGCTTGCTTGCCGGCCTGACCGACCGGATCGCCAGCAGGCGTGCCGCCTGGGTGATCGTCGCAGCTTGGACCGTCCTGGCAATTGGTCTAACCGTTCTCGCCCAGAAGAATCCGGCTCCGCCCGAAGCGTTCGCTTTCACGCTGCCGGCGTCTGCCGAGTCGAGCAAGGTTGACAAGCTGATTGCCAGAGACTTCCCCCAGAGCAAAGGCGTCGCTGCGACCATCGTCCTCTACCGCCACGGTGGGCTCTCGGCCGCTGATCGAGTCGAGGCGCAATCGATAGCGGGCTGGTTGCGGTCCGCGGCAGCGCCGGGCAACGTCACCTCAGTCGTGGATCCATTTTCTGCGGCAGGGCCACAAGCCGCCAGCCTGGTCTCGAAGGACGGATCTGCGTTGCTGATCCAAGCTTTGGTCGCCGAGCGAGGCGGCACTTCGCTCGACGATGCGGTCAGTGCGATCCGGCGGCATGTGGGGACACGCTCAGATGGACTGGTAATTCGCGTGACCGGACCGGCCGGGATTCTGGCGGATCTGACTCTCCTCACCAGCAAAATTCTCGGCA
>VBHQ01000133.1 GCA_005880395.1 Chloroflexota bacterium
GTGGTGATGTCATCCCGCTTGATCGGGAGGCCGACGTTGCCGCGAATCGTGGTGAGCGGCGTGCGGTGCTCGTGTGAGGCGTCGGCCACGAAGCGGCGATGCGCGCTCAAGGCAGACCGGAGGCGGAGGTAGGCATCCTCGAGCTGACGGAGCATCTGGTTGAAGCTGCGCTGTAGCCGGCCGATTTCGTCATCGACCGCCATCGCCGGCAGCCGCCGGCTCAGGTCCTGGGTGCGACCGATGTCTTCAGCTGTGCTGGCCATTTCGTCCAGTGGGCGCAGGGCACGACCCGCCACGAACCAGCTGAGCACGCCCGCAGCCAGCAAGCTCAGCAGTATGCCGATGATGAGGAAGAGCCGGAGATCCGCCAGCTGGTTGTCGACGACGAAGGTGGCCTGGCCAACAATCACGTAGCCGTTGATCGTCGTCAGGTCCCGAGCCGTCAGGGCCCGAATGTAGGCGCGGATCGCGGGTCCGCTCGCGGGATGAATGACGCGGATGACGCCATGATCGATGGGCACGGCTTCGAAAACGTTGGCGGGCCACTCGGGATCGATCCCGTCCACTTTCCCGCTCGACCCCTCCGATGCCTGCTGCGCGTTGAAGGTCTGGACAAAGATCTCGGAGCTCCTGTCAAGGTCAACGGGAAACGCCGCCGATAGCGAGCGGCCGAAGGGCGGGACGCGCTCCAGGAGCTGCCAGACCTGGTCACCCCGTTGGGTAAGGGTTCCTTCTTGCTGAGAAACGAGATTGCCCTGAACGAGGTAGTAGACCACCACCCCGAAGATCAACACCGTGATTGCCACCACGGCCGCACCGAAAAGGGCGATGCGGCCGCGGATCGGTATCTGGCGTCGGAACGCGGTCTGGGTGTCGATCCATTGCCTGGCTCGATCCAACGTTCGCCGCAGGGGCTGGATGCGTCCGGCGATCGACCGTCGATCGCCGAGGGACGGGTTCATTGCTCCTTAAGGATGTACCCAACTCCGCGCACCGTCTGGAGCAGGCGCGACGCACCGTCCTGCTCCAGCTTCTGGCGCAGATATCCCACGTACACGTCGACCACGTTGCTGCTCGCGCCGAAATTAAAACCCCAGACCGCGTCGAGCAGCTGCTCACGGCGCAGCACCTGCCCGGGATTGCGCATGAAATGCTGCAGCAGGTCAAACTCTTTGGCGGTGGTCGGGATCAGCCGCTCGCCCCGGCGGACCTCACGGGTCGCGAGATCCATCACCACGTCGGCGTAGCGGAGGGTGCGCCTGGAGCGGGGTGCGCGGCGCCGAAGCAGCGCCCGGACGCGGGCCAGCAGCTCCTCGTAGGCGAAGGGCTTGACCAGGTAATCGTCAGCGCCGCTGTCGAGACCCTTGACCCGGTCGGCGGTTCCATCCCGCGCGGTCAGCAGCAGGATCGGCACGTCGCCTTCCGCGCGAAGCCGCCGGGTGACTTCCAGGCCGTCGATTCCGGGCATCATGACGTCCAGGATCGCCAGGTCTGGCATCCGCTCGCGAGCGCGGTTGAGCGCGATTTGGCCGTCCGGGGCCACCTCGACGTGGTAGCCCTCGTAAATCAGGGCGCGACGCAGCGCGGCGGCGATTCGCGAATCGTCATCAACGACGAGAACGTGCGGTTGTTCGGCCACGATGCTTCTCATGAAAGCACGCATTCATGAGAAAAGCTTAAGGCTGCCGACGCTTATCGATGGATCAGGGTGACCAGCATCGAGATCGCGGCGACGCCCATGAACACGGCGGCGATCCAGGTTAGCGATAGGCTGAGCTTGCCGCTGACCTGCTTTTTCATGATTTTTCGGTCGGCGCCCACCAGCACGATCAGGACGAGCAGCGGCGGGGCGACGACGCCGTTGATCACGGCCGTGATGAACAGCGCCCGGATCGGGTCCAGGTGCAGGAAATTCATGGCAACCCCGGCGAGGGTCGCCACGACCAGCATCAGGTAGAAGGTGGGTCGATGCTTTGGCTTACTGGCCAGGTTTCCGGCCAGTCCAAGGAATTCTTTTGCCGCATACGCCGCTGAGCCCGCCAGGATGGGGATGGCCAGCAGTCCGGTGCCGATCAGCCCGATCGAAAAGATGATGAAGGCGAACGGACCGGCAAGCGGCGCGAGCGCGGCCGCCGCCTCGGCGGCGGTCTGAATGTTGTCCTTGCCATGGGCATGAAGGGCAGCCGCCGAGGTCAGGATGATGAAATACATCACCAGGTTGGAGAACGCCATGCCAACCACGATGTCGAAGCGCGCCGCGTGCAGTTCCGCGACCTTGAGACGCCGGCGCCGCCCGATCATCGGCGCCGTGGCCCCGGCCGCGACCATTTCATCGACTTCCGATGATGCTTGCCAGAAGAAGAGGTAGGGCGAGATGGTCGTGCCCAGCACGGCGACCACGGCCATCAAGAAATCCCTCGAAAATTGGAGGTGCGGGATAAACGTTCCCGCGAGCACATCCAGCAACCGCGGGTGCGTGAAAAACGCCGTAAGGACGTACGCGAAGAGTGCCAGGGTGAGCCATTTAAAGATCTTGAAGATGGTGGCGTACGTCGCGAAGAGCTCCATGACGATAATCAGCAAGGCCGCCGGGACAACCAGCCACAATCGTGGAACGGCACCCCCGGACAGCAGTGACCCACCGGCTGCAACGGCACCCAGATCGGCACCGACATTGAACAGGTTTGCCCCGAGCAAGCCGAGAATCGCGATCCCAACCAGCGATGCCGGGAACTTTCGCCGAAGAACGACCCCGAGTCCGACGCCGGTCTGCAGCGCGATCCGGGAACAGAGCTCCTGGACGGCAGCCATCAAAGGAAACGTGAACAGTGCAGTCCAGAGGAGCCCGTATCCGAACTGGCTCCCAACCTGCGAGTAAGTCCCGATTCCGCTCGGGTCGTCGTCGCTCGCGCCGGTGATGAGTCCGGGCCCGAGCACCTGGAGCCATCCGACGAGCCCCTTCCGGCGCGCTTCCTCGAGGGTCGTCCTGCCCCCTTGCGGCCCGCCGGTGTCGGCCAGCCCATTCTTCGAAGGCCGGTGTTTCACCAATTCGTCGAGCCGGGGCTCTCGCTCCGGTTTGACGGCCCGCCGGATCGGATCCGGGTTGTCCTCTACAATGCGCTTCCCGATAGTGTGATAATACGATTATCACCAAGGACTTCGAAAGGGGCAGCGGACCATCCTCGCGCGCGTGGTAACTTCGGGGGACCCATTTCCGTTGTAACAACCGACCAGTGGACCCTTGGCAGTTGAGAAAGCCACTGCTACCCTGACGATCAAATGTCACAGAAAGTAATAAAAATCGGGCTCGCCATGGCATTCGCCGCTCTCCTGCCCTCCTGTTTTGGGGTGCAGGTGGGCCGAACCGCGGGCCCGGTCGCATTGGCCTACAACTTCGCGGCAAAGACCGCCGATCCGGTGGTAACACCCGAAGACCTGCCCCACCACAAGCTGGTGATTGGCCAGGTTGCGGTCAGCAGCGGCGCCGTTGTCGTCCGCGGCTTCCACGAGCCGGGCGACTTCGCCCATCGCAATTACTGCGGTGCCGGCGCCACCCAGGTGCTGCTGTCAGCGTGGATGAGCAACGTGCCCGACATCGAGACGGTCGCCAAGGCGTCGAAGTTGAACCCGAACCGCGGCGAGTACGGAGCCGATGCCACCAACGCGATCAATGCCTTTCTGGCCCCCATCGTGATGCCCAGCCTCGGACAGGCGCGCTACAAGGCGGAACACATCACCAGCCTGGACGAGGTCAAGGCGCGCATCCAGGGCGATATCACCGACCCGAGGGCGACCATCACCTTTGACCATGGCGTGCCGGTGATGGTGCAGACCATGACCCGCACCATGCCAGGCTGGAACCACTGGAACGCGACGCACATGATCACTATCTTCGCCTTCGACTTCAGCCACAACGATCCCGCGCTCGACACCGTGACCTACGCCGAAACGCCCTCACCGCTCGCCGGCTACCGCGGGCCTGACTTCCAGACCATTTCGGTGAGCGCGCTGTGGGTCGCGATGCAGGCCTACCTCCGCGAAGGCGCGGCGTCCGACCCGATGAACGTCATCAGCTAGGCTTCGCTCATGGCGCAGGCCGCCGATCGACCGAGCGACGCCATCTCGATGGAGGCGCTGATCCGGCATCAACTGGTGCTGCTCGGCGAGGATCCGGCCCGCGAGGGCCTGCGCGATACGCCGGAACGCGTCAAGGACAGCCTGGAATTCCTGACGCGCGGCTACCGGATGACGCTCGACGAGGTCTTTGGCGATGCCACCTTCACCGAGGCGTATAAGGACATGATCGTGGTCAAAGACATCGAGATGTACTCGCTCTGCGAGCACCACCTCCTGCCCTTCTTCGGCCGGGTCCACATCGGCTACATCCCCAAGGGAAGGCTTGTCGGCCTGAGCAAGATTCCGCGGCTGGTCGAGCTGTACAGCCGCCGCTTGCAGGTGCAGGAGCGAATGACGCGGCAGATCGCCGAATGTCTGCAGAAATACCTCGAGCCGGTCGGGGTCGCGGTCGTGATCGAGGCAGACCACCTCTGCATGAAGATGCGCGGCGTCGAGAAACAGAACAGCCGGGTGTTCACGAGCTGCGTGCTCGGCATCTTCCAGACCGACTCGAAAACCCGCGCCGAATTCATGGGACTGATCAAGGGCGTTCCCAACATCTGAGCGTTGACGGCCCAACTGCTCGTTGGGACCTCGGGCTTCTCCTATTCGTCCTGGCGCGGCAGCTTCTATCCGCGGCGGCTGAAGAGCGCCGAGATGCTGAGCTACTACGCGAGCCGGCTCTCGACGGTTGAGGTCAACACGACCTTCTATCGCACCCAACCCGACGAGGTCATCGCCGCGTGGGCAGCGAGCGTCCCGCCAAGCTTCCGTTTCGCCGTCAAGGCGCACCGACGCATCACCCATAACCGTCGCATGCCGAATCTCGAGACCGCGATGGAAGTGCTGGCCGGTGAGGCGGCGTCCTTCGGCGATCGGCTTGGACCCCTGCTCTTTCAATTACCGCCGACGGCGCCGTTCGACGAGAGCCGCATCGACCGGATCATGGCGCTGGCGCCGACACAGTGGCGTATCGCCTTCCAGTTCCGCCACCCCTCCTGGCATGTGCCGGCGGTCGTCGAGAAGCTGGAGCGGCTCGGTGCCGCGCTGGTCCATGGCGATGGCGAGGAGCAGCCTGGGCCAGTGGGGCGGGGCGCCTTTATCTACCTGCGCCTTCGGCGGCAGGCGTATTCGGCCCAGCGACTCATCGCCTGGAGCAGGCGGATCGCAGGCTACCTGGCCCAGGGAAGGACGTCTACGCCTACTTCAAACATGAACGGCTGGGGCCGCTGTACGCTGAGCAGCTGGCGGCCAGGATCCGAACGTCTTTTCGGGTTGGAGTCGAAGCCGGGTTATAATCGCGGCGAATTCGCGCAAAGGAGGCGTCAGCAATGGCCCGGTCCATGTGGCGGGGCGCAATCAGCTTCGGGATGGTGGCAATCCCGATCCGCATGTATCTCGCCACCGAGGCTCATAGCGCCGTCGCGTTTCGGCAGCTGTGTCCGCATTGCAAGCTGCCGATCAAGCAGCAGCGGCATTGCCCGACCGACGACCACGTCGTCGCCTACAACGACGTCCTCAAGGGCTACGAGGTGGGCAAGAACCAGTTCATCATCATCGACGAGGAGGACCTCGACAAGCTGCCGCTCAAGACGACGAAGACGATCGACATCATGGAGTTTGTCGAGCGCGACGAGGTTCCGCTGGGCCTTTACGTCAAGAGCGCTTACTACCTCGAGCCCGAGGATGTCGGCGTCAAGCCGTTCTTTCTGTTGAAGCGGGCGCTCGAGGAGACGAACAAGGTCGCGGTCGCCAAGATCGCGCTGCGCGATCGGGAGCACCTCTGCCTGATCCAGGTCCAGGGCAACACCCTGCTGGTGAACACGCTCAACTGGCCGGATGAGATCCGCTCGACCGAGGAACTGAATCTGCCACAGAACGTCAAGATCAGCGATCGCGAGGTGACGATGGCGACCTCGTTGATCGACAACCTCACCGACGCATTTCAGCCCGAGCGCTACACCGACGACTACAAGGCGGCCTTCCAGCAGATCATCGACCAGAAGATGCAGGGACTCGAGGTGACAACGCCGGCGGCGGTGCAGG
>VBHQ01000220.1 GCA_005880395.1 Chloroflexota bacterium
GTGTTCGGATGTCGGTGGCGACGGGCCTGTGGTGATGCGTGTGCGTGAGGGCGGAGATGTCCTGCAAACCATCACCCTCGATGCGGCGTGCTTTGCCTGTATGCTCGGCGGCCAGGACGGCAAAACACTGTTCCTGATGGCGGCTGAATGGCGCGGCGTCGAGAAAATGGGCGAGCTGTTTCGAGCCCGCACCGGCCGGGTTCTGGCCGTCGACGCGCAAGTGCCGCATGCCGGTCGGCCGTAGCCGGAACTAGGCCGGGCGCTCGTAGGGCTTTACCCGCTCCATGTGTTTGGCGGCGAGCGGAATCCGTTTGCCAAGAAAGGCACCAAGGGTTCCATCGGATCGGACTTCGTAATAACCAGCCTTTCCGCCGGCGGCGACACGATTGCCGCCGATGACGAGGAGAAGGACGATCAGCCCCGCGATGAGCGAATCATTGAGCAATAAGAAGGAAGCTGCCACCAGGAAAGCGATCACCCCGAGGGCGATGCCGGCCCAGAACCGATTGCGGTCCTGGATGAGAGCAAACGGGCGCTCGGCTTGACCGCCGCCGTCGCGAGGGAGCCAGAGCATGCGGACCCACACATCGCCGGATAGCTTGGTTTTGTCCAGCATCAGGTCGCTCCTGGTGCCCAAGCGTAGCCAATCCGCCGCGGCAAGTTCAGAAATGCGGGTGTTGGGGTAGGATTTCGGGCGATGACCAAGAAGAAAGCCACGTCAAGCGGGGCCACGAAGACGGCTCGCGCTCGAGCCGCGGCGGCGGCCAATCCGGTCAAGCCGCAGGACGTCGTTGAGGCGCCACAGGCGCCCAAGGCGGCCAGCGCCGAACCCGCCACGCCCGCCCGACTCCAATTCCGGCGACCGCAGTCCCTGAACTTTGCCGGCGTTGGGCGCAATGACATCTGTCCCTGCGGCAGTGGCAAGCGGTTCAAGAATTGTCACGGACACTAGGCCGATGGAAGAGATCCTCGAACGAGCCAGCGACCTGTTGAAGAAGATCCTGCAGCTCCAGGAGCATCTTTGACCTCCCTCAGAAGGACCAGCGTCTTCAGACGCTGCAGCGCGCGCTAGAAGACGCCAACATCTGGCAGGACCCGCCCCGAGCCCAGCGGCTGGCTCAGGAGGCCAAGGGCCTGCGTGAGGAGGTACAGACCTGGCGCAGCATCGAAGCGCGCGCGCGTGACGTGATCGGGCTGGCCGAGCTGGCGATTGCCGAGAAGGATGGGCATCTGCAGGCCACGCTCGAGCAGGATCTGCGCGCCCTGGACAAGGACGTCGAAAAGCAGGAAATCGACCTGTTGTTTGCCAACCCCTACGCTGAGCATCCGGCACTGGTCAGCATCCACGCCGGCGCCGGCGGCACTGATTCCCAGGACTGGGCGGAAATGCTCCTGCGGATGTACTTGCGCTGGGCGGAGAGCAACAAGATGCAGACGGAGATGCTGGACGAGTCGCCCGGCGAGGAAGCCGGCTACAAGAGCGTGACCGTGCGGATCTCAGGCAAGCGCGCCTTCGGCTGGCTGCGCGCTGAGCGGGGCGTGCATCGCCTGGTGCGGCTGTCGCCGTTCGACCAGGCGCATCGACGCCATACTTCGTTCGCGCTGGTCGAGGTGATCCCGGAAATTGAAGACGCGGGCGACATCGAGATCAAGCCCGAGGACTTGAAGGTCGATGTGTACCGTTCGAGCGGCGCGGGCGGCCAGCACGTCAACAAGACGTCGTCCGCGGTGCGAATGACCATCCGTACACGCTCGTGAAAGACCACCGAACCGGCTACGAGATGGGCAACGTCCAGGCGGTTCTCAACGGGGAGCTCGAACCGTTCATGGAAGCCTTCCTCCGCTGGGATGCGGGTCAGCAGGGTAAGGCCGCTTAAGCCGCGAGTGTGACATCGGCGGTCTGCTGGATGCGGCGCTGCCTTCGGGTGGCGTCCCACAAGCTGCCCAAGATCACGACCGTCCCGATGAAATAGCTCTCCCCGAGCACTCGAGTCAGTGTGAAGGGGATCAGATCAGCCAATCCCGGCAACCGGGCAAGGGGATGAACGATCAGGAGATAGTGGATCGCCGGACCAACCGAGAAACAGAGCCAGGCAACAACGAGCCAGCGTCCGGCGGTTCGCGACAAATCCCCACTGAGGAGTCGACGGATCAAGAGGGTGATGGGAAGAATCAGCAGCACGAGGTGAAAGCTCCAGGTCACGCTGCTGATCAAGGGAAGGGCGGCGATGGCGAGCGCGAATTCCAATCCTGATCGACTAAGTCTTGAGGTCTCGTAGAGGACGAGCCCGATCACGCCAGCGACCAGTGGCCAATCGAGCAGCCGTCCGCACCAGCCCGCGTTCCCGCCGGCATCCGCGGTCGATGGGTTGCACAACCGGGCCGTGAACCCAGCCAGCGATTGGTTCTCCCGGTAGCCGGTCCCGATCGCGAGATGCGGCAGCATGTCGCGGAAGTAATAGATGTTGTGATCGACGCGCGTGATGACGAAGCCGAGCGCCAGGCCAGCGACGGTGGTCAGGCCGAGCGCGGTCAGGAGTCGCCAGTGACGGCGCCAGGCGAGGTAGGGCATCAGGGCAAGCGGGAAGAGTTTCATGACCGCGGCCAGACCGGCAAGCATCCCGCTCGTTACGTCGCGGTGGCGCAGCCAGTACGCCCAGGCGCAGGTCAACAGCAAAAGCAGGATGGCATTCATCGCCCCGGTGGCGGCGCTGTTGATCAGCGGAAAGAACGTCAGCAGGACCGCGCCCAGCGCGATCAGCTCGCCACGGCTCGGCCGTCCGATCTGGCGATAGACGATCAACAAGCTTCCGACGATGCAAAACTGCATCAGGAAAAGCCAGAGCCGAACGGCAAGATCTCCCGGAAGCCATGTGAGCGG
>VBHQ01000134.1 GCA_005880395.1 Chloroflexota bacterium
TAGAGTCAACCAGCCACCGGAACAATCCTGAGGGACGCGAATCGCGCCTTAACCGGACTGCGACAGCGCCGTTGCAGCGGCCGCCGGGCCGAGCCGTAGGCCGGCAGGAACGACTGGGCGTGCCCAGCCGGGCCTGCCGGCGTCAAGTCGAAACGCTATCGAGCCGCTTCGCCCAGCGTCACCGTGAACTCCTTGACCTCGCCAGCGCGAACCACGCGAAGCTTGTGGCTGGAGCCGACGCTCGCCTTGCGAAGGCCGCTGAACAGATCCTCGAGGCTTTCCGTCGTGTTGCTATCCAGCGCAAGCAGGGTGTCGCCCTGCATGAGGCCGGCATGATCTGCGGGACTCTTTGGCTCGACGGCGACGACCAATAAGCCGCTGTCCTGCTTGGCCTGCGTCTTCACCGCGTCAGGGAGTGGCACTTCCTGGGTGCCGATCCCGAGATAGGGACGCTTGATCCGACCGTCCTTGCGCAGGCTCTCGACCACCCGCTCGGCGACGTCCATCGCAATGGCGCGCCCGTCGCCGCGGCCGAAAACCCAGCTATTCATGCCCACCGCACGCCCGTCGGCGTCGACCAGCGGGCCGCCGCTGAACCCGGGGTAGAGGGGCGCGTTCGTCTGGATGACGTGCTCGATCTCGCTGCCGCGCCAGCCGCGCCATGGGGACGACACCGAGCTGATCGTCCCGAAGGTTGCCTTCAGGCTTCCCGGACGACCGATCGCAATCACGATCTGTCCGGGCTTGAGGTCGGCGACCTTCGCCCGGGACATCGCCGGCGCCGTAAGACCGTCGTCGATCTTCAGCAGCGCGATATCCGTCGCCGGATCGCGCCCGACCAGCGTCGCCTTGCTGCTCTTCTCCCCCACCACGACCTCGATGTCGTCTTCCTGTTCGACGACATGGTTCGCGGTCAGGATCAGGCCGCTGTCCCAGACAATGCCCGTGCCGGCGCGCCCGCGGCGGGCGTCGACGCGGACGACGCTTTTGCTTGACTTATCGACCAGGTCGGCAAGGTCGTTCGAAAGATCTTTGAGTGAACTCATGGAATCGCTCCTTCTGGTTGCATGATGCCGATGCATTCACGGTATGGGACCCAGGCAGCCCTCGACCTCATGCATTCGGGGAGTCATGGCCCCGGGTCTTCGGGCAGGATGCCCACGCCGAAGAGCTAAATCGAGGGATGCTTAGTCGAATGAGCTGTGATCAGCAGGCGTAGTCGGCATCGTAGCCGCCGGGCAGGAACTGCACCAGCCAGAGCTGACCCGAACCCGAGAATCCCGAGCCCGAGCAATAAGACTTGGCTTGCGACGCTGACGACAGGCCGGTCGCCAGCCAGTCGGCGCTGAGCCCATTGACGAGATTGCCACCCACGATCGTGCTCCAGGCATTCGGTGTCGAGTAAATGCCGATCGGCGCAGCCGTCGGATTCTCGACCGCCGAATGCAGCGTGTCGATGATGCCCTGGATCGCATACCGGTTCAAAGTGAGGTCCTTGCATCGGGTGCCGGGCCGGCCGCACCAGCTGTTGGCGGTTTCGACATCCAGCCACCACGCGGCCGGTTGAACCGTACTCGGGCAGGCGCCTGAGGGGTTCAAGCAGCTCGCGTAGCCGACGGACCGCTGGGCCTCGCTGCAGCCCACCGCCCAGGCCCGCTGCTGCGCCATTCACTGGTAAAACACGCGTTGTAATACGTGAACGGATAGCCCTGGTTGACACCGACGATCCCGAACGAGCCGCCGGGGTAGGCGGTGCCGCACTGCGGATAGCTGATGTCATAGCCGACGCCGCCCGACCCGTAACTCGAAGCAAAGGCCCCCAATTGCCCGGCGACCAGGCCCGCCGCCGCGGCCACCACGGCCAGGCCACCGGCGACCGTATGCCTCCCCATTGCCAACAATGTAGCGCTCGGTGACGAATTCTTCAACCCTGGCGGCTTGGTCGGAAATACGGAGACCTCACACTCAGAAAGGCGAGGCCTCCCGGCGATCAGGGCGAGAGTCGCTCGGCCAGGTACTTCAACGCGATCGGATAGCGGTACTCGATCGCGTCGTGAGTGGCATCAAAGAGCTCAAAAAAGACGTCCGTCACGCCGATTAACTCCAGCTCGCGGCGAAAAGCCTCGGCGCCGAGATCGAGCCAGTATTGATCGCGCTTGCCGGCATCGATGTAGATCGCCCGCATCGAGCGAAGCGCGTCGGCGTGCCCGGCGACCATGCGAACGGGGTCCCAGCGCAACCAGCGTTCCCAGATTTCCGGCACCTGCTTGCCGGTCTGCGGATCGAACGGCAGGCGGACCGTCCCGTCGTCGTCGGCCGAGTAGCAGGCGGCCATGCACCAGTCGTTCAGCAGCTCGCCGTCACCCTCCTTGCTGAAGGCCGGCCGGCTTCGGAAGTCTTTCCAGAACTCCTCGTAGGAGCCGTGATAATGCTCCCGAAGCGCGCGAACCGACCTGGGAAATTCGTTCGCATAACAGAGCTCGAAGAGCGCGTCGCCCGCGTGGGTGGCAAAACCGCCAAAGACGTCCGGCCGCAGCATCGGGGTGATCATCGCCCCGTAACCACCGCTGGACTTGCCCATGATGCCGCGATGCCTGGCTTCGGGCATCGTGCGGTAATGCCGGTCGATCCAGGGCACGATCTCGTTGCACAGGTAACTGTGATAGCGCCCGGTTGCGGGCGAGTCCAGATACTGACTCCCGCCGATCGACGTCCAGCAGTCGACATATATAAGGATGCAGGGCGCCGCGCCGCCGGCCGCGAACTGCGCATCGGCGAGCTCAGGGAAGTTGCGCCGAAAGGCGGAACGGTTTCTCCACATGTCGATTTGGCCGGTCAGCCCCTGGATGACGTAGACGCTCGGATAGCATCGTCCCGGCTCGGCGTCGTACCCCGGCGGTAGATACACCCACAGCGGGCGGCTCGCCGGATCGTTGAGCCGATTGCCTTTAAGCACGGTGCTCTCGAAGACGTGCTCCTCGTATCGGCCCTTCGGCTCGAAACGCCATGGTCGCAGGTCTGGCACCCTGCGACTATACGGCGCGGTAAGCGCGCGTCAACGACCGGCGCGATGCGAGGATAAAGCGTGGCCATCGCACGTTGTCCCTGGGCGGGAAGCGATCCGCTGATGGTCGAGTACCACGATCGCGAGTGGGGCCTGCCGGTTCACGATGATCGACGGCTCTTCGAATTCCTGGTGCTCGAGGGAGCCCAGGCCGGGCTCAGCTGGATGACGATCCTCCGCAAACGCGCGGCTTATCGCAAAGCCTTCCGCGACTTCGACCCAGCGCCGGTCGCTCGGTTTGGGCTACGCGACGTCTCCCGGCTACTCAGCGACGAGGGCATCGTCCGCAATCGGCGCAAGATCGAAAGCGCGGTCGCGAACGCCCGGGTCGTGCTGGAGACCGCCAGGGAGCGCGGCAGCTTCGATCGCTACGTCTGGTCGTTCGTCGATGGGCGGCCGGTCGTGAACCGCTGGAAGGCGCTGGCGCAGATTCCCGCGATGACCGATGCGTCACGAGCCCTGAGCAACGATCTACTTCACAGAGGCGCCGGCTTCGTCGGACCGACGATCTGTTACGCCTTCATGCAGGCGACCGGGTTGGTCAACGATCACCTGGTCAGCTGCTTCCGCTACCGCGCAGTCTCGCGCGGTTCGCCGCGCTAGCCGATTTCGCCGCTGGCGATGTCCGGGACGTAGAACCCGCGGGTGCCGGCTCGCCAGGTAAGCCAAAAGAGTAACCCGAAAGCCGCAGACACGACGAATACGAAAAGGCAGATTCCAAGGAGCACTCCGGCGATAAGAAGATTCCATCCAGGGCTGTCTATGGTTTGCATCGTACCGGCGCCTTGCCGGCTGACTTGCGTGACGTTCCCGCGCCAGCTGGTGAGCTGGACCTGCTCCCCGGGAACGAGCGTCTTCCAAACGTCGTACGCCGTTTCGATTTCAATGGTCCGCGTCGTGCCGGTAATGGCGACATCGATCCAGTGGCGACCGTTCGGACCCGCCTCCTCAATCCGGACAACCGCAGCGGTCAGCTGGCTTCGGCACGGACTCACACCACCGGCTGCGCAGTCCGGCGCGGTTCGGTAGGCGACGTCACTGGCGAGTGCCTGGGCCGCGGCGATTCCGAAGGCCACCGCGCCGACAAGGCCGGCGCCTGCCAATAGGCCGAATAACGCCATGTAGCCAAAGTCTCTCGCCGTCTTCGCAGTGACCTGTGCATCACCGCCGCGATGGAACCACCGCCAGCTCAAGGTAAGGGCGGCGATCAAGCCAACGACAACGCTGACAAAGGTGCAGCCGCCCACCACGACTGGAAACGGATCCGGCCCGCCCTTTGGATTGATAAACGCATAGAGCAGAAGGAAGGCCAAGCCTCCTGCCCAGGGGAGCAGCATCGAGGGATTTCGGGGCTTGCCGGCGAGAAGTGGCGTCGTGGTGGCGGCCAGCAACGCGGTGCCACCCACGCAGGCGCCTTCGATGACAAGCTTGACGTGCGGGTCCACCGATAGGAGAAACGACGCGTAGCCCCCGCTCCGGCGGGCGATCGATCAGCTTATGACCAGGGCGATACCGGCCGCGGCTGGAGCTCGCCGTCGACGTAGACCGCGTCGACCTTCTCGTCGTAGAAGCACAGGAGGTTCTCGATCTTCGGACACTCCGGGATCGGCGCTGGGTAACCCCAGACGATGTCCTTGAACTCCTTGCCGTTGACGTTGACTGACCAGTACTCGGCTTTGCCCTTGTAGGGGCAGCGGGTCGAGGTGTTCGTTGCGGTCAACAAGTCCAGCCGGACGTCGAGCTTCGGAATGTAATAGCGAACCGGGAGGCCGGTCTCGAACAGCAAGCGCGGGCGATGCGTCTCGGCCACCACCTCGCCGCCAACCACGATCTTGACCTGCCGCGAGCTGTTGAGAACGTCAACGCGATGGTAAGGGTCACGTGGATGGACGAAGACTTCGTCGTCCTCCTCGAACCAGGCGTCCATCTTGTCCCAGTAGAACGCAACGTAGTCGTTCAGCTCCGGACGTTCTGGATTCAGGTAGCGCCAGGCGGCCTTCTCGGCCATGCGATCGCCGACCTTGACGGAGAAAAAGCTCGCTTCTCCCTTGCCGGCATGCGCGCTCTTGTAGCTCGTTGGTACGAGCAAGTCTTGCTGCACGTCTTTGATCGGGAAGTAATACACCGCAAGGCGCTGCTTCTCGATCAGCAACATAACTGAGCGGCTGTCGGCGACCGTCCTCCCCGCGAACAGCGTTCGAACGCGCCGCCCGGTGGGTTCTAGCTGCAGATCGCTGGCAATCGGCCGGCGGTCCTCCATCTGGGTCAGAACCTGATCCTCAAGCGCTTTCGCCATCACAGCTCCTCCTCTGAACGTTCAATACCAGCAAAACCCGCGTCCGGCCTGGCACATTCCATTCGTCGGGACCATCGAGGTCGCGAGCGCCAGCGCGGCCAGGCGTGGCAGGATGCCCGCCGCCAGCATCGCGCCGGCTCCGATATGGACGATCGCATTGATGGTCACGGCGGTCACCGGGTCGCGCGGAGTAACCGGCACAACGTCAGCGACTGCATCGACCACCGGTTTGGCCGCTTTGGCACGCCCCTCCGGCTTTGCCAGGACCTCAAGCCCGCTGAAAATGAAAATGGCCGCCAGGAGCGTGCGGCCCAAGGTTCGGGCAATTCCCATGCTCAAACTCTAGGTTTGTAAGCGGGTCTCCGTCTCGATCTGAACTCAGCCTGACTTGCGTCGGTACACAATTCGCTACACATCCATTATCATTTTTGGTGATGCCCCGACGTCGCCGATCCCGTTACGCCTTCTACCGCCGGGCCCGGCTGCTCCGGCAGACCCAGCGACGCTCCAAGTTCCGGCGCGCGCTGCTGCTGGCCGCCGTCTTCGTGGTGGGTCTCCCCCTGATGGCGGTGCCGGCCGTCGCGGCCGAGTCGATCGGCAGCCTGCCGGCGGTTGACGGCCTCTCCTCCAGCGGCCTGCAGCAGGACATGTTGATCTTCGATCGGCACGGGATCCTGATCGACGACATCGGCGATCACGGCGACCATCGCATCGTCGTGCCCCTCACCTATATGTCGCCGTACATCAAGCAGGCAACGGTCGCGATCGAGGACCGCACCTTCTGGACCAATAACGGCGTCGACCTGGGCGGCATCGCCCGCGCCGCAGTGGCGGACTACACGAGCCATCAGATCAGTCAGGGCGGGAGCACGATCAGCCAGCAGCTGGTCAAGCAGGTATTCATCGGTCCCAATCCCCCACCGACCATCCAGCGCAAGCTCCGCGAGGCGGTGCTCGCCGTCGACCTCAACAAGCGCTACTCGAAGACGCAGATCCTCGAGATGTACCTCAACACCATCTACTACGGCAGCCAGAGCTACGGCGCCGAGGCCGCCGCCCGCGGTTTTTTCCACACGACCTCGCATGATCTGACGCTGGGCCAGGCGGCGATGCTCGCCGGGCTGCCCCAGGCACCGACGCAAAACAGCCCGCTTCTGAACATCGTCCAGGCCAAGCAACGGCAAGCCGAGGTGCTCGACGCCATGGTCGCGCAAAAGATGATCACCGCGGCGCAGGCGGCGGCCGCGAAGGCGGAGAAGCAGCAGTACTTCTATCCCACCAACTCGTTGCAGGCGCCGCATTTCGTCGATTACGTGCTCCAGGTCCTGGCCCAGCAGTTCAAGATCCGGCCCAGCGACCGGAAAGGGTACCGCGTTTACACCACGCTGGATCTCACCCTGCAGCACCAGGCCGAGGCGATCGTCGCCAATCAAATCGCGAGCAAAGGCCCTTATTACAACTTCCATGACGGAGCCCTGGTCTCGATGGATCCCAAGACGGGGGAGGTTCTGGCGATGGTGGTGGTCAGCCCGATCCTCGACCAACCGATGGTCTTTCCACTGGGCGGCGGCACGGATGGGCTCAAGCCCTACGCGCCGCTCAACTACGACAAGCGGTACCACGGCACGGTGCCGCTGAAGATTGCCATGGGCAACTCGCTGAACATCCCCGCGATCAAGGTCGAGCTCACGACCGGGATTCCGGCGGTCCTCGACGTCGCCCGGCGAATGGGCGTCACCAGCCTGAACAAATCCGACAGCAGCTACGGGGTCAGCCTGACCCTCGGCGGTTATGAGGTGTCGCCGCTCGACATGGTCACCGGGGCCTCGACGCTGGCGACGCTCGGCGTCCGGCACAAGCCTTCGCCGGTGTTGCACATCCAGGATGGTTTGGGCAATACGTATTTCAACTACGACCCGAGCAAGAACGAGTTCCGCGCCGTCAGCCAGCAGGTCGCCTACATCATCGGCTCAATCATGTCCGACGACCGCAACCGGTGTATGGAGTTCGGCTGTGGCGGCGACCTGACGCTACCCGGTCGCCATGTCGCAGCCAAGACCGGCACGACGCAAGACTTTCGCGATAACTGGACGGTGGGATTCACGCCCAGCCTGGCGACCGCGGTGTGGGTCGGCAACACCGATTACGTGCCGCTGGCGAACAACTCCACCGGCATCGTCGGCGCTGCGCCGATCTGGCACCAGTTCATGATGCAGGCGCTGGCGCAGAAACCGGACGAGTGGTACGCGACGCCGGCCGGTCTCGATCAGCTGGGCAGCAACTACTTCCTTCCCGGAACAGAGTCCCTCCCCGGCACACTGTCGCGGCCCTGGCCCACCTGCCGCTTCCGCACTTATAACCCGTATACGGTGACCGACGCACAACTAACCGTAAACGGTCTTCCCTGCATCCTTAGCTACATGCCGCGGGGCGTGCTCGCGGGCACCTCGGGATAAAAGAAAACCCGGTAGCCGGGTGGCCACCGGGTTGAGTGAAGGGATCCGCGCTAATACGTCGTCCGACGGCCGCTATAAAAGCCGAAGCCGCCGCTGAGCAGACCGAGGACGATCAGGATGATCCCGACCAACGTCCAACCGAGAACGAGCGCAATGATCCCAAGGACGATCAGTAATCCGCCGCCACCAAAGTACATCCTGCACCTCCTTTATTCAGAATCCGGAGGATCGTCAATCCTCACCATAGGGGGCCGAGGGCCTTCAGGGGAAGACCGCGAATTGAAAAGAGGCCTGGTGAGGCTCCGCGGCCCCGGCCGCAGCCGGGCCTGCCGATGAAGTAACCCCTGGCCCAGGTCGAAGCCCATCTCGGGCAGCAGCTCGAACCCAGGGATGCCCGCGGTATGATACTCAGTATCAAGTGATGCTGCCTATCAGATTAGGAGGACCCGGGATGCGTTCGAGATTGCTGGTGGTGCTCGTCGTGCTGGTCGGTGTGCTGGCGGCTGCCTGCGGAACGCCATCGGGCGCGACCGGCGGCAGGACCCTGCAGGTGATCGCCGGCGAAAATTTCTGGGGCAGCATCGCCGCCCAGCTCGGCGGTAGCCGTGTCTCGGTCACCAGCGTCGTCACCAACCCGAACGCCGACCCGCACGATTACGAAAGCAGCACCAGTGACGCGCGCGCCTTTGCCACCGCGGACTACGTGATCCTGAACGGCGCCGGCTACGACGACTGGGGCAGCAAGCTGCTCGCGGGTAATCCGAGCCGGAGCCGCAAACTCTTTACGGTCGCGGATCTGCTGCACAAGAAGGCCGGAGACAATCCGCACTTCTGGTACAACCCCACCTCGGTAGACCAGGTCGTCGATCGGATTACGGCCGATTACCAGGCGATCGACCCGGCCGACGCCAGCTACTTCAGCCAGCAGCGGGCCGCCTTCCGACAGGCATTGCAGCCGTACCACGACCGGATCGCCAGCATCAAGAAGTCATTCGGCGGCACTCCGGTGGGCTCGACCGAAAGTATCTTCGTCTACCTGGCCCAGGCGCTCGACTTGACCTTGATCTCGCCGCCGCAGTTCATGCAAGCCGTTGCCGAAGGCAACGACCCCCCTGCCAATACGGTTGCCCAGTTCCAACAGCAGATCGCCGCCAAACAGATCAAGGTGCTGGTCTTCAACGTGCAGGCCGCGTCCAACGTCACCGACGGCTTGAAGCGGCTCGCTGCCGATAACGGAATCCCGGTGGTTGGCGTATCGGAGACCCTTCAACCAGTCGACGCCACCTTCCAGGAGTGGCAGCTGGCCCAGCTGCTGACGCTGCAGAATGCATTGAACGCCCAATCGCTGACACACTAGGCACCATGGCACCGAGTGACCGGGCGCGCGCAGCTATCGTCGCTGATGATGTGGCGGCAACCTACGGCCGAAGGCTGATCTGGCGGGGAGCGAGCTTCACGATCGAGCCCGGTGAGTTCATCGTGGTGCTGGGGCCCAACGGCAGCGGCAAGTCAACGCTATTCCGGCTCCTCCTCGGCCTGATCCCGCCCGCGGCGGGGACGCTGGCGGTGCTCGGGCAGCGCCCACGACGTGGCAATGCCCAGGTCGGGTATGTGCCCCAGCGTCGCGAGCTCGATCGCGACACCCCGGTGCGCGGGCGGGACTTCGTCCACCTCGGCTTCGACGGGCATCGCTGGGGGTTCGAACTCCCCGGCGTCGCCAGGGCCGCCCACCGTCAGGTCGATGAGGCGATCGAGGCGGTCAACGCGGAACCGTACGCCGATCGCTCGATCGGCCGGCTCTCAGGCGGCGAGCAGCAGCGGCTGCTCCTGGCCCAGGCGCTCGTTGGCAATCCCCGGCTGCTCTTACTGGACGAACCGCTGGCCAGCCTCGACCTGCGCAACCAGGTCGGCATTTCCGAGCTGGTGGCCTCACTGGCCCGGACGCTACAGCTGACCGTGCTGCTGATCGCCCACGACATCAATCCGCTGTTGCCGGTGGTCGATCGCGTCCTCTACGTGGCCCACGGCGGCGTGGCGATCGGCAAGCCCGTGGACGTCATCACCGGACCAACCCTGAGCCGCCTTTACGGCTCGCCGATTGAAGTGCTCCACGACAGCCATGGGCACATGTTTGTCGTTGGTCTGGAGGCGGAGAGCGGCCATCACGAGGCAGAACCCGCACGATGACCGGGCTCCTGCTCATCATGCCCTATTTCGGATGGGACCTGGTTCGGGACGTCCAGGAACTGTTCCGTTATCCCTTCATGCAACATGCCTTCGAGGCCGGGACGATCGTGGCGTTGACCGCGGGCGTGATCGGCTATTTCGTCGTGGTCCGCGGGCTTTCGTTTGCGGCCCATGCCCTGTCGCATATCGGCTTCGCCGGGGGGACCGGCGCGGTCCTGCTGGGCCTGCCGCTGATCGGCGGCCTGCTCGTCTTCACGATTGCGGCCGGCGCCGTCATGGGCGCGTTAGGGCAGCGACTTCGTGGCCGGGACGTCACGATCGGCATCGTCATGGCCTGGTCGCTTGGGTTGGGCGTGCTCTTCCTTGCCCTGTTCAATGGGGCCGCGAGCACCGCCGTCAGCATCTTGTTTGGCACCATCCTCGGGATCGCGACGCGGGACGTCGTCCTCACGGCGATCGCGGGGGCGATCACGCTGGTCGCGCTCGCCGCCATGTACCGGCCGCTGTTGTTCGCCAGCCTCGATGACGAGGTCGCCCAGGCCAAAGGCGTCCCGGTGCAGGCGCTGTCGATCGCCTTCATGGTGATCCTTGCGATCGCGGTCTCGGAGGCGGTGCAGGTGGTGGGCGTGCTGCTGATCTTCGCGCTCATCGTCACCCCGGCGGCGATCGCCGAGCGCTTCACCATCCGGCCGAGCCGCGGCCTGCTGCTATCGGCGACGCTGGCCGTGCTCTTCACCTGGGCGGGGCTGACGATCGCCTACTATCTCCCCTACCCGGTCAGCTTCTTCATCACAACGATCGCGTTTTGGAGCTATCTGCTGGCGCGGTTGGTGAGCTCCTTGCGCTTGCGAGTCGCAACCGGTTTCCCCCGCCCATGGCGTGAGGAGCAGTTCCGGCACTCACCATAAAAGTCCAGCGTCGCGTGGTCGACGCGAAAGCCGCGCTCGTGCGCAATCGACGCGGCGAGCGGCGCGACGGCGTCCTCGCCCAGGTCCTCGACGTTACGGCAGGTGGTGCAGATCAGGTGATGGTGGTGGCCCGGCTCGCACCACACGTAGGCCGAGACGTGGCCCGGGCGCTCGAGCCGCTGGGCGAGCCCGGCGGCAACCAGTCGATCGAGCGAACGGAAGACCGTGGCGCGCCCAATATAAGGATGGCGACGCCGAACCCGGTCGTAGACCTCCTGCGCCGAGGCCTCTTTTCCGGTCTGTGACAGCAGGCCGGCGATGGCCAGCCGCTGCGGCGTCAGCCGGACGCCGGTCTGCTGCAGGGCTGCCTGGGTTGGAGTCTCAACCATCACCAAATGATACTGCTCAAGATTCGAGAAATCCCACCGTTACTCCGGGATGGCCACAGTGCCGGCGGCCCTCCGCGTCCATCAGGATCGGTCGGTCACGGCGATTGCGGCGGCCGGCATCATCGTTCCCGCCGTTGTCTTCGCCTGGCTGCAGATGCATCCCACCGCCGACGCTTCAGTCCAGGTTCCTGTACAGCATTTTGTCATCGTCACGGCGGTGTCGCTACTCGCCTTTGCGCTCGCCGTCCTCCTCGCGGTGGCAGCGATGCAGATCGCCCAGTACCGGGCGCTCTTCCTCTGCCTGGGCTTCATGGCGATGGGCGGGATCTTCGCGGTCCACGGCATCGAAACGCCCGGCATCCTCGGTGATGGCGAAGCGCTGGAATACGCGGGACGCATCGTTGGCATCTCGGCGTTCCTCAGCCTCTTCGTTCCTGCGCTCTTCTTCGCCGCCAGCTACACCCCGTTGACCGCGGCGTTCGAGCGCCGGCTGCCGTTCTCACCGGCCGGCTGGCTGATCGTCGTCCTCGGCGGCGCGCTCGCTACGTATGGCGGTCTGGCGTTGCTCAGCAGCGAGTGGATCGCGGCGCTGCCGTTCGGCACCAAGCCCTATTCCTACGCGATGGCGGCGAGCACGATCGGCCTTCTACTCTTCTCCGCGGTGCAGCAGGCCCGCTCCTACCGGATGGCGCACCTTCCGCTGCAGGCGGTCCTGCTGGTGGCTTTCCTGCTGCTCGCGGAGGCGCAGGTCATCATGGTGCTGGGCACGGTGTGGAAGCTCTCCTGGTGGGAGTATCACGCGCTGATGCTGGCCGGCGTGGGCCTGGCCTGCTGGTCGGTCGCGGTCCAACGCGCCCGCGGGCAGTCGTTGCGCTCCATGGTCGAGGCGACGCTCGATCTGGAAATCAAGGTCGGCACCGAGCTCGAGCATGTCGATACCATCGCCGCGCTGGCCGCCGCAGTCGAAGCCCGGGATGAGAACACCAAGGGGCACAACCTACGGGTCGCCGAGCTCGCGGTGCAGATCGGTCGAGCGATGGGGCTGCCCAATGAGACGCTACGCACGCTTGCTCGCGCCGGACTGCTGCACGACGTGGGGAAGATCGGAATCCCAGACTCGATCCTGAGCAAGCCCGGCGCCCTCGATCCGGGGGAATGGGTCGTGATCAAGCGGCATCCGGAGATGGGCCACGCCATCCTCTCGCGCGTCGATCGTCTTCGGCACGAAGCGGAGATCGTCATCGCGCATCACGAGCGACTCGACGGCAGCGGCTATCCGCGCGGTTTACGCGGCGATGCGATTCCCATCGAGTCGCGGATTCTCGCGGTCGCCGACACCTATGACGTGCTGGTCTCGGATCGACCCTATCGCAAGGCGTTCGGGCGAGAACACGCGGTCAAGATCCTGCGTGAAGAAAGTGGCAGCCATCTCTGGGAAGCCTCGTGACCCCGAGCTCATCCTCCACGGTCGCAAGCAGGGAGAAATGGTCGAGTGGCCTGGCGATCGGCCCCTTCAGGTTGCTGGCGAGGACGAGCAGGGCGACGCGGCCGTCACCGGCGCTCGACTCGTCCCAGGTGATCAGCAGCGTGCCACCCTCTTGCCAGGCGGCAGATCCGGTGATCTCGGGCACCACCTGAGAGAGCCACTGGTCGGCCTGGGCGACGCCACAGTCGTGCCCGTCGTTGCAGAGCCCCGGCGTGATCCAGGCCAGTTGCGGCGTATTCCCGCTGAGGTCGCTGGCCAGCTGCGTCATCGGAACGACGTTGGCCGGGCATTGGCCGCCGTAATAGGCGAAGGGATTGTGCTTCAGCGCGTAGGGATAGGGGCTGTTGAAGCAGTCGCCCGTGAAGCCCTCGAAGTACGCCTTCCAGGAAACGCCTGCTGCCGTCAGCTGATCGCCGACTCCTGACGCGGGGAGGCTGTGGTAGTTGTCATCCTGGACGCCCCAGGTTGAGCCAGAGGTCATCGCCAGGTAGTTCGGCAGGCTCGGACTGCTCACGTCGTGATAGTTGGTGGCGACGGCGTACTGGCTGGCCAGGCTGCTGATGTAGGGCTGCGCCAGCGCGCGCCCGTATGAAGCGTTTTCAAGCACGATCACGAACACATGCTTCGGCGATGGCGTCGGTGTTGGAGTTGGCGACGTTTTGGGCGTCGCCGGGGCCGACGGCTTCGACTGGGCAACCGGCTGGCAGGCCGCACTGAGCAACAGGATGGCGACCGAAATTCCGGTCAGCCGGCGGATAGGGCCGATATCACAAATCATGGCAGCCGAGGCTGAGCGGAGGCTGAAGAAGGGATGAGGAGGCGCTAAGAGTCGCGCAGCAGCTTGAACGCCGTCACGCCGGTCTTCATCCACTCGGGCGAATCGAGCCAGTTCTCGACACCCCAGAGTAAGTACGCGCTCACCCCATGGCCGCGATAGGCCAACGCGCTGGAGAGCAGATCTCTGGTCGCGAATCCTGCGGTTCCAATCCAGGGGCTGCCCTGCATC
>VBHQ01000151.1 GCA_005880395.1 Chloroflexota bacterium
GGCGGGCACCTCATGCGAGCGACGGGTCATCGCCTTGGCCAAGGCCGGCAGGAGCGGGAGGACCTCGGCGAGCTGCGCCTGGGTCACCTCAGCGTGGGCAGCCGTACTGCGTCCCATCAGCAGAAGTCCGCGGAGTGGCTGCTTGAATACATTATTTGCCTTCTCAAACTATTTGAGAGAAAGTTTGACACATCAACATTCTACCCAAAGGAGGGATCGAATGAACATGAACGCCCAAACGTCCGTTCCGACCAGTTTTGAGCGTTTTCATACGGCCACCACCAACCACGCAATCCGCACGACCCGTCTCGGGCCGCGCACGCGGCGTGTAGCCCGGCTCGTCGCCAAGTTTGTCAATCCGCTCGTCGTCCTGGTGGCTGGACGGCGCTGGATGCCCATCGTCGGCATCATGCACCACGTCGGCCGCCGTACCGGCCGCTCGTACGCCACCCCATTGGGGATGCGCCGGCTGGGCGAGAGCTTTGTCATGCCGCGGACCTTCGGCGAGGATGCCGCGTGGTATCGGAATGTGCTGGCGGCAGGTGGTTGCCGCGTTAGGTACCTCGGGAAGGACTACCTGCTGGTCGAGCCCGAGGTCATCGACTACGCAACCGCGGCGCAAGCCTTTCCGCGCTACGAGCAGCTGCAGTTACGCCTCATCGGCATCAATGAATACCTACGGCTTCGCATCGCGCATTCGTCACCGAGCGCCTAAAGGAGGAAAAGCAAATGGCTACTTCAGTTTCCGTCGTTCGCCGCGCGGGAGGCGCCACCGGACCGGAGGCCGGCAAGCTCGGCCTCGCGCTCCTTGTCATCGCCATCGCCCAGCTGATGGTGGTCCTCGACACCGCCATCGTCAATATTGCGCTGCCCTCGATTCAGTGGGCGCTCCGCTTCACGCCGACAGGACTCGAATGGGTTGTTAATGGCTACGCGCTGGCCTTCGGCGGGCTGTTGCTCCTCGGCGGCCGCGCCGGCGACCTCTTCGGCCGGCGCCGAGTCTTCATCATCGGCGTCCTGGTCTTCACGCTCGGCTCGCTGGCGGGCGGGTTCGCCACCAGCGCGAGCTGGCTGATCGCCGCACGCGTGGCCCAGGGAGTCGGCGGGGCGATCGTCGCGCCGACTGCGCTGTCGCTCGTCGCCGTCACGTTTCCTGAAGGTCCGGCACGCAATCGGGCGCTCGGCGTCTACGCCGCTGTCTCGGGAGCCGGCGGCGCGCTCGGCCTGCTCCTGGGCGGGCTCATCACGAACTATTTCTCCTGGCGCTGGGTGCTGTTCGTCAACGTGCCGATTGGCATCCTGCTCGCCTTCGTAGCTCCGCGGGTCCTCGCCGCATCGGAAGGAAAGCCCGGCCGGCTCGACCTCCCCGGCGCAATCTCCGTTACCGCCGGCATGTCCCTGCTGGTCTACGGCCTGAGCAAGGCGGCGACCAGCGGTTGGTCGAGCTCGCTCACGCTAGGACCCATCGGCGCGGCGGTGGTACTCCTCACGACCTTCATAGTCATCGAGCTTCGCAGCGCGCAGCCGCTGATGCCGCTGCGGATCTTCGCCAGCCGGAATCGATCGGGCGCCTATGCGGTTCGCTTCCTGATCGGCGCGGCCCTCGCCAGCCTGCTGTTCTTCCTGACGCAGTTCATGCAGAACATCCTCGGGTACAGCCCGCTCAAGGCCGGGCTCGCCTTCCTGCCCATCACCGTCGGCGTTGCCATCGGCGCTCAACTCGCCTCGCGCTTGATCGGTCGGCTCGGGGCGCGTCTTCCGATGTCGATCGGCTCGCTGGCCGGCGTCCTCGGCTTCTTCGGCCTCTCACGAATCACCGAACACTCGAGCTATGTCACCGAGGTGTTGCCATTTGTCATGGCCGTCGCATTTGGCCTCGGGCTGATCTTTGTCTCGACGACGATCGTCTCCGTCGCTGGGATCGCCGCCAATGAATCCGGGCTTAGCTCGGCGCTGCTCAATGTCGGCCAGCAACTGGGCGGCTCGATGGGGTTGGCTGTTCTCGGCACGATTGCCGCGACCGTGACGAGGAACGATCTGCTCAGTGCCGTGCCCACGCGGGCGGTCGTCATGGGCGCGATCACCGCGGGATACGGCACGGCGTTCACCATCGCCGGGGTCATCGCCGTCGTGAGCGTGGTGATTGCGATTGCCGCCATCACCGGAGGGCGGGCTGGCAACAGAATAGAGTCTGTACCGGAAGCAGCCTAGAAGAATACCGGAGGTCAAACATGATCAATCGAGACGACTTTCCCGCGCCGACCGAGGGCTTCGTGGTCACGAACTTCCTGGTGGTCTCGAACCAGGACCGGTCGCGCGACTTCTACCAGCGGATCTTCGGTGGCAAGGTCGTGATGCAGCGAGACCCGGTGATCATGAAGATCGCCAACACCTGGCTGATCCTCAATGACGGCGGCGGGCCGACCGACGACAAGCCGACCGTCACGCTCACGACGCCATCGGATCCGAATCAGACCAGCGCCTTCATGAACGTCCGCGTTGCGGACATTCAGAAGGTCTACAAGGACTGGTCGGCCAGGGGTGCCAAGTTCCTGACCGAGCCCAAAGACCACGGCTTCGACGTGCTTACATTCGCGATCCCGACGGCCACCTGATCGAAGTCGGGCAGAGCACCCGCCGCTAGGCTTGAAATTCATCCCCTGGAGGCGCATCCTAGAAGCGGCCGAAAGCTCGTGATGAGCTTGGCCAAGAGGAGGATGGCATGAGCGTCGAGCTACGACCCGCTCGCGTCAATACGTTCGCCGCCGAGGGGAAGGATCACCTTCTGCACGTCGTTCGCAAGGAGCGCGAAGATTTCTACGACGTCATCGACAGCACCGATGACGAGACCTGGAAGACACAGACCGCCTGCACCGAGTGGGAGATCCGCGATGTCGTCGGGCACCTGGTGGACGTCACCGAGGGCTACATCGAGCGCTTTGGCGTGGCTCGGGCAAAGGACGCCTTCCCCGAGGCCCTTGGCCTGCCCGGCATGGCGTCCCTGCTGGATTCCGGCGCCAAACGGTTCCGGACGTCGTCGCGAAGCCAGTTGATCGCGCGCCTCAAGGGCTCGTCGACCAAGTTGTTCGAGATCTTCGATGCCCTGACTCCGGACGAGTGGACCAGCGAGCTCATTCCGCACGTCTACATGGGCCCGCTTCCGACCATGATCTACCCGGCGTTCCAGCTGATCGACTACTCGGTCCACACCTGGGACATGCGCGCCGGCCTCGGCGAGATCCAGCCGCTCAGCAGCGATGCGGCTAACACCTTGATTCCCTACATGATCATCGTGTTGCAGAACACCGTCGATGCCGAGGCGGCTAAAGGCCTGGATGCGACCTGGGGCGTCCGTATCAGCGGCGATGCCGGCGGCACCTGGAAGCTCCAGCTGAAAGATGGCGCGCTGACCTATGCGGAGGGAAGCGTCGCCGGCTGTCCGGTCGTCTTCAACTTCGACGCCAATGACTGGGTCCTGACGGCGTACCAGCGTTTTCCCGGAGGCGCGGTGATTGGCGACCGGCAGCTCGCCTACAAGATCCGTCGGCTGTTCTTCAAGATTTAGCAGGAGGAGCGATGGCTACGGTTCAAGTCGACTACCAGGCGAAGCGCGAGGCGCTCAAGGTGAAGTATCTAAAGCCAAAATCCAAGCGGCCGGCGACGACGGCACGAGGTATCCACCACCTGGCGCTGATCTGCTCCGACATCGAGCGCACGATTCAGTTCTACAGCCAGGTGCTTGGCTTTCCGCTGGTCGAGCTATTCGAGAATCGCGACCTTAAGAGCTCGACGCATTTCTTCCATGACCTCGGGCATGGGAATCTGCTCGCCTTCTTCGATTTTCCCGAGGATCCGATGCCGCCGACGCGGGAGGCGATCGGGGGGATGCACCACGTCTCGATCTCGGTGCCGCGCGAACAGTTCGAGCGAATCCGCGGCGAGCTGGACAAACGCGGGACCGAGTACTTCGGCCCCGATCGGGTCGAGAACTCGCTTTACTTCAAAGGACCGGACGGCGAGCTCCTCGAAATCGAGGCGGATCCGCTCGAGGTCATGGAGGGCCGGCCGCTCGCCCAGTAAGGCCTGGACCATTCAGGCGCCCCGCGTCCTCTTCGGGCGCGGGACGGTCGGGCAGGTGGGTGCGGAGGCCGCGGCGCTCGGCGACCGCATCCTCTATATATGCACGCCCAGCCTGAAAGACTCGGCGGCGGCCCGGCAGGTCCGCGAAAGCCTGGGGAATCGCCTGGTTGCCGAATTCAGCGGAGTCGCACCGCATGTTCCGGTGGAGGCGGTCGAAGCCGCGCGGGCCCTGGCGGTTCAACACCGGGTCGAGGGCGTCGTCGCGATGGGCGGCGGAAGCGCGATCGGTGTGGGGAAGGGCGTCGCGGTTGATGGTACTCCCTCGCCCGGAACGGGGGAGGGTCGGGGTGGGGGCATGGCACTCGTTGCGATCCCGACGACCTACGCGGGCTCCGAGATGACGCCGGTCTTTGGCACGCGCGATGCGGACAAGGGCGTCAAACACGTGCGTCGCGACCCGGCGGCGCTTCCGAGCCTTGCGATCTATGACCCGGAGATCACGATCGACCTTCCAGCCGAGATCACCGCCTCCACCGCGATGAATGCGCTGGCCCACTGCGTCGAGGCGTGCTACGCGCGCGACGTAAACCCGGTCATCCCACCGGTAGCGCTCGAGGGAATCCGGCACATCGTTCGCGCCGCCCACGGCGTCCTCAACGCCGTCATGCTGTCGCACGTCATACGTTTCAATGCCGATGCGGTTCCGGATGCGATGGCACAAATTGCCGACGCGATGGGCGCCGGGGCGCGGACGCGGGACCTGGAGGCTGCGGCGCGATTCGTCGCCGCGTTTGTCGAATCGCTGCCGGTGCCGCAACGTCTCCGCGACGCCGGAGTGGCCGCAGATAGCCTCGATCCAGTCGCGAATGACGCGGCCAACAACCCGACCGTCCAGTCGAACCCAAAGGCCGTCAACGCAAAGGAAATTCGGCAGATCCTGCAAGCCGCCTGGTGACGGGCCGCGCCGAGGCTGAGAGCGCTGTTACTTTGGGGAACCGCCGGGCGTTGGACTGAGGACCGAAATCGTGACGGACGGGTTGCTCGAAGCGAGCCCGTCAATGACCGCACTGGCCAGCAGTACGGCGGCCAGGGCAACGCCAATGAAGATAACGATCGCCGCCCAGGGACGCAGCAATGGTCGACTCAACGCCCTTCCTCCTTCGGGGTGGCTCGCCGCGTGCAGACACATTTGCACAGCTTCGGCCGGAGGTCAAGAGCGGCGAACCGGCGTCGTAACGCATCCTTATTAGTTGTTGGGCACCGATCCGCCGGCGCTGAGTCCGGTCCTCCAGCCGCCACTCTCTGCAACACCGGTGAACTGGCGCCGCAACCTGGCCGCCCTCTGGCTAGCGGAGCTCACCGCAATCCTCGGCTTCTCGTTCGCGTTTCCCTTCCTGCCTCTCTTCTTGCATCGAGAGCTGGGTATTCCCAATGGGCCCCAGCTCGCCTTCTGGTCCGGGATCTCGGCAGGGGCGACCGGCTTTGCGCTGGCTCTCACCAGTCCCATCTGGGGACGGCTCGCCGACCGATATGGGCGCAAACCGATGCTGGTCCGCGCGATGATCGGCGGCGGTATTTCGGTCGGCCTGATGGGACTGTCGCAGTCGGCGCTGCAGCTAACGGCATTGCGCGGGATCCAGGGGGCAAGTTCCGGCACCGTCGCCGCGGCCACCGCCCTGGTGGCGACCGAAACGCCGAGCGCTCACCTCGCATGGGCGCTGGGCATCCTGAATTCGGCGATCTCGCTTGGCAATGCGGCCGGTCCGGCTGCGGGCGGCCTGGCGGCGAACGTTCTCGGACTTCGCGCCATCTTCCTCGGTGGCGGTCTCCTGCTGCTGCTCGCCACGGTGCCCGTCCTGCTGGTCGTGCAGGAAGGCCCGCGGCGGATCGCGCGCGTCGACGCGGGGCCGCCGATGCAGGTCCTGCGCGCGGCGCGAGCCGGCACGATCCCGGCGCTGGCCGTGCTGATGGTGGCGCAGGCGCTGCAGCAGACGAGCTACAGCGGCGCCCAGCAGCTGGTGGTCCTCCGGCTACTCGAGATGATGCCGTCGACCCAGGCGCAATCGCTGACCGGCATCACGTTTGCTGCTGCCGGGATCGCGACGGCGCTGGCCGCCGTCACCTATTCACGGTTGCTACGTCGCAGCACCTACCGCATCATCGTCACAACGGCGGCCGCCTTGATGGGCCTGATGTTGCTGGGCAGCGCCCTGGCGGCGACGCCGCTGCTGCTGATCGCGACTTTCGTCATCGCCAGCTTTGTCAGCGGCTCGCTGATCCCGGCGCTGGGCGCGATGATCGGACTCGAGGCCCCAGCCGTCATTCAGGCCACGATCTTTGGCGTCAGCTCGAGCGCGATCTCGATCGGCTTCGGCCTCGGTCCCCTGGCGGGTGGCTTCATTGCCTCGGCGGCCGGCGTTCGATCGGCACTGGTTGCCTCCGCCGTCATTGCGCTGCTGACTGCCGCGCTTCTTGGCTTCCTCGCACGCGAGCCGCGGCCTATCATCGGAAGAGGGCGGCAATAGTAACAAGGAGCGGGCATGTCGACGGTCTGGGAATCGATTGAGGAGCGCGAACGTCGCGTTCGCGGCAGCAGGACCACAAGCGTCATGGCCAGAGCGGCCGAGCAGGCGCCAGACGGCAAGACGCTCAGCGAGGCATTCGCCAGCCGGCCGTTCATCAGCCGAGACGATCTCAAGCGCATCGCCGAGCAGTCGTATGAACGACCCGTCCTCACGCTGTACCTGAACTTCTCACCCGATCGTTTGGTTCGAGCCGATCGTCCCGTCTTTCTCAGCGTTTTCAGCAGCATGCGGCACCAGGTGCTCGAATCGAAAAAGGGGTATCTGGAATCGTTGCCCCATGAGCACCGGATAGGCGTGCGAGATGACCTCACCCAGCTCCAGGAGTTCCTCGAGGGCTATGAGCCCGAGGGCGCTCGAGCGCTGGTTATCGTCAAGAGTGGCGACCAGCTCAATCGCGTGGTGCCGCTTCCGCTGCGAGTCGCCGACCATCTCATGATCGAACCGGATCCGTACCTCCAGCCGCTCGAGGCGATCATCGAGAGCCAGCACCGCCTTCTCGTGCTCACCGTGGCCAAAGACCAGACGATCGTCTCGATTCACGAGCTTGGCTATGAGCGTGACGTGGATATGATCGCCGAAGACCTGCCTCGAGAAACGCATGAGGCATTCCGAGAGGGAAAAACCGAACGGCATCGCGAGGTGCATGTGATCTGGCACTTCAAGGCTTCGGCGCAGCAGGCCGAGCGGATCTTCCGTGACGCCGGCTGCGACATGGTCCTCCTGGTTGGTGAGGACAACATCGTCAAAGAGTTCGAGGATTACCTGCCGAAAGCCCTCCAGCAGCGGCTGGTTGGACATCTCCAGCTCCCACCTGACGTCCGACCGAACGAGCGGCGGGCGGCAATCGGCAAGGTCCTCACGGAGCGACGGGCGAAGGAAGAGGGCGATGCGCTGGAGGGGCTTGGCTTTTACCAGGGCCACCAACGTTTGGCCTCGGGCCTTGACATGGTGATCAGCGCCGGCAACCTGTTTCTGATGCGGCAGCTTTTCGTCCGCGACGACCTTGCCGGGGAAGGGTTCATCTGTCACACCCATCATTTCCTCGCGCTCAAGCCGGGCGCATGTCCGTTTGACAACCAGCCGCTCGAGGGCGCCGCCAATTTGCTCGACGAGCTGATCGAGATGGCCCGGCTGCATGGCGTCGACGTCATGATGGTTGGCGAGCGGAAGGATTTGCTCGAGCCCTACGAGGGGATCGCGGCGGTCCTGTTCAACGGCGCGCCGATCGAGCAGCTGCGAACAACCGCCGTTACGAGCTGATCAGGTGGCGGCGGAGCCGAACGTTGTTCAATGCCCGAACTGCGGCAAAGGCAATCGGGTGCCTCCTGCTGCCACGGGCGCCCCGCATTGCGGCAACTGCGGCGCGACGCTGCCCTGGCTGACCGAGACCGGTGAGGCCGACTTCGCGACCGTCGTCGAGAAGAGCAGCTTGCCCGTGCTGATTGATTTCTGGGCACCCTGGTGCGGTCCATGCCGGATGGTGTCTCCGGCGTTGGAACAAATCGCGAACGAGCGGGCCGGGCGCCTGAAGCTGGTGAAGGTGAACACCGATGACGCCCCCAATCTCTCGCAGCGGTTCGGCATCCGCGGCATTCCGACGCTGGTGCTGATGGCGCATGGGAAAGAGGTCGGCCGAAGCGTTGGCGCTCAACCGGCACCTGCCCTGCGCACCTGGGTCGACGGCCAGCTCGCCCAAGCCCCGGGGTGAATTTGCCTCCCAAGTGGGGAGGGGCTCGGCCAGGGGACCTTTGCCGTCTTACGACTTGACTCAGGCTCATCATTACTGATAGTTTGAGTATCAGATTACACGCGGAGTCTACTGTCGGCTACATCGGGTAGCCGAAGGAGGGAAGCAAGCAATATGTGTCGATTGCGTCATCGATTCTTGATCGGTCCGCTGGCGGCGCTGATCGGGGCGGCGGCGGTCGCGGCAGTCCCGATGGCCGGATTCGCGGCGAGCGGCGGCGACAGCAATCGTGGCGATGTCTGGGTCGACAACGTCGGCCAGCCCGCGGGGCCGGGCCACGAGATGGATCCACACCTCGCCTGCGCCAACATCAACCTATGGGGCGCCGACCTGGGCGATGCCTCAGGCAGCTTCACGATCGACGGCTGGCCGCCCTCGGGCCAGCAGGAGCAGGTCTACCCCGCGAGTGGCGCAGCGGCGTGGCACTACGGGGGCGGCAAGCAGGCGCAGGTGATCGCCGTTATCCCGGTTCATACATTGATTGCGAACGCGGCGGCGAAGGGCGACACCCCGGCGCACCAGGGCTATCACTTCAAGTTGCAATTGAGCCAGGACCCGCAGAAGCACAAGACTTTCTGGGTCAATTGCCCGGCGGGCTCGACCTCCGGTGGGGGCACTACGAGCGGCGGTGGAAGCACCGGCGGTGGCGGCGGTGGAGACACGGTCGGCAGCTCGCCGGCCGGTGCCTCGGCCAGCGGCGCATCGGCTGAAACCGGCGGCGCGAGCGTCTCGTCCACGCCGGCCGGACTGGCGCAGACGGGTGGCGGTCAACTCCTGGCGGTCATGCTCGTGGCTGGGCTGATCCTCCTCCTCGCCGGCCTCGGCACACTCTTCCGGTTCGTCGTCCCGCAGCGATAACGACCCTCCGACCAGTGAAAAGCCGCCCCGCGGGGCGGCTTTTTTGATTCCGGAGTTTACGAGCCGGAGCAGGCGGCTTCCCAGCCGTGGCACAAGTTGGCTACAGCGCGTGCGTCGAGCTCTCGGCCTGTCATAATTTAAGCGTGCGCTCAAAACGGACGCTCAATAGGAAACCGGTGGGAAAAGCCGCCGCCGGCACCCGTGACCGGCTGGTGCGGGCGGCGCTCAAGACGCTGACCCAGCATGGCTTCAGCGGGGCGACGGCCCGCACGATCGCCGCTGAAGCGCGCGTAAATCAGGCGCTCATCTTCTATCACTTCGGAAGCGTCGATCACCTGCTGTTGGCGGCGCTCGACGCCACCAGCGAGGACCGCCTCGCTCGCTACCGCTCCTGGCTTGCCGATATCAACAAGTTCTCCGATCTCGTGGACGCGATGGATCGGCTTTATAAGGAGGACATCGTCTCCGGTCATATCACCGCCGTCCAGGAGATGGTGGCCGGCGCATCTTCCGTACCGGCGCTCCGTCGCCAGGTGCTGGAGCGCATGACCCCGTGGGTTGCATTCGCTCGCGAGGTGCTGGGCCGCATGGTCAGCGGAACGGTGGTGGAGAAGATGGTCTCGATCGATGACCTGGCCTTTGCCGCCGTGGCGTTTTACTTCGGCATCGAGACCCTGACGAACCTGGCCGGCGATCGGGCGCAGGCGCAGGCGCTCTTCGAGGCGGGCCGCCGGTTGGCACCCGTTGTCGATGCGGTCCTGCAGTCGGCGAGCTGGGTAGGAGAAACCGCATGAGCCCGCTGGACGTTATCACCGGCGCCTACAGCTACACGGGCCGGTTCGTCGCGCCGTTGCTGCTCCAGCACGGCCGAAAGCTGCGAACGCTGACCAACCACCCCGACCGCCAGAATCCGCTCTATGGCCAGATCGAAACGCTACCACTCGACTTCGATGACCGTGGCCATCTCGTCGCCGCGCTGCGAGGAGCGGACACGCTCTACAACACTTACTGGGTTCGCTCGAACCACGGCGCGGCGAGTTTCGAGCAGGCGGTCCGCAACACGGGCGTGCTCATCGATGCCGCCCGGGAGGCCGGCGTTCGCCGGGTCGTGCACGTCAGCATCGCCAATCCCGATAAATCCAATCGGCCATATTACCGAGGCAAGGCCGCGCTGGAAGCAAGGGTCCGCGCGTCGGGAATCTCCTACGCGATCCTTCGTCCGACCCTGCTCTTCGGCCACGGTGATGTCCTGATCAACAACATTGCCTGGTTCATCCGGCACCTGCCGGTATTTGCCATTCCAGGTGACGGGCAATACCGCCTGCAGCCAGTCTTCGTCGAGGATTACGCCGAGCAGATCGTCGCCGCGGGACTGTCGTCCGAAAACCTGACCCTTGACGCCGCCGGTCCCGAGCGATTCAGCTTCGAGGGCTTGGTTCGTCTGCTGCGCGATGCAATGGGCAAACGAACGGCGCTGCTCCGTGTCCCGCCGGTTCTCGCTCTGGCGGGCGCCGGCGCAGTCAGCCTGGCGCTCCGCGACATCACGCTGACGGCCGATGAACTGCGTGACCTGATGGATGAAATGCTGATCTCGACCGAGCCGAGCACCTGTCGAACGCGGCTTAGTGGTTGGGTCTATGAGCATGAAGCCGAGCTCGGCCACCAGTACGCCTCCGAGGTCAACCGGCACTATCGAGTCAACCTGGGGCTGGGATGAGCGCCACGCATCGGGCGGTGAATTGGCGCCGTGTGTCTCTCCTCGGGAAAGCATGGTTGCTGCTTGCGTCCATCATCAGCGCCCTGGTCGGAGTCAGCGGGATCCTGCTCTATCCGCTGATCCTGCTGGCGTTTTCGAACCCGATTCTTTGCCTCATCGTCGTAACGCTGGGGGTTTGGTTCGGTTGCTCTGCGCGAAACGAACCGTGGCTTGCGCTTGCCATGGGCAACGGAGCCGTGATTGTTGGCGCGGTCGCTTTCCTCGTGGACCTGCACACCGCCAGTGAGACCGCGTTTGCAACAGCCGTGTTTTTTACTGCGGCTGCCTTGATACTTGGCGGTTATTCGTTGCTCGCCGGATGGTTGATCCGCCAGCTTGTTAGGCGATTGCAGGCCCCTGCATGACCACGCCATTTCCGGTACTTCTCGGGAAGCTCACGCTCGTCGATCTCCTGCTTCTGCTGTCGCCGCTGGTGATCGTTCCGCTTGGGCTTCGTCTGCTCCCATTGACGGGCGAACGGTCCAGGCAGGTGCTCGCGCTCGCACGTCTCGTCCAGCCGATTGGAGCGGCGGCGGCGCTCACCTCGTTCCTGCTGCCGACCGGTTGGACAGCCGGGACGATCGCACTCGGTTGGCTGTTGACTTGCGCCGTTGCCTCGTTCGCCGGCCTGCTCGAGTTGATCGAGCGGCGAAGCCTCACGCCGGCACACCTTGTTCCGGCCGCGGCGTCGGCCTATCTGAGCGTCGGCGCTGCCTGGTTGGTGGTCTCGCGCGCCGGGCTTCGGCCGCTTGGCTTTGCTTCAGAGATCGTCGAATTGACCGGCGTGCATTTTCACTATGCCGGGTTTGCCGCGACGGTGATGGCCGCCCTGGCCATTGCGTTCCTTCGCCAGCACCGCCGCGCGGGTCGATGGGCGTCGGCCGCCGGGCTACTGATCGTGCTTGGCGTTCCCATCACTCCCGCAGGCATCGCCACCAGCTCGGGCCTCCTGACGATTGTTGGTCCGATCCTGCTGGCCGCCGGCGTCCTGACGCTCGCCGCATTGACCGCGCTGCTGATCGCGCCGCGGATCGATCCGCAAATCGCTCGCTGGCTGCTATGGGTATCAGCGGCAGGCGTGGTCCTGCCGATGTTCCTTGGCGTCGACTACGCGATCGCACGCGTCTTCCCAATCCCGGCCCTTGACCTTCGGACCATGGCAGTGATCCACGGTGACTTGAACGCGGTCGCGTTCAGCTTGGCTGGGTTGGTCGGCTGGTCGGTCGCCCGCCTCGACCCAGTCCTCGTTACCTCGCAAGAATCACGACGGTACGCGACCCGGTGAATTCACGCCGGGTAGCGACGGCCAGCGTCCGCGCGTCAAACCGCAGCAGCGTCGACCGAGTGCTTCCGTCGGTGTTGCTGACCCAGGTCATGCCGTAGAGGGCGCTGCCGTCGGGTGCGAACACGGCCCACGGGGCGTCGACACCCGGAAGGTCGGCCATCCGTGTCGAGGTCGCGACGTCAATCAACCGGAGGCCCAGGCCCTGGGTCTGCTCATGGCCGGATGCATCCACCTGCATCTGCTCTGCGGATGCGAGTAAACGCCGGCCGTCCGGCGAGTACACCAGACTCCAGGTCGTGCCCTCGGAGTATTTGGCATCGGCGTCAATTGGCATCAGTCCCAGCCAGCTCAGCGGTGACGATGGCACCGATACCTGCCGCGACGCAATGACCGTCATGTGGATGGCATCGATCGTCATCAACCGCGTTCCATCCTGGTAGAGCACCGCCAGTTGCGATCCGTCCGGACTGAGCGCTGCTCCCGGCGTGAGCGTCTGGGCGACATGCTCGGCGTTGACGATTCGAGCACCTTGCCAGACACCGGCTTGCAGGCCATTGAGCCTGAGCCGGCCATCTTCTTTACCCGACTGAAGGTCGTAGCGAAGTAGCACCGGTGTGCCCGGGCCGGATGCCCCAAGGCCTGAACCTGGAACGACCAGGCCGTAGAGGAACCGACCGGTCGGGTCGAGCCATTCGGGAAACCCCGCGCAGCAGATTGATTCGGCGGTTACGAGGCTCCCGGTCTGGCGACCGGTCCGGGTGTCGAAGACTCGATACTGGCTTCCGTAGCTGTCGTTGACAAGCAGGTGCGAGCCGTCCGCCGTAAGGAGGGGATTGGTCGCAAACGGTGGCCGCAGGGATCGCCTTAGTGTTCCTGTTCGGGCGTCGATGACGCGCAGGGCTGAGGTGTTGTCGTTGTTGTAGTCGATCTCGACGAGCGTTGATCCGTCAGCCGACGCGACGGCGTAGCCCTTGCCCGGCCTCCCCGCCTCGACATCGGTCAAGGTTGCCGCGTCAAGCCTGGTCAGCGCCCAGCTTGGCTGCTCGAACGTGTCGCTCGAGGCGAGGAAGAGACCCCAGCTCGATGGCGGATGAAATGGCCGGGCGGAAGGGAGTGCGGGGGACGGGGCGCTCACGGCTTGCCCGCAGGCGACCATCCCGACGACGACGACCGCGATCAGTGCTTTGCGCATGCTGGGCTCGCGCCCTAGCAATCTACAACGCAGACCCCACGATGGTTCCGCCTACTGGACCGTGACGATCGAGCTACCGCTCTCCGAGTTGCCACCGCTGCTGACGGTTGGCTCGAGGTTGTAGTAGCCGGGCGCCAGGTCAGCGGGCAGATCGAGCTCGCTGGTGGGGACGTTGGCGGTCCGGTCGTTGACGGCCAGCGTTTTGGCGTCGATCGTCCGGACGCCGGGAGGGTTTTGTCCCTGGCTGATCGCCTGCTTCAGCGCGTCAACGCTCTTGAATGGGCCCGTAACCCTGATACGAAGGGACAGCGTGTGCGGGGAATTGTCGGCGGTTGGCGGCCCTGCCTGCGGCTCCAATGCAATTCCACCTGCTGGCCGGCGTGCCAGGTCAGCATGCCTGCCGCGATCTCGGCGCAGCAACCATAGGTATAGCTCTGGTACGTCATCGCGGGCGTTGACGGGGAGCCGCACGCCGCCAGGATCGCTGTCGCCGCCAGGGCAAGGAGCCGAGTTCGCATTTGCTGGCGCCATCGTAACGGCAGATGGAATTTTATGAACTTGTTGGCCCTTGTTTTCCAGATCTTGATTTCTTAGACTTCCATGGAATTCAGCGTTTATTCCTATTCAGCGATGGGAGGGATGCATTTGCGTAGATCGACTTTGACCTTCGGCGCTATCGCCGCGACCGTGCTGGCGGCCCTTGCCACCGCTCAAGCGCCGGTTGGAGCAACCGGAAACAGCACGACGGGGCAGTCGCTCTGTATCGGCCACCATCCGCAGGAGTACGTCTGGTACACGAGCAGCTGTACCGGTCACGATGAGCCGGAGATCGATCCGCTCTCGAATAAGGCCGGTTCGGCCCAGGACCTGACCTGGACGGTCGTGCTGCCCACCGATAGCACCACGATCCCGATGAGCCAGACGGGCCCTGGCCAGGTCGACGCGGTGGGTCCAACTTTCTGGATCGGCGGCACGGTAACGGACCCAAACAGCCTGTTCGGGCAAGCGTTCCTCGAGCTCCAGTTCTACCCGAACAGCATCACGACCGGCTGCACCGCTGGGGGAGGGTTTAACCTCACCTATTCCCGCGACGCGTACACCGCCTGCTCACCGGTGTGGGAGGTTTCGCAGCATGGCCACTCCGAATCGGCCGCCTTCAATGCGATGCTGACCGACAGTGCCGGCGGAGGACCGCTGGTCATGCACGCCGGTGACACGATCACGGACCATCAGTACGTGACCCCGGCGAAGGATGGCATGCACATCACCGTGACGGACCTCACGACCAGACATAGCGGCACCATCGTCTTAAACAGCAAGATCGACGGACCGCTGATGCCCGCCTTCAGCGTGCAAAAGCTGGGCAACGCGCTCGGCTGGGGCTTGGTGAACGACGCGCCCAATTCACTGGTCTGGGAGATTGGCCACACCGGCAACTACACGACTCCGGCGGGCCAATTCTGCTTGCCAGGAAGCGCGACCAAGCCGCCGTGCTACTCATACGACGTCCCCACCTGGCTCACGTTCCAGCCGCTGCAGATCAAGGGCGTGACCTTCGGCGACGGAAGCAGCGCGAAAAGCTGGGCAGCGGTAAGTGATTTCGGCGGGAAGGCCGAGGTCAACCAGTACTGCGGCACGGCGAATTACGGCACGCCGTTCTGCTCGTATCCCTGGTACGCCTTTAACGGGACGGACAATGCGTTCACCTACGGGGGCGACTATCCCGGTACAACCAAGGACTTCGGCCAGGCCGACGAATTCCAGCAGCAAGAAAACTGCGCCAGCCCGGCCGACGGATCGCCACAATACTGTTCGACGGTTTTACGCTAGCGACCAACGCGAAAGACGGGCCGGGCCGGTGCCCGGCCTTTTCTCTATCTAGGCCTTCGGAATAGTCGCCGCCCTGCCGATGATCGGCAGGCGGGCGCCCAATCGCAGGACAATCGGAGCCAGCTGGCTGGTCGTGAGCTGCGGCCGCAGCGTGTGCTCGTAATAGTTGATGACCTGGGCATACTGGCCAAGCTGGTCGATCGGCAGGGCACGCACCGAGGCGACGTTGGCCAGCTGTCCAAGCTCGCCCGAGGGAACCATGGCGGCCGCCTGCGGGTTTTCGCGGAGGAGTAAGCGCATCGCGGCGACCTGCGGCGCGCGGACGGTAGTCGCCTGGGCGAGCGGATCGAGCACCGCCCCGGCGCCCACGAATCCAAGTAAGACGACATAGACGATGACGAACGCCAACCCGCCGTTGGCGACGGCGCCCAGAACTTTGTCCACCTGCCGGGTGAAGGGCAGGCGGAAGAAGGCCTGGAAGACCATTCGACCGACGATTCCGACGATCAATCCGACCACCGCCGGGAGGATGAGGATCGCGTAGGCCCTTGGAACACTCGAAGGGACCAGGCCGGCCAGGGCGGGATTACGCGAGACGACCCAGTAGCCAATCAGGAACGTGCCCTCGGCGAGGAGCGGGCCGACCAGCCCGTTGCGCCAGCCGATGAAGATCCCGAAGCCGAGGACGAGCACGATAGCGAGATCGATCAGGTTCATGGCCCAGCCATTGTGTCCCAGACCGGGCAGAAACTCAACGCCGCCCGGCTATCGCTTTTTCGCTGCTGGCCGGGCTTGGGAAAGGGCGGCGAGTTGGCCATGACTGCGCAACCCGAAGACCCTTACGAACCGATCGAGCGCGGTTGCATCGCCCTCGACCGCGACCCGGCGCTTTGAAATCGCCTGGGCGGGGGAGATGACCTGGAACAGTAACGCGTTGAGCGTTTCGACGTCCATGCTGAAGACGGCATCCGGATTGCTCGCCTGTCGCTCCGCGGTGACGCAGCGCCCGTCCTCGACCCGGACCTCGAAAACGCCAAGCTTCCCGATCCTAAATTCATAGGCCTCGCGCATGCCCTGGGCGAGCTCTGACCGGAAGGCGGCTCGAATCGCGACGAAATAGGCGCGCGGGACCAGGACATCGGTCTTCTTGGGGCCGCCCACCAAGAAGCGGGCCCCCCACCGGCCGATCGCGAACAGCGCCGGTTCGAGGCCCTCGCCGGCAGCTGTCAGTTGGTAGACGGTGGACCCGGCCGGCGGCGGCAATACGGTTCGCTCGACCAGGCCAAGTCGCTCCATCTCGTGGAGGCGATCGGCAAGTAGGTTCGTGCCGATGCCGGGAAGGCCCTCGAGCAGGTCCTTGTAGCGCTTGGGTCCCAGCAGGAGATCACGGACGATCAGCAGCGTCCAGCGCTCGCCGATCACGTCCAGGCCCCGCGCGACGGCGCAGTACTGGTCGTAGCTTCGCCGCCGCGATTTCACGCCCGAAATGGCCATGGGCGGAATTATAGCACCCACTTGACATATAGCGAGGAGCCGCTATAGGATTTTCAAGTCATAAGACCGGCCAGTGATTTGAAGGAGGAAACACCATGGCCAATCAGTTGCAGGCAACGACTCGTGCACAATCCATCTGGACCCTCGCGCTTACCGGCATCGCGTTCTTCATGGTGGCGCTCGACTCGCTGGTTGTGGTGACCGCCCTGCCCGCGATCCAGCGCGAGCTGCATGCCAGCCTCGCCACCCTCGAGTGGACCGTCAACGCCTTCACCCTCGCGTACGCCGCCGGGATCACCACCGCGGCCGCGCTCGGCGACCGCTTCGGGCGGCGGCGGCTGTTCCTGATGGGACTGGTCCTGTTCAGCGTCGCCTCGGCGGCCTGCGCGGTCGCGCCGAGCGCAACCTTGCTGATCGCCGCGCGTGCCATCCAGGGACTGGGTGCCGCCGTCATCATGCCGCTGAGCCTGACTATTCTTGTCTCCGCGTTCGGCCCCAAGCGCCGTGCGGCGATCGTCGGGATCTGGGGCGGGATTGGTGGCCTGGCGATCGCGAGCGGTCCTCTGGTTGGCGGCGCCGTCACCCAGGGACTCGACTGGCATTGGATCTTTTGGGTCAACGTGCCGATCGGTCTGATTGCCACCTTGTTCTCTCGCGTTCAACTGGCGGAGAGTCATGGCCCCGCGACCCGCCTGGATCTGCCGGCGGCGACGCTGGCTTCGGCGGGCGCGATTGCGATCGTGTGGAGCCTGATGCGATCGGGCGAGCTTGGATGGGGCAACGCCCAGGTGCTGGCTTCCTTGACCGGTGGCGTGGTCCTGATCGGCGGCTTCCTGCTCTGGGAACGTGGCGCGATCGACCCGATGCTGCCGCTTCGGCTCTTCGCCAGTCGCGCCTTCGCGGCCGCCAACCTGACGGCGTTCCTGATGGCCGGCTCGATCTTCGCCGCCGCTTTTCTGATCGCCCAGTACTTCCAGTTCGGCCTCGGCTATTCGCCGCTGGATGCGGGCTTGCGCCTGCTGCCCTGGACGGCAACCCCGTTCGTGGTCTCGCCGATTGCCGGTCTGCTGTCTGAGCGGATCGGGCGGCGGCCGCTGATGATGGCAGGCCTGGTCGTCCAGGCAATCGGTCTGACCTGGATCGCGCAGCTTGCCTCGACGGGCGCCGCGTATGGTCCTTTTGTGCTGCCGCTGCTGATTGCCGGCATCGGCATCTCGATGGCCCTGCCGATCGCGCCGGCGGCCGTGATGAGTGCCGTCGCGCCGCACGACATGGGCAAGGCCTCGGGCGTCAACAGCACGCTCCAGCGTTTTGGCAGCGCCTTTGCGATCGCGATCGCGGCCGCCGTCTTCGCGGCGAATGGGCATATCGGATCGCCCGCGAGCTTTACCACTGGTTTCCGGCCGGCGCTGATGGTGGTGGCGGCGCTCTCCATCCTGGGCGCGATCAGTGCGTTGGCGATCGGCGAGCGGCGTCCGGCCGTTGCAGCGGCACGCGTAGCGGCGTAGCCGGTTCCCTCCCCCTATGAGGGCGACAATGTGTCTAGTTCCCTCCCCCTCTGGGGGAGGGCATGGTGGGGGGTTTGACTACGAAATCGATCCCGGTCTGCGCGGGCGAGGGAGCGGCAAAGGCGAGCAGCCGCTCACCCTCTTCCGCCAGGCCGGTGCGATCGCCTCTCTTGAGCGGGTGAAACGAAGAGATGGTCAGCCGAGATGCATCGTTTCCCTTGCCGATCGACCAGATCCCGCCGACCACGCCATCCAGCAAGAATGTTCCGCTCGCCACCACGTAGCGATGTTCGAAGGCGATCACGCGCGTCCGATCTTGATGGCTGAGCAGGATGTTGTCGAACTCGGGCAAGAACCGAGGCGGTGCCGGCGTCCGTGGGTCGGGCAGCATGCCGTCCGGCATGTCGAGGAGCTCGCGCCCTCGTTCGTCCTTGAAGCTGCGCAGGTCGCGTCGTAGGGTTTCGACGACAGGCCGCAATCCGCTCAATCCGGACCAGGCGGCGATATCGGCCACGGACGCCGGTCCAAACGCCTGGAGGTAGCGCGGAACCAGCGACTCCAACGAAGGGTTGCGCTCCAACGAGTGACCAAGCCAGATCTCGGCGGTCGACCAGGTTGCTTGCCCACGCTTTCCCCACACGCCGCGCGGCGGCACCTGGATCAAGGGCATCAGGTGCCGTGTGACGTAAGCCAGCGAGACTGCCGGCGCCTGGGGCCAGCGAGCCTGCAATAACTCGCCCAGCTGTTTGATCGTTCGAGGCTTTTCGTTGAACCGTCGCCTCGCTTCATGGACCACCGCCTTGAGATCCACGCCCGCCGTCGCTCGACCAAATGGCGATGCGCGGAGGCGCTGCGCAGCCAACGGCTGAAAGAGCGGCCAGAGGCGAAGGCAATCGCGGGCGCTCACCAGGTGAAGCGTATTGCGCATGATCCCGATCCGAACCGCTTGGCGTTGCTCGATCAAATCGCCAAGCTCGGACGGCTCAAAGCCCGCCAGCCGTGACCACAATCCGACATAGGGCGCGTTGGGAACCTGCGCTTGCATGCCGACGAGGTGCTCGATCTCGTGCAACGCGCTCGATGAGCGGCGCTCGATCAGGTGCTGGCGCGCCAGGAGGGCGCGGTTCAGGGCGCGCTGGCTGAGGACGCGGTCAGCCAAGCGCGCTATCGATGAGCGTCCCGACAATCAGGATGGCAACGAGGACGATCAGCTGGGCAATGGGGGAAACGGCAAGGCCCACGAAGGCCGAGGGCAACACCAGGATCGCAACCAGCAATCGAATACTGAGACGCCCGCCTTGGATGAGCCAACGAAAGATGACCAGTCCCAGGACATACCCGGCGACACCGGCGGCAAGAAACCAGGCGATGGCCATCGTCGCCGGCTCGCTGTAGCGAACAACGGCCAGCTTCATCCCCGCCGCCACCACGACGATGCCACCGAGCAGGGGGAGGAACGTATAGCCGAACGCATTCAACGCGAGCCAGGCTTTGCGGGGCTGAGGAGCCGCCTCGAGCGCCAGCTCGGCACGCCGCTCCTCACCGCTGAAGTACAGCCACCACAGCGCAGCGGCGAGCGCCAGTCCGAGGAGGGCCGCCAGGATCCGGCCCGGCGGCAAGGCGATCGCGCCGAGCCCCAAGCCGACGGCGACCACCGATTCGCCGATCGCAATCAGCAGGATCAGGCCGTGACGCTCGACGAAGTGGCCGGCGAGAATCCGAAAGCCGCCAGTGCGGGTGATGAGCGGCGTGATCCAGTGCAGGACGAAACCCAGCGTGAACAGGAGCACGCGGCTTGGTCCAGTCGTCAACCCGCCGACGAGCAAGATCACCGCCGTGATGATGTTGAAGGGGCCGAGCCCGATCATCGCTTTGAGCACGCTCTGCTGCGAGACCCGGAGAAACACTCCGGTGTGGATGAGCGTCACGACCACATAGCCGATGCCGAAGACCGCTCCGCCGGCGCCGAACGCGGTCGGGATGGAAATCGCGACCAGAAGAAACCCACCCATGCCGACCAGGAGGAGCAGGCGGACGCCGAGCTCGCGTGGTGGCACGGCATTGGTCAGCCAGGCGTAGCCGCCGTACATCCAGTAGACATTCCCGAAGATGACGGCCGCCTGGAACACCGCGGTCCAGGTGGCATCCCGGGCCAGCAAACTCGTCAACTGCGTGATCGTGAAGACGAAGACCAGGTCGAAGAACAGCTCGAGCGGCGTGACCCGGCTTCCGCTCGCCACCTCTTGAGTCACCATCGATCTTGAGTCAGGATAGGGAAGGGTTAAGGTCGGACCAGTATGGAGTTGCCAGCGAATCGTCTGAGGATCGTTCGCGCCGCCGATCGCAAGCCGGATATTGCCAGCGGCGCGATGGTGCGTGAAGCCGCGATCTCGCGTGGCGTCGTCGGCGCGGAGCGTATCTGGGTCGGCTATGTCGAGCTACCGCCGGGCATGGCGTCGGCGCCGCATCACCACGGCGAGTGCGAGAGCGCGATCTACATCATTGCCGGCCAGGCCAGATTTCGCACCGGCGAAGCCTTCGCCGACGCGGAGATCGCATCGCCCGGAGATTTCGTCTGGGTCCCACCTCAGGTGCCGCATATCGAGGAAAACGTGAGCCAGAACGAGCCGGTCCGCATGGTGGTCGTCCGCTCGACCCAGGAGACGCTCGTCGTCAACCTTTGAAGCAAGGTGCGACCCAACGAACTTCGTGACAGCGTCCGGCTGATCGTCATTTCGCTGATCGCGGCCGTCCTTACAAGTTGCGGTGGCGCGACGGCGGAAGGCACGACTCAGGCACCGTCGCCCCGCCCGAGCCTGAGTCCGATGGCCCAAGAACTCCGTTTCAGTGGCGCCATTTCAGGAACGCTGAGTCTCGCTGTTGTCCCCCTCTGTGGTTCCGAAGGGTCGGCCCACGTCTTTACGCTCAGCATGACGGGCAAGGTTGAAAACCGGGCACGTATTGGCTTCAGCCTCCAAGTCGAGCAGTTTGCTGGAGCAGGCACCTACTCGTTTGCTCGGGGCATGGGCTTCCTGCTGATCTACGGGCCTCCCAAGGTGGAGTACCACGTCGGTTCGTCATCTCTGGCTCGCGCCGACACCATGACAGTGGACCCGGGCGAGAAGAAGGGAACCGTCTCGGTCGCCTTCTACAACCAGGGTGGCGCTCAGCAGCCGGCGGTACGGCTGGTCGGGACCTGGCGGTGCCAGGGATAGCGCTTCCAGGCCCTAATCGGCTCTGACTCCTTACCGTATCCTTCGAGCCAGCAGGTCGATTCACTCCGGGAGGGGAACCGCTGATGTCTGATGATGGGGAGCGCGCACCGCTCGATCGGGTCGTTGGCCCGGTCGACGCCACGAAGATCCCGCGCTACGCGGGGCTCGGGACCTTCGCCCGCCTGCCGCTTACCTCGGACGTCGAGAAGCCGGCGGTTGCGATTCTCGGCGTGCCGTTCGACGCCGGGACCAGTTACCGACCTGGCGCTCGTTTCGGCCCGGCGGCGATCCGCCAGGCCTCCAGGATGTTGCGCACCGCGTACGATCCGGCCCTCGACGTCACCATCGGCGGTGACCACACGATTACCTATGGTTCGCTGCGTGCCTACCATCGCAGGTACGGCCCCGTCGCCCTCGTCCACTTCGACGCCCACCTCGACACCTGGGATACGTACTTCGGCGCTCGGATCACGCACGGCTCGATGCTGCGGCGCGCCGCCGAAGAGCACCTCTTCGACGAGAACGCGTCGATGCACGTCGGCATCCGCGGCCCGTTATACGACCGCAGCGACCTCAGCAGTGACGCCTCGCTTGGCTTTCGCACGATCCACTGTCGGGAACTGGACGAGATAGGGGTCGCCGGCGTCATCGATCGAATCCGCGCTCGGGTCGCCGACCGACCGTTGTACCTGTCGATCGATATCGACGTCCTCGACCCGGCCCACGCGCCCGGAACCGGCACCCCGGAGCTCGGCGGCATGACGAGCCGGGAGCTGCTCGCCATTGTCCATGGGCTCTCGGGCCTCAACCTGGTCGGGGCGGACGTCGTCGAGGTCTCCCCGCCGTTTGACCACGCCGAGATCACGTCCCTTGCGGCCGCGACGGTCGCCTACAAGATGATCGGCCTGCTCGGCCTGTCGCGCTCGGCGGTCAAGCCGGGTAAGCCGTCCGCCTCCCGTGCCTGATCCCCGTTACCCCGACACCGAGCCGTACACCCAGGGCGTGGTCGAGGTGGGGGATGGCCAGCGCGTCTTCTGGGAGATCAGCGGAAGCACAGGCGGAAAGCCGGTGGTCATCCTGCATGGGGGCCCGGGCAGCGGCAGTTCGCCCGGACATCGACGCTGGTTCAATCCCTCGGTTTATCGCATCGTCCAGTTCGATCAGCGCGGCTGCGGACGAAGCACGCCGCCGGTCAGCGATCCTGCCACGTCGCTGACGAATAACACCACCCAGCATCTGATCGCAGACATTGAGAAGCTGCGCGAACATCTTGGGATCGACCGGTGGCTCGTGTGCGGCGCCTCATGGGGCGTCACCCTGGGCCTGGCCTATGCGGAGCGCTATCCCGAGCGCGTCAGCGAGCTGGTTTTCCTGTCGGTCACCATGACGCGGCGCAGTGACGTCCACTGGCTCTACCACGAGGCCGGTCGATTCTTCCCGGACGAGTGGGCGAAGTTCCGGGACGGCGTTCCCGAGAGCGAACGGGATGGTGACCTCGTCGCCGCCTACAACCGGCTGCTGAACGAGCAGCCCGATCCAGCGGTCCGCGCGACCGCGGCCAGGCACTGGTGTGATTGGGAGGATGCCGTGCTTTCGCTCGAGGAGGGCTGGAAACCAAACCCGCGATTCGCGCAACCGGAGTTTCGGATGACGTTCGCTCGCCTGTGCGCGCATTACTTCAGTCATGCCGCCTGGCTCGAAGAGGGCCGGTTGCTGCGAGACGCTGAGCGGCTGGCAGGCATTCCGGGCGTCTTGATTCACGGTCGCTTCGATGTCGGTGGGCCGCCCGATGTGCCCTGGTTGCTCGCCCAGGCATGGCCCGACGCGGAGCTGCATCTGGTCCGCACCGGCCACGCCGGTGGCGACGAGATGCTGACTGAGGTGATTGCCGCGACGGACCGCTTCGCGGACACGGTGAGCTGAGTAACCATTCCCTATGATGAGGTCATGAGCCCGATGACCATGCCGAAGCCGAGCGATCAGGCCAAGGCCGCCTTTCAGAAGCTGGTTCCAGCCGATAGTGCCGTGACCACCCGGCCGATGTTCGGCAACCTGTCCGCGTTCGTGAACGGCAACATGTTCTGCGGCCTCTTCGGCGAGGACCTGTTCGTCCGCGTCTCCGACGAGGATCAGGCGAAGATCCGCAAGCAGGGCGGCCGGCCATTCGAGCCGATGCCCGGGCGTGCCATGACCGGATACGTGGTCCTACCCGGCGGTTGGCAGAAGAAGACAGACACGACGCGGGACTGGATCGTCGTCGCGCTCCGGTGGTCGAAGAAGCTGCCGCCGAAGGTCAAGGCCGCCAAACCCGCAGGATCCAAAGCGACGGCCGCTGGCCGCCGCTCGCGCTAGCCTTTGTCTGCCGGCCGCAGGAGTCCCAGCGGGATGTGGCGGGAAGTCTTCCTCGAATAGCCGGCGTAGCCCGGGTTCTTACTCACCACGGCATTCCAGAGCCGTTGATAGTCGTCCGGGTTGCTGATCTCCTCCATTCGGACATCGATCCGCTGGTCGTTCAACTGGATGCTGGCCCGCGGGTTCGCCAGCAAATTGAGCCACCAGTTGGGATGGACGTCCGCACCGCCAAAGGAGCCGATCACGACCCAACCGCCGGCTTCCGGCATCGCCCCAAGCGCGACCGTCTGCGGTTTTCCGGACTTGCGCCCGGTCGTTGTCAGCAACACCTGCTGCATGTTCCCGAACGACCGTGCCATGCCGCGGCGATAGGCAAAGCCATGGACCGCGCCCAGCACCCGAAAGCCGAATCGGGTTAATGCCGACGGTCGTTTCGCGACGACCGGGACCGAACGGGCTTTATGTTTCACGGCGCTTGACTCTAGCACGCACAATAGACCGGTGAACCCGATTGGCTGGGTTCAGGGATTAGAGGGACCCGGCCTGATCGCCGTGATCTGCGCGTTGCTGTTCATCGAGGAGCTGGGAGTGCCGCTGCCCTTCGCCCCCGGCGACATCGTGCTCGCCATCGGCGGCATTGCTATTGCCGGTGGACGCGCGAGCGCCGCGGCGCTGGTGGGCGCGGTTGCTGTAGCCACCGTCGGCGGCGCGATCCTCGGCCGAGAGATCTTCGCGCTGCTTGGCCGGCAGCGCTTGATGAAGGTGGCCGAGCCGCTCCATGCCCGCAAGGCGCTCGAGCGCGCCGCCGGTCTGCTCGAGCGCGGTGGCGGACGAGCCGTGTTTACCGCCCGGCTCATTCCTGGTCTTCGCGTCCATACGACGGAGGTCGCAGGCGTCAGCCGCATCTCGCGGCTGACCTTCATCTCCGGCCTCCTTCCCGCCACCGCCGTCTACCTGGCGGCCTTTATCGGCCTGGGGGCTGCCATCGGTCGCCCGATCCTGGCGTTGATCGGCCAGGCCGAACACCAGGTACTGGTCGCGATCGTCCTGCTGGCGGTGGTGGTCGCGGTAGTGCTGCTGACGCGTGCCCCGGTGCGGCGCGGCCTGGCCTCACTCTATGCCGCCGGTTGGAGTCCGTTCAGACTCCGACTCGACTCGATCAGCCTCATCCTGATCCTGGCGGCGCTCGGCCTGAATTTTTCGGGTCATGCCCTCGCCATCGGACTGAAGCTCCCGCTCTTTCTCGACTCGACCGGCACCGTGCTGGCCGGGATCGTGGGTGGCCCCTGGGTGGGTGGAAGTGTCGGCTTGATTAGCAACCTCGTCAGTTCCAACACGATTG
>VBHQ01000135.1 GCA_005880395.1 Chloroflexota bacterium
TCCAGGCAAATCGGCGGTAGGCATGGCCGAGGTCACACTCGTCCTGGACAACGCCGATCAGCGACTCAACGTCGAGTTCACCGAGATCGAGGTGGCGCGGCGTCTTTTTCGGTCGGGCGAGAGCGAGTACCTGGTCAACGGATCACGGGCGCGGCTCAAGGACATCGACGCCTTGCTGGCCAGCACTGGGCTCCGTCAGGACGGTTACGCCGTCACCGCCCAGAACGACATTGACCTCGTCATTCAGGCGGCGCCCGCGATGCGGCGTGAGCTGATCGAGGAGGCCGCCGGAGTCCGGCGTCTGCGCGATCAGCGCCAGGAAGCGATCAACCGGCTGGCCGAGGCGGAGCGCGACATGGCCCGCGCACGCGACATCCTGAACGAGCTGACCCCGCGGGTCGAGGAGTTGCGCCTGCAGGCGCAGGCTGCGGGGGAATATCAACGGGTCGCTGACTCGTTGAGAGTGCTGCAGGGCAGCCTGGCGCGTGACGCCTGGCGCAAGGCCATGATGCAGCTGCGCCGGGCACACGGTCGGACGCAGGTCGCCGAGCAGAAACGGCTTGCCGCACTGGAGGCCGTCGCGGAGTTCGAACCGACCTATGCCGAGCATCGCACGGCGCTGCTCGAGGCGCAGGAAGCGCGCTGGCGTCAACAGGGGGCGCTCGCGGACGTGCGTCTTCGGCTGGCCGAGGCGCAACACCAGGCCCGGATCGCCCAGGAACGGAATCTCGCCGCGGTGCAGGCGCTCGACGCCCTTCAGCGGGAGCTGCTCCGTGTCACCGAGTCGGAGCAGGCGGGGTGCCGGGTGGTGGATGAACTTGCCGGTGCCGTCCAGGCCGCCTCGGCTGAGCTTCAGGCGGCGAACCTCGCCCTCGAGTCCGCGATCGATCTCGAGCGGCAGTCCGGTGACGCCCAGGCGGTTCGAGACAGCCAGCGTTCAGCGCTGCAGGAGCAGCAGCAAGCTGTGCAGCGCGAAGCGCTGGCCGTCGCTGCCGAGCTGCGTCAGCTCGACGGACGCGGTCAGTTTCTCAGCGACCAGCAGGCGCAGCTTCGTCACCAGCTCGACGCCTGGGCAGTTCGGCAGGAGGCACTTTCTGCTGAGCTCGCTACTCGCCGCTCGACGGCGAGCGCCGCCGACGAGGCGCTGCAGGCGGCGACCTTAACGGCGACCGCTATCGATCAAGAGGTTGCCGACGTGGAGGCCGCGCTCGAGGCCGCCCGTAAAGCGGTTGTCGAGCACGAAGCACGCCTGCGGGCGCTGGAAGCCGAGCTGGGGGCCTTGCGGACGCTGCTCGACGGCGCCCAGCGCTGGAGCCCGGTGCCCGGCGGCGACACCTGGGATCGCCTACTCGAGGTGATCGAGGTGGAGCCGCAGTATCGCCCGGCGGTGGAAGCGGCGCTCGAAGGCTGGCTCCACGGCTGGTTGGCGCCCGATCAGTCCGGCTTCGAGCAGGCGGCCGCGGGCTTGCGGGAGGCCGAACACGCCCGCGAGACCTTGTTCTGGCCCGGTGTTCAGGACGCATCCGATGGAATCGCAGCTGGCCTGGTCCGGGTGAGCGACCTGGTGCATGCCTCGCCGGTGGTGGCGGGCGTCCTCGCGTCGCTCTTGCAGGCAACGGTGCTGGTCGCCGACCGCGCCGAGGCGATAAGAACCGTGAACAGCAACCCGCGGTTACGCGCAGTGACGTTCGCGGGAGAGGTCGTCACCGCGGTCTCGTATCGTGGCGGAAAAGGGGCAGATGCCCTGCTGGCGGTCCAGGCCAGGATTCGTGACGCCGAGCAGTCGCTCGGCGGTGAGCGCGAGGCGTCGCTGCGGGCCGCCGACGATGTCGAGCGTCGCATTGGTGAGCGTTCACGCCAGCTGGCAGAGCGTCGTCTGGTCCTGGATCGACTCGATGCCGCGCGCAGCGCCGCCGCGGAGGCGGCCGGGGGGCTCGCCGCCGTCAGCGACGCGGTCAAGCGCGAGAGTCAGCAGGAGGCGCAGCTCCGTCAGCAGACCGCCCGCTTGGCCGCCCTTTCCCAGCAGGTAGAGGAACAGCAAGTCGAGGCGGTCGGCCGCCAGTCCGCGATTGACGCACGCGAGTCGGCAATCGAGCGAGAACTCGATGCGCTCATTCTCGAGATCAGCCGGGGTGGAGCTGCCGTTTCGAACGCGGTCGAGGAGCGCCAAGAGAGCGAGTTGCGCGCCGCCCTTGCCAGGCAACGCGCCGAGGACCTTGGCCCGCAGCTCGAGCGAGCTCAGCAGGTGCTTCGCACCCATGGCGACGAGCTGGCTCAGCGCCGTGCCGCCGAAGAAGGGCTGGCGCTGCAGCCGGCGCTGATCAATGAGGAGCGGCGCCGGTGGTTGGAGCGCGCCGAGGCATTTCAAGCCGAGCTGAACACCCTCGAGGCGATGCCACTACCGGATGACGAGGCGGTCACCAACCTCGACGCTCAGGTTCGCGACGACGAGCAGCGCAATGTCACCCTCCAGGTGCAGCTCGCCCATGCCGATGACGCCGGTGCAGCCGCCGCCATGGAGCGCGACGCCGCTCAGGGCGAAGTCGAGCGCTGCGCGGCGGCGCTTCGGCAAGACGGCCAGACGGTCGACGAAGACGCCGAGCCGACCGAGGAAGTCGACTGGCAGAAAACCGAGCGCGAGGTTTCCCGGTTGCAGCGGCGGCTCGATGCCATGGGCCCGGTCAATCTGCTCGCACCGGACGAGTACGAACAGGTGCGTGACCGCTGCGACACCCTTGGCAGCCAACTCCAGGACCTGGACGAGGCCTCGGCGCAGCTACGTGCCCTTCGGGAGCGCCTTGAAGGCGAAATCGACGGGCGGTTTCGCACCGTCTTTCAGGCGGTCGCGGTCAACTTCCAGGAATTCTTCGCCGAGCTCTTCCCCGGCGGTCGGGCCACCCTTCGTCTCGAGGGTGACGAAGAAGGCAACCCGCTCGATGACGGCGTCGAGATTCTGGCCCAAACCCCGGGCAAGCGGTTGCAGCCGCTGACGTTACTGTCGGGCGGCGAGCGGGCCTTGACGGCGCTCGCCTTCCTGTTTGCGCTGCAGGCGGTAAATCCGAGTCCGTTCTACGTGCTGGACGAGGTCGATGCAGCGCTCGACGATGCGAATGTTGTGCGCTTCAACCGCGTCCTCAAGCGGCTGGCCGTCAATCAGCAATTTCTGATCGTGACCCATAACCACTCCACGATGGCACAGGCCCAGGCGCTCTACGGGGTGACGTTGGGCGACCACGGGCTCTCCCGGGTCGTCTCCGTCCGGCTCCACCAGGACAATCTGGTCCCGGTGGGTGAACGCTCGGCTTAGCGAGCCCAGCCATGCCGGTCGAGCCGGAGTCGACGCTGCGTCAGGGATTCTGGAAGCGGTTCGCGAAGAGCCTCGATGCGGGCCGTCAGGCGTATGTCGCGGATATGAAGGAGGTCTTCGGCCGACCGGCGATTGATGCCGGATTCTGGGACGACCTCGAAGCGACGCTGATCGCGGCCGACGCCGGCGCTCGCGTTACCGAGCGGGTCATCGATCAGCTTCGAAACCAGGCGGCCGGTGCGCATCTTCGCTCACCGGCCCAGGCACTCGGCTATCTGAAAGCTGACCTGCTCGACGAGATGCGCCCGCGGTCTCGTCAACTGGAGCTTGATGGGACGCCGGCCGTGCTGCTGGTCGTGGGCGTCAATGGATCGGGGAAGACGACAACCATCGGCAAGCTCGCCGACCTCCTCCGGCGCGAGGGACGGCGGCCGCTGCTGGCGGCGGCCGATACGTACCGGGCGGCTGCCATCGACCAGCTGAAGTTGTGGGGCCAGCGCGCCCAGGTCGAGGTCGTCGCCCACCAGCCGGGCGCCGACCCGGGGGCGGTGGCATACGATGCGGTGCAGGCCGCCCGTGCGCGGGGGGCGAACCCGGTGATCATCGACACCGCTGGTCGACTCCACACGCGGAGCGACCTGATGGAAGAGCTGCGCAAGGTCCGCCGCGTGCTCCAGCGACTGGATGAGCGAGCGCCGCACGAAGTACTGGCCGTCCTCGATGCGCACGTGGGCCAGAACTCGGCACAGCAAGTCAGAGTCTTCCAGCAGGCGATTGGACTCACGGGCCTGGTCGTCACCAAAATGGACGGCAGCGCGCGGGCCGGCGTAGTGCTTAGTATCGAAGCGGAACTTTCGGTCCCGGTGAAGCTGGTCGGTATTGGCGAAGGCCTCGACGACCTGAATCGATTCGACCCCGAACAATACCTCGACGCGCTGCTGCGCGCAGAGGAGGGCACATGAATTCGGCGCAGACCACCGATGCGTTCGTGAAACTGACGACCGCGAGCGGGCTTGTGGAGGCAGACACCTGGAAAGCGGTGCTGGAGGCAAACGGGATTCCCGTCCACCTTCGCCACGAAGCGATGGCCGCGGTCATTCCGGAAATCGCCGGCGAGCTCGCCGCAGTCGACCTCTGGGTGCCGCGTGAGCAGGCGGCGCAAGCCATGGAAATCCTGCAGGACGAGCGTGTCGAACCGGCCGACGAGGACGAGCTGAGCTGACCCTACTGCTGGCGATCGGCCTGGGCTTCGTCGGCGCGATTACCCTCGCGGCCACGGTCGTGGGCATGCTCTGGCTGGTGCAGTTCGTGGTCGGCAACGAGGAACGCCGCACGCGAGACCGGCGCTAATCGCCGTTATACTGTCAAGGGCAAATGCTTGACAGTGCTAGACGCCGGCAGCGACAGCTCCGGCTGCTCGACCTCTATGGTTCGCTGTTGACCGATCACCAGCGGCATATCCTGCACCTTGCCTGGGAGCTTGATTGGTCGTATGGCGAGATCGCGCACCGCGAAAGGGTCTCCCGGACCGCGGTCTATGACGTCGTGCGCCGAACCACCGCCAACCTCGACGATTACGAGCGCAAGCTGCGGCTGGAGCGAGCCCAGCGTGTTTGAGTCGCTGACTGATCGCCTCGATCAGGCGCTCAAGAAGCTGACCGGCCGGGGCAAGCTCAATGAGGCAGACGTCGACAATGGCCTTCGGGAGGTTCGTCTCGCCCTGCTCGAGGCGGACGTCAACTACAAGGTCGTCAAGGATTTCATCGCCAGCATCCGCGTCCGGGCGGTCGGCGCCGAGGTGATGGAAAGCCTTAACCCCGGGCAGCAGCTGGTCAAGATCGTCGATGAGGAGTTGACCGGGCTGCTCGGCGAGCGGGTGCCGATGACGTACGGCCCGTTGCCGCCGACGGTGATCGTGCTGGCGGGTCTGCAGGGATCCGGCAAGACGACCACGGCCGGAAAGCTGGCGCTCTTCGTTCGGCGTGAAGGGCATCGACCCCTGCTGGTCTCAACCGATGTTCGCCGCCCGGCGGCGATGGAGCAGTTGGAAGTGCTGGCAAAGAGCATCAACGCGCCGGCCTTTGCGCCGCGCGGCAAAGATCCGATCGCGATTGCGCGAGAGTCCCTGGCGGAGGCCCGACGGGTCAACGCGGACGTCGTCCTCGTCGACACCGCCGGTCGGCTCCAGGTTGACCAGGACTTGCTCGACGAGCTCAAGCAGATCACCGCGGCGGTCCCGGCGCGGCACCGGCTGCTCGTGCTCGATGCCATGACCGGACAGCAGGCCGTCAACATCACGAGCGCCTTTCAGCAAACGATCCCGTTGACCGGTGCAATTCTGACCAAGCTCGACGGCGATGCTCGAGGCGGTGCCGCCCTCTCGCTCCGAGCGGTAACCGGCTGCCCGATCCAGTTCGTCGGCGTCGGCGAGAAGCTCACCGACCTCGAGGTCTTCTATCCCGATCGGATGGCCTCCCGCATCCTGGGCATGGGTGACGTCCTGACGTTGATCGAGAAGGCGCAGGAGCACGTCGACGAATCGCAGGCCCGGACGATGGAAAAGAAGCTGCGGACCGGGCAGCTCACGCTGACCGACTTCATGGACCAGCTCAAGCAAGTGAAAAAGATGGGCCCGCTCGAGAGCATCATCGGCATGCTGCCGGGCGCCGGAAAGATCAAGAATCTGGCCGGCGCCATGCCGACCGATGATCAGCTGAATTTCAGCAGATGCAGCAACTGATGCGACAGATGGGGAAGGGAAGAGGCATCAAGGGATTGCCCATCGATCCCGCGCAACTGTTACGAGGCTGACAATCAAAGGAGGTTTTACTTGTCCGTAAAGATTCGACTGCGACGCATCGGCGCGAAGAAACACCCGTTTTACCGGCTGGTGGTGGCCGACACCCGCTCACCGCGTGATGGCAAGTTCATCGAAATCCTCGGAACCTACGATCCGATGACCGAGCCGGTCAAGCTCAACATCGACCAGGAGAAGGTCAGAGGCTGGCTGCAGAAAGGGGCCCGGCCATCCGATACCGCCCGCGCGTTCCTCATCGATCAGGGACTGCTTCCGAAGGAATCGGCCAAGAAGCGGCCCACCAAGCCTCCGAAGGCAGCGTCGAGCCCGGAAACCGGCGCGCCGGCCGCGCAGCCCGCCGCCGCGACCGCGGAGGCCTGAGCATGCACGACTACACGGACCTCGTCAGCTACATCATCAAGGCGATGGTCTCCAAGCCCGACGACGTGAAGGTCGCCATGGTCGAAGGCGAGCGGACCAACCGGGTCGAGGTTTCGCTCGACAATGACGATGTCGGTAAGGTGATCGGCCGCGGCGGGCGCAACATCGACGCCATCCGCGCGGTGGTTCGGGCGGCGGCCCTCAAGAACCACGATCGGGTGATGGTCGAGATCGTGTGACGCCCGGCGATCCCACCGAGCTACGCATCGGCCGGATCACCAAAGCGCACGGCGTCGGAGGCGCCATGCGAGTCGAGCTCTTGACCGATTTTCCGGACCGGTTTGCCGCTGGCAACTCGGTTGAGGTTGATGGCCGGCGCCTCACGGTGACGCGTTCGCAGGAGCAGGACGGAAGCTTGCTCGTCAACTTCAACGAAATCAAGGACCGCACCGCGGCGGAGGCACTGACCGGCTTGTACTGTACGGTGCCCCTGGCCGCGGCGCGAAGCTTGCCGGTCGACCACTATTACCACTTTCAACTCGTTGGTCTCTCGGTCTTCGATGCGAGGCGTCAGCGAAGCCTCGGTCGGGTGGAGGAAGTCCTCTCATATGCGGCGAACGACGTCCTTCGCGTGGCAGACGGGCAACGCGAGGTCCTCGTGCCGATGCTCAAGAGCGTCGTCCGGGGCATCGAGCCGGACAAGGGCATCATCATGGTCGACCTGCCCGACGAGGCCGAGCCATGAACTTCGAGGTGCTGACGTTGTTTCCGGCGCTTTTTCCCGGCCCGCTGACCTCCGGCGTTACCGGCCGAGGGATGGCCGCGGGACTTATCAGCCTTCGGATTCACAACCTTCGTGATTACACGCACGATCGGCACCGGCAGGTCGACGACGTGCCGTATGGGGGCGGTGCCGGCATGGTGCTCAAACCCGAGCCGATCTTCGAGGCCGTTCGCGCTCGAGCCGGCAAAGGGCCGGTGATCCTGATGAGTCCCCAGGGGACGTTGCTCAATCAGGCGGTCGTCCGTCAGCTCTCGGGGCACGCCGACCTCTACCTCATCTGCGGCCGGTACGAGGGGGTGGACGAGCGGGTGGCGGCGCACCTGGTGGACCAGGAGATTTCCATCGGCGACTATGTGTTGACTGGAGGAGAGCTTCCGGCGATGGTCCTCATTTGAAGGGCACGCGGTTCCCGAGGTGCTGCTCTCGGGACACCATGCGCAGATCGAACGCTGGCGTCGGGAACAAGCGGCCGACCGGACCCGACGGCGCCGGCCCGACCTGCTTGGTGGCGAGAAATAGTCCGTCAGGGGTCGGCGGAGATTTCCCCGCATGAGTGATATCCTTGTACGCCGTGTCTAACGTCATTGACCTTCTCCAGGCTGAGGCAAAGAAGGCCAAAGTACCGTCGTTGACTGCCGGCGACACGGTCAAGGTCCATGCGCGGGTGGTGGAAGGCAACCGTGAACGTGTGCAGATCTTCGAGGGCACCGTCATCGGGCTCCGTGGGAGCGGGACCAAAGAGTCCTTCACGGTCCGCCGGATCGCCCACGGGGTTGGGGTCGAGCGCAGCTTTCTGCTCCATTCGCCCCGCATCGACCGGATCGATGTGGTCCGGCATGGCAAAGTTCGACGGGCGAAGCTGTACTACCTGCGAGGAAAAGTTGGAAAGAGTGCCCGCATCCGCGAGAAGCGCCAGGCCGGCACCGCCGGCGCCGCAACCGCCGACCGGCCCGCCATCACCGAAGAAACGCCAGAAACCGCGGAAAGCTGACCGCGACCTCTGGGTTTTCGAGCGGCAGGCCTTCGGGCTTGGCTACGCGACCGTCGCGGGCGTGGATGAAGCCGGCCGTGGACCGTGGGCCGGACCGGTGGTTGCCGGGGCCGCGATCATGCGCCCGTACTTCCAGTGCGACGGCATCGACGACTCCAAGCTGCTGACGGCTGAGGAACGCGAGCATTATTACGACTGCATCCTGGAGGGCGCGGAAGCCTGGGGCGTCGGCATCATCGAGGTCGATGAAATCGATCGCGTTGGCGTTTCGAGGGCGAACCGGTGGGCGATGGCCATCGCCTTACAGCAGCTCCGCCGGCCGATCGATTACCTGCTGGTGGACGGATTCCTGCTGCCCGAGTCGCTGGCGCCCCAGCTGCCGATCGTCAAGGGCGACCGGCGTTCAATCTCGATCATGTGCGGCGGCATCCTGGCAAAGGTGACCCGAGATCGCCTGATGATGCGGCTGGCCGAGAACTTTCCCGGCTATGGCTTCGAGGTGCACAAGGGCTATCCCACGCCCGAGCATCTCGCCGCCATGGACCGACACGGCCTCAGTCCCTTGCATCGCCGCTCGTTCATCTCGATCCGGACACGAGCGGAATTGGAGGCGGCCGCCTACGCCAGTCAATCCGCTCGGGCTTAGCGGCGAGGCCCTCGCGGCAGAGCATCTGCGGGAGATCGGCTACGACGTGGTTGCCGCCGATGTTCGAACCCCGCTTGGTCAGCTCGACCTGGTCGCAAAGGACGGAAACACGCTGGTCTTCGTCGAGGTGAAGACCAGGGCCGGGCATGGCTACGGCCTGCCCCAGGAGGCGGTCGACGGACGCAAGATCCGCAAGCTCCGACAGCTCGCGCTCTACTACTTAAAGATGCGTCCGCATCGCGGTCCAGTCCGCTTCGACGTCGTCGGCCTGACGATGGCAAACGGCCGCCTCATCCGCGTCGACCACGTCAAGAACGCGATCGACTGAGTCCGGGGCGTCAGGCGGTCTCCTGCCAGGCCTGCAGGAACTGATAGACAATCCGTCCGGTGGCGCCCCAGATGATGTCGTCGCCGACCCGGTAATAGTGGATGCGGTAGCGCTGGTCATCCACCCGACGTGTCTCCGTCGTGTGAACGCCGGGACCATCGAGCGTGCTCAGCGGCACGACCAGCAGGCTCTTGACCTCGTCGGGTGCCGGACGCAGCTTGTCGGTGCCACCGGCGACGACGCCAACCACAGGGGTGATGACAAAAGCGCTCACCGAGGTGAAGACATCATCGAGCTCGCCGAGGACGGTGACCCTCGACGTGTCGAGGCCGATCTCCTCGTAGCTTTCGCGTAACGCGGTTTCGATCGTTTCCAGATCGACGTCCTCGCGTTGACCGCCAGGGAATGAGATCTGACCCTTATGGGTCAGCACCGTTTCCGTCCGGCGGGTAAACAGCAGCTCAGGACCGTCGTGGCCGATGAGGAGAGGGACCAGAACGCCGGCTCGCAGCAGCGGCGGCGCGACCTCGATGCCGCGACGAACCCGCCGGTGTAGGTGTTGTTGAAGCCGCTCGAGCCGGCGCCCAATGTCGGTGTTCGCCCGCGTCGCCGGCAGCCTCGTTACGTCCATGCCTCGAAGGACACCGGCACCTGGTGCCCGCAATGCGTGCAAACCCAAACCTGTCCGCGGCGGGTCACCTGCCGGCCATCCTCGAGCCGCACCGGCTGATCGGGGCCATTGATGCGTTGCCAACGGGGCATGTGCTTGCATTGATCGCAGATCGTTGGTGGCGGATTCGCCTTCACGGTTCGATTATCCCCGCCGGTCAGGATCCTCAAGCGGCCGAAGCACTCGCGCCGGGTTGCCACCAGCGATCACGCCGCGAGGTATATCGCTGAAGACCACGGCATGCATGCCGATCACGGAGTCGCGACCAATGCGGACGCCGGGTAGCACCGAGACCTGGCCACCGATCCACACGTTTTCCTCGATCATCACGGGCGCGGCGAGGTCGGCTTGAGGATGTTGCGCCGCCGAGCGCGGGAAGGGGAGATGATCGCGAATCTCGCAGGAGCCGAGCACGCAATCGGCACCCACGTCGACGCGTTCCGCGGCGACGATCGTGCAGCCGTTGAGGCGCGTATTTCGACCGACGTTGATAACGGCGTCGGAATTGGTCGTGACCAGCCGGTTCACCTCGGCGTGCGACCAGGCATTGACCTGGCCGGCGAGCGTGACCCGGCCCGGTCCGACGATGCGCAGGCGGCCATTGCCCAGCAGGCCAGGCCCGATCGTGACCCGGCGGTTGAGCCGGTAGGAAAGCGTCGTCAGCCAGCCCATCGTGCGTGCTCCGGCGCGTCGCCAATTCATCACGCTCTCCATCGGCGGACATTTTCGCCGTAACGATACTGTCCGAGACAGATATACAAAACCGTGTAAGATGCGGTCGTGCTGGCCAGGGCGCTCTCGGGGACGCTCTTCGGTCTCGAGGGGATGCGCGTCGAGGTCGAAGCCGACATCGCCGACGGCTTACCGGGTTTCCATATCGTCGGGCTCGGCGACCGTGCGCTGCAGGAGGCGCGCGAACGGGTCAAGATCGCGATCAACAACAGCGGATTCCAGTTCCCGGGGCGGCGGGTCACGGTCAACCTGGCGCCGGCGCAGCTTCCCAAAGAGGGGACCGGGTTCGACCTGGCCATCGCCGCGGCGGTGGTCAACGCCGCCGAGGATCGAAGCCTTTCTCGCGAAGCCGCCTGGCTGGGCGAGCTGGCGCTCGACGGCTCACTGCGACCGATCCGCGGAACGCTGCCGATTGCCGCCCACCTCGATCGGCTGGGTGTGCGCCGGTTCTATGTCCCGGTTGGCAACGTCCCGGAGGCGAGGATCGCAACCAGTGCGCCGGTTATTGGCCTGCGGCACCTTCCGTGGACAGGCGCACGCGAAGCGGGCGCTCGAAATCGCGGCGGCCGGTGCGCATCATCTTTTATTGGTCGGTCCGCCCGGGGCGGGGAAGACGTTGCTGGCGCGGGCACTGCCCGGAATCCTGCCGGCGTTGACTCACCCCGAAGCGGTCGAAGTGACGTCCATCGCCTCCTGTGTCGGCATGCTGCCGCCGGGCACCGGCCTGCTCGATGTCCCACCCTTGCGGGCACCCCATCACACCATCTCGGCCGCCGCCCTGGTGGGCGGTGGAGGCGCCGCGCCCCGGCCCGGCGAGGTCACCCGGGCGCATCGAGGCGTGCTGTTTCTCGACGAGATCACGGAGTTCCGGCGCGACGCGCTCGAGTCGCTCCGCCAGCCGCTGGAGGAGGGACGGATCGCGGTCGCCCGGACCCGTGGCCATGCCGTGCTACCCGGGCGCTTCATCCTGGTGGCGGCTGCCAATCCCTGCCCCTGCGGCTTCGCCGGCGATCCCAAACGCTTTTGCGAATGCACCCCGCCCGACCGGCAGCGGTATCGAGCCCGGCTCTCGGGGCCGATCCGCGATCGGATCGACCTCCAGGTGACCGTGCCGCGGCAGTCGGCGGGCGAGCTGTTGCGCACGGACCTGGTCCCCGAGGCCAGTGCCTCCGTCCGGGATCGGGTCGTCGCGGCTCGCGACCGGCAGGCGCGGCGCCGTTCCGACGGGCCGCTCAATGGTGCGCTCAGCGGGACGCAGTTACGACGCGACGTCCTGCTGGACAACGGGAGTCAGTCGCTGCTGGAGCTCGCCGGCGAGCGCCTGCACCTCAGCGGCCGGGCGCTCCATCGGGTGCTGCGCGTCGCCCGCACCATCGCCGACCTCGACGCGAGCGACGATGTCCGCCAGGCACACGTGGCCGAGGCCCTCCAGTACCGGGAAAGTGGCTGAGAACCAGGGGCAGCGTGACAGGCAAACCACCCTTATCTGGCTGACCGATCCTGCGTATCCGCGACTGCTGAAACAGATTCACGATCCACCTGCCCGGCTGTTTGTTGATGGACGCATTCCGGCCGGCCCGACGATTGCGGTGGTCGGGTCGCGTCGAGCGACCCCTTACGGGCAACGCGTCGCGCATCGCCTCGCGAAGGATCTCTCGCAGGTGGGGGTCGTTGTCGTCAGTGGCCTG
>VBHQ01000136.1 GCA_005880395.1 Chloroflexota bacterium
GGGGAAGATAGAACCATTCCGGCACCGGGGTGTAGTTCGTCGTCGAAGGATCGGCGATCGCCTCGAGCGGTGCGCCGATGGCAACCGCGAGGACGAAGACGACGACAACGAGGACAGCCGAGACGATCCCGTCCTTGAAGGTCTGATGTGGATAGAAGTCCTCGGTCTCAAGCGGTGCCGCCCACACCTCCTCTGAAGGCGCCGCCGGGTAGGGGGGTTCGATCGGGCGCTGCTTTGGCGCTGGTGGCACATCGACGCCTTCGCGCGCGCGGTAGGCCCCGAGATAGTTCACGTACGAGCCGTGCTCGCCGTGTTTGCGCAGCAGGGCGAGGTGGGCGCCGATCAGCGGAAACAGGATGACGGGAATCAGCCAGACGTGGATTCCGAAGGTTCGGACAAGGGTGACAGGTCCGACAAAATCCCCGCCGCGCCACAGCGCGCGAACGAATGATCCGATCAGCGGTGTGTAGGCCGGGATATTCGTGACGACCACCGCGGTCCAATACGCCGCCTGGTCCCAGGGGAGGAAGGCACCGGTGATCGCCATTCCGAGGACCAGGACGAACAGGCCGGTGCCAGTCACCCAGTTGAGCTCGCGGGGTCGCTTGTAGGAGCCAGAGAAAAACGTCCGAATCATGTGCAGACCGAGGACGAATAGGAGCACGTAGGCGGACCAGAGGTGGATGCCGCGGACGATCGAGCCGAAGGCATCGTGCTGCTTGAGAAACTCGAGGCTGGCCCAGGCCTCGGTGACCGACGGCACGTAGAGCATCGTTAGAAAGATGCCGGTGATGAGCTGGAGGAGAATTAGGATGAGCGTCGCGCTGCCCAGCGTGTAAAACCACGAGCCCCGGACCGGTACGGCCTCGTAGAGCCCCTTGCGCACCAGGCTGCGGACGGCCGTGCGCTCGTCGAACCAGTTGTACGCGGAGGCGACGCGTTCGCGGATCACAGCGACTCCGTGAATCGGTTTTCCACGTAGAGCGTGGTACCGTCGAGGCGATGGACATACTGCGGCAGTGGTTTCGGCGGCGGGCCGCCAACATTCCGGCCGTCCATGTCGTAGAGGCCGCCGTGACAGGGACAGAGAAACTCGTTCAGCGAGGCATCCCAATGAACCGGACATTGCATGTGGGTACACGTGTTGGAAAAGATCTTGAGGTCGCTGCCAGTCCGCACGACGTAGACCGCGGCGTTGACCTTTGCACTCGTCCAATCGCCGGCGGGAAACTGAACGACAAACTTCGTCGGTTGGCGGTCCGGCACATTCGAGATGTCGCCGACTGTGGCCTCGGCGACGGGCTGCCGCCGGAACAGCGGCGAAAGGATGAAGCCGACGATTGGAATGCCCAGCAGGATCGCGACCGTGGCTCCGGCGACCTGTGTCCCCAGCAGCCCGAACTGGCGGCGGCTCAGCCGCCGCGGATCACGAAGCCCCATAGCGAATGAATCCATAGAGGACGCCCACCGTTCCGAGCACGACGAACAGGAACGCGACCGTTGTCGCCCCGCCGATCAACCAGATGAGAAGCATCCCCTGCCCGGTCGCTTGCCGCCGCCAGCGCCGCAAGCTGCGAAAGGCGATGCCGATGAAAAGCAGGGTGAGCGTGACCATCACCAGGCTGATCAGTGCCAGGTAGAAGTAGGTCTGGATGTCACCCACGCGAGTGCCCCCACCCTGCCCTCTCCCAGCGGGGGAGGGAAACGTTGCACGTCACGGGTAGTAGCCCTTGGTCGGCGGCTGGAAGATGCCGTAGCTGTCGTTTTCCGTCATCACCCCATAGACCGTGTAGTTACTGCGCGCCGTCTCGCGAATGACGCCCATCAAGAGAAAAAGCACGAGCGCTGTTGCGCCGGTGACGGCCAGCGTCACCTGGCTGCTCCGGCGCAGTTCCTGGACGAAGCGATGCCGCCCGGGTCGAGAGATCAGCCAGTGCGCCAGGCTGATCGCGACGGCGATCGCCATCGCGACATAGCGAAGCCAGAAGAGGTTCTTCGGGTAAAGGGCCGCCGGCAGCATGGTCGCGAGCCCGGTGATGATCACGATCGCGGTCAGCGCCGGCCCGGCTGGGGTTGGCCGCGATTGCGCAAAGTAGAGGTTGCTGCCGATCAGCAGGATCGCGATGAATGTGGCCTGGACCAGCCAGAGCCAGGCGAATGGGCCGGTCACCGAGTACTGGAAGGCGCCGGGTGACGCGTGCTTGATGCTCTCGATGAAGACAGCGCCCAGCGCAATCTGGATTGCGAGCGTCACGAAGCCCACGACCAGGCTGGTACGAGCCGCCCAGTGGAAATACAGGCGATTCACCGGCTGGCGACTGGCCGCGGCGTAGACGGCCGCGACCCCAGCGATAAAAAACGATGCCCACGACAGGTTGCCAACGAACCGGTGGCCGAGCTCCGGGAGATACGAGGCGTTGAAGAAGGCGCCAATCCCGGTCCCTGGCGTCAGCATGTAGCTGTCGAGCGCGACGATGATGACGAGGAAGATGTGCTCGGTGGGCGCCGTGCCATAGACGATGGCGATGTGCAGCCCCTTGCGCGTCTGCATCTGATCCCAGCGGAGGTTGTACAGGAGGATCCCGCCGATGGTGAAGAACCAGATGGTGAAGGCGACCACCACCGGCCAGAAGAAGAGGCTGATGAGGGTGACGAAAAATTTCGAGTAGAGGCCGACGAGGACGATGACCGCCATGCCGCCCAGCGTGGCCCCGAGGCTGAAAATCTTCTGGTTCACGTTGCCCAGCGCCCGGGCGTAGCGCTCGAATCGCGGGTCCTCCCGGCGAAGGCCAATCCACTCATAGGTGGGACCTAAGACCAGCGCGCCCATCGTGAACGAGCCGAAGATGATGTGGACGAGAAAGACGACGCCCACGACCCAGCGGTTGGTGATGACAGGGATCTGGACCGGCGGCTGATTGACGCTAAAGGTCGACTGCAACGCGGCGAGCGCGGTCATGCCGGTCAGTCGGTCTCAAGAACGCGACGGCCAAGACGGCCGGTCAGGCCCGCGGCACCGACCAGGAAGCCGAACGCACCGAGCAGCGTTTCCCAGGGAAGCAGGTTGGGCTGGCCGCCAAGGGTCCCGAGCACGGCTTCATGCAGGTAGCCGAACGGCAAGAGGCGCGAGATCAGGAGCAGCGCCGGCTGGTCGAGCGTCGTGAAGACGCCCGAGAGGTAGAGCAAGGGTAGGAGCGGGACGACGACGTAGAGCATGACTTCGCCCGGGGAATTCGACAGCGTGCTTGCCAACGCGCCCAACAGGTTTCCGATCAAGAGCACGGCGGCCGTTCCGAGCATGAGCGCCGGCCACCAGGCGAACTGCGAAGGGTGGCGCAGCGCGATCAGCAACAGCACCGGGGTCAGCTGCATGAAGTCGATGGCGGCGCTCGTCCCGAGCCGTTCGATCAGGAGACGACCCGGGTTGACTGGCAGCGTGCGATAGCGGAGGGTCAGGCCTGACTGCCGTTCGCGACTCAAGACGGCTGCCGCACCAAGCGCGCCGATGATCGCCGCAAGCATCGTGATGCCCATCGCCGCGTAGATCGGCGGCGCCCCGCTCAGCACCAGCGGGATGGCGACCAGCAGGGGAAAGGCGAGCTTGATCACGAGCGCGCGCCGCCGCTGCGCGAACTCGATCAACTCGCGTTGCCAGATTGTGGAGGCGAGCATCATCGGTGCGCCGCCGGCAGGACCACGCCGGTCAGTTTCAAAAAGAGATCGCCGAGATTCGGCTGCCGGACGCGCATCACGCTGACGAGATCGGCGGTCCCGTTGAGGACGGCGAGCACCTGGGCAGGGTTGGCGCCGCGCGACAGCACGACATGGACAACGTCGCCCTGCACGCTCGCCCCCTCGACGGCCGCAAGCCGCCGGAGACCGTCCAGGTCAACCGGGGAGTTCAGCTGGAGCTCGACCTCCTTCGATCCGGCGACCTCGGTCAGCATGTCCGGTACGCGACCCTCCCGAATCACCCGCCCGTTGTGCAGAAAGATGATGTAGTCGCAGAGCCGCTCGGCCAGGTGGACATCGTTGGTGGCGAGGACGACCGCGGTGCCGGTCAGGCCCAGCAGCTGCAGACGTTCGATCAGGTCGAGCTCGCCGCGATAGTCGAGCGCCAGTGTCGGCTCGTCAAGCAGCAGGATCGAGGGCCGGTGCACCAGGGCCTCAACCAGGTTGAGCCGGCGCTTCATGCCGAGCGAGTATTCGCCGACCAGCTGGCCGCGTGCCTCGGACAGCCCCGACCAGTTGAAGAGCTCATCGAGGCGTTCACGCGCGAAGTCCTCGGACAGCCCAAACTGCCGCGCGAAGAACCAGGCATTTTGATATCCGGTCATCTGCTCAAAATGCGCGGGTTGGTCCAGCATGATGCCGAGCCGGCGCCGGACCGACGGATCGCGAAAATCGGTGGTGCCGAACCAGCTGATCCGGCCAGCCGTCGGATTGGCGGCCGTGGCGAGCAGGCGCAGCAAGGTGGTCTTCCCCGAGCCATTCGGGCCCATCAGCCCAAAAATCTCGCCGGCACTGAGTTTGAGGCTGACATCGAAGACGCCCTTGCCACCACGGTAGGCCCGCGTCAGTCCACTGGTCGAAAGCAGGCTAGGCTCGGAAGCCGTATCGTCCCTCATGAAAGTCGCCGGTCTCGATCCACTTGTGGATCACGGTGTCCATCACGTTGGCGGTGACCCGCTCCTGCCCGAGCTCGCGGGCATTGCCCTCGATCGCCTGCATCACCTGTCCCTTGACGAAGTCGGGCATGTTCTCGAGCCGTCCCGCGGCGTCGGAGTCCCAGGGCATCGATCGACCCCTAGCCTGCAACGCCTGCGAGACCTCATCCCACATCTCGAACTTGACGTCCATCGCTTCCGGCGTGATCACCGGTCCCAGGCCCTTCTGCGCGGCCGTCCACTCGACGCGCCAGCGGCTCAGCTCGCGACAGTACGAGGGAAGGTTCTGCAAGCGGGCCTCCGCCTCGGGCGTCCAGGTGAAGTGATGCTCGAACGTCTTGGGGCTGAGCGGATGGCCGTAGCCGATCTTGATCCCGAGCCGCTCGAGGAAGGCGGCGTTGATCGCCTCAGAGGTGCGCGCCGCGCGCGACTCCGCGGCATGTTGCGCCAGCTCACGGGCGCGCGCGGGCTCAAATTTTTCCTGCGCCTGGATCTCGACCTCGTTCAGGCGCCGCACGCCGTCCTCGGTCCAACCGGGTGACGGCTCGAGCGGCTTGGAGCCATTGCCGTTTGGATGGCCGTGAGCCTGTATCGCCGCCTTGACGACCTCGGGCGAATGCGCCTTGAGCGCCTGGTCCATCATCAGACGCGCATCGACGAGGCCACCTTCGACGACGTCCCTGGTGATGCTTTCGGCGCGAATCTTCCGGGCGAATTCCTCGACCTTGGTGCGGGCGAGCATCCGCATGAAGCCGGCCGGAACGCGCTCCATGCGTTCGACCGCGTCGTCGGTCCAGGTAAGTGTTGCTTCGCCCCCACCCTGCCCTCCCCCGGAGGGGGAGGGAAATCCTTGATCGCCGACGATCTCGGCGACGGGCGCGTAGGCCTCATCGAGATTCGCATCGGCGAACTCCCTCGTGATGCTTGGCAGGCGCTGGACGCGGGCGATTTTCTCGATGCGCGCCTTGACCCGACGGCGTTCGTAGCCCTTGGGCACGCGATTGAGAATCTCCTTCGCCTCGGCGGTCCATTTGACCTTGAAGCCGTCGAAGGCGACCTCTTCTTCGACATCCCCTTCCCGGGTGGCGGCGGCGGCAATGGCGGCTTTATCGACCCGCTGGAAACCAGTCCCGTCGCAAACCGGGCAGGCGTCCGGCTGTCCGCCACGTGAGGGCCGCCCGCAGCGACGGCACACCCAGGTCTCGACGCCCTCGGATCCGGCCATCGTCGCCCTGACCTTTGCCGGCTCCACGCCCATCGCTCGAGCGGCATGCTCCGGCATTACCTCGGAAACCGCGAGATCGATGATCGACGAGCTGATGATCGAGTGCTCGCCTCCGCCTGCACATCGATCGGCGGGACGAAGGTCCGGCTGGAGAGGAGGACGCTGACCGGTGCGAGGCGGAGCAGGTTGTCGCTGTTGCTGCCGATGTCCATCTCCGCCGCCGAGTGCACGCCGATTCGGCCCGTCAGGAGCAACCATGGCGGGTCCTGGCGGACGTATTGCAGCACCTTCTTGAACGCCTTGCCGTCGAGCAGGGTCGTCTTGATGTCGACCCCCTCGTCATTGGCCAGTGACGCGGCCACTCGAAGATGCGATTCGTAGATCTTCGCCAGCCCGGTATCGATGATCTCCTCATGCAGCTGCTCCTGCTCCTTGAACCGAAAGACCTTGGAGGCCTCAGCCGAGAGGACATCGACGATGCCGTTGAACATCGCGTAATGGAGGTAAGGGTCGTAGACGGAAACCGCCTCAACCTGCTTCTCGAAGACGCGCGCCAGCTCCAACGCCGTCCGCAAGCCGGCAAACGACTGCGGGCTGCCATCGATGGCCACCACAATCCGGTTCGATGCGTCCTCCCGGAACGGATGCGTGTCCCGAACCACGAGTGAGTCGACCCGAACCCTCCGGACGACGCGATCGGTCACGCTGCCGATCATGCTGTCCTTCACCGCGCCCATCCCGAGCGCGCCCATGATCACCAGGTCGTAGTCGGAGCCGGTGATGTCGTCGACCAGGCATTCCCAGTTCTTGCCGTCGAACGTCTTGTAGTCAAAGGGAAGCCCGGCTCGGTCGCAGGCGGCCTTCATGACGTCGAGGTAGGAGTCGGAGATCAGCTGCAGCCCGCGCGTGATCAGCGAATCGTGGATCTTGCGCTGTCGCTCCAGCTCCTGCTCCTGCTGGTATTCCTCCGGCAGGGTGTATTCCATCTGCTTGAACCGGACATCGTGCATGCGGGCCGCGTAGACATGACAGCCGATCAGCTGAGCCTGGGTGGCTTGCGCCAGGCGAACGGCCACCTCGATCGCCGCGTTGGAGTGGTCCGAGTTGTCGAGGGGCACGTAGATCTTGCGATACACCGGTTGCTTTCCCTCCCGCTACGCGCGTCGGTACCAGATCTGATATTGGCAGACTGCGACAATGTCCGCAAAGACCGCTGATTCGATGATAGTGAGTTGGGGGCCTAAACTACTGCAAAAATTCCCCAGGAGCTGTTCGTCGACTCACCCGGCGCCAGCGTGATCAGGCCGAGACCGGTCCGGAAGGCGTTCGGGGCGCAGGTCATCGGCTCCAGCCCGAGGCCGCGCCTTCGCCGGCGGGTGTCCGGGATGGTGTCCCCGGTGAAGACCATCACGTAGCCGTAGGCGGGATCCATCCAGAGAGTGCTCCGGCGACCGGCAGGGCTCTCCATCACGATCCGGGTCAACCCGTCCGCTTCCGGAATCAGGCTGGTAAAAGCGGTATCGAGCCGGGTGGCGCCGATCGCCCGAGGCTCGAGAAAGTCCAATGCCGAGCCCTCGACCTGGCTGAGGCGGCCGGTCGGGATCTGCCGGTCGTCGACCTCGAGTCG
>VBHQ01000137.1 GCA_005880395.1 Chloroflexota bacterium
TGCCCCCTGGGGTTCACAGGTAGCGGTGGCGTTACCCTATCGCGAGCCGACGGCGGCTCGGTAAAGTTCGCCTGCAACAGCCCTGACTTCGGCGTGCTGCTCGTGTTCTTCCCGCACGGGACGGATCAGTCGGGAACTTGCACCAACCAGAATCCGGCCGCCTCCGGGCAGTACTACTGCACAAACAACAGCACCTGGGGCGACGATAACCAGTTTTCGATCTGGGCAAACTCGACCGTCTACCTCAGCTCCTCGCCTCGCTACCACAACATCGTGGTCTATGTCGACTACACCCACGAAATCGGCACGAGCCTAAACTACACAACGGCGGCGGCTCTGTCCGCCGCAGGGTGCGCGACAAGCGCCTGCGCCCTGCATATCGGTCTCGGCAGCATGGTCGTCAACGTGGGTGGTGGCGGCAGCATCAGCATCAAGGGAGCGATCGTCGCGCCGGACGATAACGTCAACCTCGGCGGTGGGACATCGGGATCGGGCTACGGCCAGGTGCTGTCTTACAAGCTAGCGACCCAGGGTAACGGCACTGTGGCGGAAAGCTACAACCCGCTGGCGCTGGCTTATACACCCGTGATCGTTCAGTAGTGCCTCATAGAATTGGCGGGTGCGTCCGCCCGCGGCTAACCGGAATGCCACGGGCGTCGCGCTCGTCATCGGCTCCGCTTTCTGCTTCGGCGTGCTGGGGATTTTTGGAAAGCTCGCGTATCGTTTGCAGCTGACGACACCCCAGCTTCTGAGCTACCGGTTTGCTGGCGCGGCGGTACTCCTTTGGTTAGTCGCCCGACTCATCCACGAACCGCTGCCACCACGCCGAAGCCTTATCGGGCTGGTAATCATGGGCGGGGCCGGTTATGTGGGGCAATCGGGTAGCTATTTCAACGCGCTGCACTTCATCCCCGCGTCGACCAACGCGCTCCTCCTTTACACGTACCCGGTCGTCGTGACGCTGCTGGCCGCGCTTCTATTCGGTGAATCGCTGGGTTGGGCGAAGCTCGCGGCGGTCGCCCTTGCTTCGGTTGGCACGGTGTTCGTCGTGGAAGCTCAGGTTCATGCCGCGCCTGCGCTCGGCATCATCCTCGGGCTCGGCTCGGCGGCCTTTTACTCCGCCTACATCCTGTACGGCAGCCGCCTCTTGCCCGGCCTGCCGCCGGTCTCATCCACGGCGACGATCATGACGGCCGCTGCCCTGGTCTGGGGTGGCTATGCGGCGCTAACTCAGCAGCTGGCCGTCACATGGACGGCGCCCAGGGCGCTGTTGATCGCGAGCTTTGCCGTCATCGGCACGACGATTCCGGTGCTCACCTTCATCCTCGGTCTCCGCATGGTCGGCCCGTCGCGAGCGGCGATCCTCAGCACCTTCGAACCGGTCAGCACCGTGCTGCTTGCGATCATCGTGCTCGGTGAGAGCGCGAACCCCATTCAGTACCTGGGCGGGGCGCTGATTCTCGTGTCGGTCGTCGTACTCGAGGGACCGGGGTGGCGCGCCTCACGAGTCCTGGCGCAGGCTGCTCGGGAGTAGCTGCCCCGACCCTGCCGTCCCGAGGGGGGAGGGAAATTCGAATTGGCTCCTTATAATCCGCGACGCTGCCCCCTTAGCTCAGTGGACTAGAGCGGGTGCCTTCTAAGCACTAGGTCGGCCGTTCGAATCGGCCAGGGGGCATTCCTCGCGCGGGCCGAACATTCGTGTGCCAAGCGGTGCCTTCCGAAAACGCCACACTGGATTCGGCGGTTCGAAACTCGCAGCTGGCACCCATCGCGAAAACCTTCTTGACAAATTGGTGACCGCGTGTAGTCTGGCGCCGTACCCAGGCGAAGGGCAACGTAACAGGCAGCAACAATAGGGGCAGGCACAGATCGCCGTGGCGAAGCGTGTGCGCACCGACTGGACTTGAGGGGAGGCCAGGGTGAGGGAAGCTCCCGCCGGCGTGGTATCCGCGAAGGTGCTGATACCGCACCTGCAGTCGCTTGCCCGCGAGCGCGTTGACACGCTGCTCAACCGGATTTGGGGCTATCGGGTTGGCCTCGTGGTGGCGCCCGCAGGCTCCGGCAAGAGCACGCTGCTAGCCGGTTTCGCGTCGGCCCAAAAAGTACCGGTCGCCTGGTACCGGGCAGAGAGCTGGGACGCAAAAACCACCACGATGCTCAATCACCTGGAATCGGCTTTCGCCGCCGCGCTCGGACCGCTTCCAGGAAACTGGGACTCGGTCGAAACCGCGGCTCGAGGACTGGAGAGCTGGCCAGGCCGGCGCGCCCTCCTCGTGATCGACGATCTCCACGCGCTCGAGGACAGCCCCGCTGAACGGACCCTCGAGCGCCTGATCGACTATGCGCCCCCCAGCATCACGTTCCTGATCGGGTCGCGCGCGCTTCCGCAGTTCAACCTCTCGCGTCTCCGCGTCTCGGGGGCGTTGCTGGAAATCGGCAGCGAGGACCTACGCTTCCGCTCCTGGGAGGTGGAACGCCTCTTCCGCGACTTCTACCGTTCACCGCTTCCTCCTGAAGAGCTCGCTGAGCTGGCTCGCCGAACGGAAGGCTGGGCGGCCGGCTTGCAACTATTTCATCTCGCGACTCAGGGAAAATCCGCCGTCGAACGGCGTCGCATTCTCAGCGGGCTCGGCAGCCGCTCGAAGCTCACCCGGGAATATCTGACCCGTAACGTGCTCGACCAGCTTGCGCCTGAGCTGCGCGTTTTCCTGGTGCGCACCTGCGTCCTGGCGCGGCTTTCCGGCCCGATCTGTGATGACTTCCTGGAACGGAGCGGCAGCCAGCAGCTGCTCGAGGAACTTGAACGGCGGCAGATCTTCACCACGGCCACCGACGAGTCAGGCAGTTATCGCTACCACGAGGTGCTGCGCTCGCACCTCGAGCACGTCCTGGTGGAAGAGCTTGGTGAGCTCCAGGCGCGCGCGGCGTATCGTCGGGCCGGGCTGCTGCTCGAAAAACATGGCGCCGTCGCCGAGGCGGTGCAGGCGTTTTCCCGCGGTGAAGATTGGGAGGCGGTCGACCGGCTATTGCATCACCAGGGTGGGGAGCTCCTTCATGGTCCCGACCCCTGGATCGATGCCCTGCCTCCGGCGCTGCTGCGTCAGGATCCCTGGTTGATGCTGGGGAGCGCTCGCCGGCATCGCGCTGAAGGCCGCTGGCACGAGGCGATCGACGCCTATCAGCGAGCCGAACGGCTCTTCGGCTCGAGCGACGCCGGCTTGATCTGTTCGACCGAGCGCAAGGCGCTGGCCGGCTGGTTGGAGCCCGCGCCGATGCCCGGCAATGATTGGGCGGGCCTCCTGCGTCGAGCCGTTGCCCACGACCCGCTCGCGGCCAAGCAGTTCGCGGGACAACTGCCGGAAGCCACCGGCAAGCTTGCGCTCGGAGTCGTGTGCCTGCTTTCGGGCCAGCTCGAACCGGCACGCCGCTATCTCGGCGCCGCCGCCGACAGTCCAGACGCCGCCAGCGCGCTGGCGACGGCCGCGCGGCTTTCGGCGGGGATCGCGGGAGTGCTCGCCGGTGATCAGCAGGGCGTCTTCGACATCGACGATGCGGCTGAGGCTGCTGAGGCCCTCGGCCTGGGCTGGATCGGACGGTTGGCGCGGGCCGCGCTGGTCCTGATGCACCGCCCGGGCAGTATCGGAGAGGCCGAAATCTTGATGGAGGCGTGTCAGCGCGACGGGGACCGCTGGGGCGAGGCGTTGATCGCACTGATGCTCGGCTGGTCGGCCGTCTATACGGGCGACAGCGCGGTTCCGACCCTTGAGCGCGCGACCGATGCCTGCCGGCAGCTCGGCGCAGGCGTTCTCGAAGCCTGGGCTCGGTCATTGCTTTCGCTGGCGCTGGCGCGGGCCGGCGCTCCGGAGGCCCGCGAGACGGCGCTGCAGGCGGAGAGTCTCGCCCGCTACAGCGGCACACCGGGCGCGCGCTTCTTTCCCTACCTGGCACTCGCCGAGCTCGAGCCGGAGCGGGCCGCCGAGTATCGCGGCCTGGCGCAGGGCGTGCAAGAAGAATTTGGGATTGCGCCGCTGGCTGCGGCCATCACCGCGGATGCGAGCGAAAACGTGATCCCCCTCGGGTATCCGCGGTCGGCGCCGTCGGTTTCGATTCGCTGTTTCGGCGGCTTCAGCATTGTCATCAAAGGCCGCCCCGTTGACCTGACCGCCATCAAGCCACGGGCGCGCGCCGTCCTGCGCCTGCTCGCGGTCCACACCGGCAACCCGGTCCATCGCGAGGTACTGCAGACCGCCTTCTGGCCGGATGCCGACCTCGAGACGGGAGCGCGCAACTTGCATGTGGCGGTTTCCTCGCTTCGCTCCTGGCTGGAACCGGGCGTGGGCCGGGGTGGATCGTCGTTCCTGCTCCGCGAAGGGGACGCATACCGCCTGGCCTTGCAAGCCGACGCCGAAGTGGACCTGCTTCAGTTTTCGAAGGCGCTGGCCAGCGCGCGCGTGGCTCGGCTTCGCGGCGAGGGCGAGGCCGCGATCGGCGGTTTCCGCCAGGCGCTGGACCTTTATGCGGGCGAAGTCCTTCCGGAGGACGGGCCCGCCGAGTGGGCGATCGAGCCGCGTGAGCGATTTCGCGCCTCAGCGCTCGAGGCGGCCCAAGGGCTTGCCGAACTGTTGCTCAAACGTGGCGATCCGACGGCGGCCGCCAATGCGTGCGCGACCGGACTGTGGATCGACCGTTTTCACGATCCACTGTGGAAGATGTTGATCGACGCCCGTGAGCAGGCGGGTGACGCGATTGCGGCTAGCCGCGCCAAGCGCGACTACGCGAGGGTTCTCGAAGAACTGGGTCTCACGGCCGGCGCGATCTCCTGATCCGCCGGACGATTCCGGCGGAACTCGATCAGTCCTTGGTCTTGAACTCCACCTCGCTGATCGCCACGGATGACGGTGCGGCTCCGGCCGGCAGATACGTGCTCTCGATGAAGATCTCGACATACGTCACCTGCTTGGCATCGAGCGTGTAAAACTGGGCGTTCTTAGCGATCGTCGGATCCTCGTCCTTGAGCGTCAGTTCTTTGGTTGTGCCGTCGGAGCAAACGATGTGCACCGCCTTGGGTCGTGGCTGCACCGCGAACGCGTCAGCTGGCGCCGTCCCTGAGGCGCCGGAATCGAAGCCGATGGTGGCAAGGTCAACTGGGGTCGCAAAAAGGACCTTCAAATAGGGCTTTGGATCGTTAGCCGAGGCGGCCCAATAGGTGTTGAGGTAGTGGTCCACGGCCAGCGTCGGAAGGTGCCCGGCAGTCGCCGTGCTGGCACTGGCTCCGGTCGGATGAATCGCATCGTAGTGAGGAAGTAACTGGATGCGCAATGGAGCAACGGTGTTGGTCACCCGGTTGATAACTCCGGCACGAAACGGCTGAATCAGGGCGAAGGCCAGCACCGCCACGATGAGGACGGCGAAAAGCGCCAGCCGGATGATGCGCCAGACGCCACCCATGACGTTCGGTGCGCCAACCCGCTTCGGTCGCCAACCGGCTTCCCGCTCCCGTACCCGGAAGACGCGATTGAAGAATCGACGGTACCAGGGCAGCGAAACGACCAACGCTTCGTCGAGAGTGTTGCCGCAGCGGCGGCAGAAGTGCCGGACCGGATCATTGCCTTCGCCGCACTGGCCGCAGATCAGGTCGCCAGGATGTCGCCGGGTCGGCGCCTCGAGGCTGCGGGCGGCGGGCCGGGGGCGCGCGACCGCCGGCGCGACTGAGGTTGGCCTCCGAGATATCGGCTCGTCGTCGCGGGCTGCTCCACTCGGCGTAGGCACCACCGCCGGAGCGCCGACGCCGGCAAGCACCGGCTCGCGGCTGGGCACGGCCGGTGCCAGTGGCGTGGACGTGGCAGGCGGAGGAGTCCAGGGCGTGGCAGCAGAGGGCGCAGGTGGTGCGGCGGATGTGAAGGGAACCGTCCGCAGCGGCGTTGCCGGCGGCACCGGCGCCGAAGCGGGGGCCTGGGCGACGGGAGTCGGTGCCGGCTGCACTGGCGG
>VBHQ01000022.1 GCA_005880395.1 Chloroflexota bacterium
AAAGCATTTCCTTAGTTCGCCGTGTGCTTGCTATGGCCGTACCCGTGGCCATGGCCGTGCGTCGTACCCGACTGGTCGGTCGCGTCCGTCTCCGGCGCCGCCGACTGAGCCGCATCCGGCGTCTCCGTGCTGTCGCTCGCCTTGGTGGTCGAGCCGAGCTGCGTCTGGCACCAGGCCTTGATCGTGGTGCTGATCAGCTTGCCATGCGCGTTCTTCGAGATCCGCGCCGTGCTGCCTGCTGCCGGCGCGACGACCAGGTCCTGGTGCTTCGCGAAGAGCGAGATGCACTGACCCTGGTTCTTGAACGTCGCCGGAATCGTCAGGCTCGTCGTTTTGCCGGTGGTCGACATGAGCGTCAACCCGGATGCACCCGTGATCGTGACCGCCTTTAGGCTGGTCGCCGGAATGCTGCCGTTGTTATTGGCGTTGGCCGCATACGCACCGGCGGCGCCCAACGTGAGGGCGCCGGCCGCAATGCCAGCCGCAACCTTCGCCTTCGTCGTAATCGAAAACATGCGTTATCAGGTCCTCCTTGAATGAATTCGATAGACCTGCTGAGTAATACGAGCGCGATCGGACCGGCCATATGTCGGCGGCAGGCATTGTTACACGCGAACTCGCGCCTGATCGCATCCAGGTAACGGCGTCATCGCGGGAGCCCGCGTATTCTGAGACAAGCCGTGCCGCCTGAGATCGAAACCGAGCTGCGTTCGCCGATCCGACCACAGGGGCTGGCGAACCGTTTACTGCTGCCGCTGGCGTTCACCGGCGGACTTGCCAGTCTCGGAATCGAGTTCGCCGCCGCCCGCCTGCTCGCCCCGTTCTTCGGTCAGTCGCTGTTCATCTGGGGCACGCTGATCGGCCTGATCCTGATCTATCTGACGATCGGCTACTACGCCGGTGGCCGGATCGCCGACCGGCGGCCCGATGCGAGACTGCTGTTCAAACTGGCCGCCGTCGCGGCCCTCTGGACGTCTATGCACTCTCGACGCTGGGCAGCATCCTGGGGACGTTCCTGCCGGTGTTCTGGCTGATTCCGACGTTCGGAACGCGGCCGACGATCGACGTGCTTGCCGTCTTGCTTGGTGTAATCTCGGCGCTGGGCCTTCTCCAGACAGGGGCGCGGCGGCTGTATCTCTTGATTCCTGTCTTGATCATCGGCCTGGCGGTCCTGACCGGCGGTGGCGTTCGCGGCGCCTTCTACGGCCAGCAGCTGTACGAGACGGAATCGCCGTACAGCTACATCCAGGTCGTTCGCACCGGCACCGAAACGCAGCTGCTGATCGATGACGGCCACGCGGTCCACTCGATCTACGATCCGTCGACCCTGTACACGCATGGCTACTGGGACGACGCCCTGCTCGCGCCGTTCTTTGGATCCGGGGCGCCGCCACGCCGCGTTGCCCTTGTTGGCCTGGCCGGTGGCACAGTCGCGCGCCAGATCACGGCCATCGACGGACCGCTGCCGATCGACGGGGTCGAGCTCGATCCGAAGATCGTCGACGTCGGCCGACGCTACTTCGGCATGACCGAGCGAAATCTCAACGTGATCGTGGCCGACGGCCGGTACTGGATGGCGACCACGGCTGGCCAATACGACGTGATCTTCGTCGATGCCTACCGCCAGCCCTACATTCCGTTTTATCTGACAACCCGAGAATTCTTCGATAGCGCGCGGGCCCACCTCCGACCCGGCGGCGTGGTCGCGATCAATGTTGGGCGGACGCCTGGCGACCATCGCCTCGTCGATGCGCTGAGCGGCACGTTGACGTCGGTCTTCCCCCATGTCTTCACGATCGATACCAGCGGACGATTTACGAACACCGTGGTCTACGCGACCAGCAGCCCGACGAGCGTCGATCAGTTCATCGCGCGAGCGCAGCAGGCTCCCAACACGAAGTTAGCCCCGATCGTGGCCGATGCGCTGGCCACCGGCAATGTCCACGAGGTTCGACCAAACGGCGTCGTCTTCACCGACGACCTGGCGCCAGTCGAGCGTCTGATCGACAACATCATCCTGGGCTACATCAGGAACTCTGGGTAGAATTTCCAGATGGCCGTCGATCAGCTCACCGAACAGTCCGTGATGGCAGCGCTTGGGACGGTAAAAGACCCTGAGCTCAACCGCGGCATGGTCGAGCTCAAGATGATCCAGGACGTCGCCTTGATCGACGACCGGACGATCGGCATGCGGGTGGTGCTGACGACCCCCGCCTGCCCGCTCAAGAATCGGATTCACGACGACATCGACGCCGCCCTGGCCACCCTACCGGGGGCGCCGAAGGCCCAGATCAAGTGGGACGCCCAGGTTTCCCGAACCGGGAATATCCCGCAGCGGCAGCAGATCGAGGGGGTCAGGAACATCGTGTCCGTGGGCGCCGGCAAGGGCGGCGTCGGGAAATCGACCTGCGCTGTCAATATCGCGCTCGCGCTCTCCCAGCTTGGCGCCCGCACCGGCGTCCTCGACGCCGATGTCTACGGGCCGAACGTGCCGATCCTGCTTGGCGCCGAGGGCGCGAAGCCCTATGCGGAGAACGAGAAGATCCTCCCGATCGAGCGTCACGGGATCAAGTTGATCTCGCTGGCCTTCTTCATCGAGCCGGACAAACCGGCCATCTGGCGTGGGCCGATGCTCTCCGGCGCCGTCCGGCAGTTCTTGTTCGACGTCAATTGGGGCGAGCTCGATTACCTGGTCGTCGACCTACCGCCCGGGACCGGCGACGTGCAGTTGACGATGTCCCAGAGCATTCCCATGACCGGCGCGGTCGTCGTTTCGACGCCGCAGGATGTGTCGACCGCGGATGTCGGCCGCGCGATCCAGATGTTCAACACGTTGAAAGTGCCGAACCTCGGCCTCGTCGAGAACATGAGCTATTTCGTCTGTCCCCACTGCGGCGAGCGCGACGATATCTTTGGTCATGGCGGTGCCAAGGCCCTGGCCGAGCGGATGCGCGTGCCCTTCCTGGGCGAGATCCCGCTCGACCGGCGCATTCGCGAGGGTGGTGGCCCCGGCGTGCCGATCATGGTGAGCGAGCCGGATTCGCCGCTCGCTTCCGTCTATCGCGAGGTTGCCTCGCGGCTTGCGGCGCAGGTCAGCGTTCGGAATTTCAAGCAGGCGAGCGTGATCCCACTCCGGACCATCTGAGTTAGGGATATAGTCTCGTTCTGTTGAGCGCTCGACGGCGGCTGGTCGCGGTCTGCGGTGAGTCAGACCCCCAGACGTCACTCGCCGATGTCGCCTTCGACGTCGGCCGCGGGGTGGCCGAGCGCGGCGCGGTCTTACTATGCGGCGGCATGACCGGCGTCATGGAACATGCGGCGCGTGGCGCGCGTTCCGCCGGTGGGATCACGGTCGGCCTGCTGCCAACCGAGAGTGTCGCTGACGCGAACGAGCACATTGAAATTGCCATCGCCACCGGGCTCGGCCACGCGCGTAACGCCGTTCTGGCCTTGACCGCCGACGGCGTGATCGCTATTGGTGGCGGGCTCGGCACGCTGTCGGAGATCGCCCTGGCGCTGCGCAACCGCCGGCCCGCCGTGGGCATCAAGACGTGGCGGTTCGATCGCCAGCAACGAACCGAACCGGATCTCGTCCAGGCCGCCAGTGCGGCCGAAGGCCTCGATTGGCTGTTCGCGCGCATGACGTGAGCGTCGCCCATCAACTCGATGGGCGCGCCCGCGACGCGTTCCGCAATTCGTTCGGCTACCTCCCGCGCGCGGTCGCGGTCGCGCCAGGGCGCATGAATATCATCGGCGAGCACACGGACTACAATCTCGGCTTCGTCTTGCCGGCGGCGATCGATCGTCACGTTGGCGTCGCGCTCAGCCTGCGCAAGGACCCTGGGGTCCGGATTCGAAGCGATCGTTACCCCATGCCGGTGGATTTCGACACGTTGCCCGATCGCCGTCAGGGGAACTGGACCGACTACGTGCTCGGCGTCGCATGCCAGGTCCGTGGCGTGGCCGAAGCAGCCGCAGGCTTCGAAGCCGCAATCGTCTCTGAGGTTCCGGTCGGATCCGGGCTGAGCTCCTCGGGTGCGCTCGAAGTCGCGGTCGCGGTCGCCCTGCTCCGGGCCCAGGACCTTCAGCTGCCGCCGCTCGAGATTGCACGCTTGTGCCAACGGGCCGAGAACAGCTTTGTCGGTGCCCGCACCGGGGTGATGGACCAGTTCACGGCCCTGCTGGCGCGGGCGGGTAACGCCACGCTCCTCGATTGCCGCTCGATGCATCATGAGCCGGTCCCCTTACCCGGGCCGGCGTTTAGCTGGCTGCTTGCGGACACGCGCGTCCGTCATGAGCTCGCCGCATCCGCCTACAACGACCGCCGGGCCGAGTGCGAGGCGGCGGCGCGGGAGCTTGGCGTTGCCAGCCTTCGCGACGCCGGTCCGGACGACCTGGAACGCATCACCGACCCCACGCAGCGCCGCCGGGCGAGGCACGTGGTCAGCGAGAACGCCCGCGTCCTCCAGGCGGCCGCCATGCTGCAGCGCCGGTCGCCCCGAGCGCTCGGCGGCATTCTGTATGCGTCTCATGCGAGTCTTCGAGACGATTTCGCGGTAAGCTGCCGGGAGCTTGATCTTCTCGTTGAGCTCGCCGCCCAGGGTCCCACCGTTGTCGGGGCGCGCATGATGGGTGGCGGATTCGGCGGTTGCGTCTTGATCTTGCTCGAGACGCCCGGCCTGGATGGACTGGAACAATACCTTGCCGAAGGCTATGCCCGGGTCTTCCATCGCACCCCGGAGTTTCATCGCGTCCGCTCCGTTGACGGCGTCATGCCGGGAGCGGCATCCTGATGCCGCTGAACGATTGCCTGTCGCTCTTTCCCCTCCAGGCCCTCAACCGCCAGGAGCTGAGGACCGGCTGGCGTATGGCGATCGCGACGCTCGGCGAAGGGGAAGACCAGGGCTTCGCCCGGCTCGACTTTGACGACGATGCGTGGGCGCCGGCCCAGGTGCCTCGCCTGCATGGCGCCACGAGCGGAAACGAGGCCATCTGGTATCGCCTGCGCTTTGCCCGGCCCAGGCATCGGCAGCGCACGCTCGTGCGATTCGACGGCGCGTTCCTGGTCGCCAACGTCTGGCTGAACGGCCGGTTGCTCGGCAGTCACTACGGGTACATCGCGCCGTTCACGTTTGATATCTCGTCCTTCCTGCTGGAAGAAAACGTCCTGGCCGTTTGCATCGAAGCGCCGGTCGAGACGGATCTCGCCGCCAAGCGGCATCTGACCGGGATCTTCGGCGACAGCGACATCAAGCCCTATCCGAGCCGCGAGCTTGGCGCCTTGTCCGAACAGTTCGCCTGGCACGTGCCGATGGGCCTGTGGCAGCCGGTCTGGCTGGAGCAGGTCGGCCACGTCGTCGCCGAGTGGATGCACTGCGAGCCACGCCTGGAGCAGGGCGACCTGGCACGCATCAAGCTGCGGACCCGGCTGCGCAACCTGGACGGACGGATCATGACCGGCGAGCTGGCGATCCGTCTGGCAGCGGACAACTTCGAAGGCGGCGCGCAGCTCGAAATGCGACGAGCCTTTCGGCTCAACGGCCATGAAGTCCAGGATGTCCTGGTCGAGCTGGCGCTCCCTAACCCGCAACTCTGGTACCCCTGGGCGCATGGCGAGCCGGCGCTGTATCAAGCACAGGTCCAGGTCAGCGCGGATGAGCGCCCGAGCGCCAGTCTGAGAGAGACCTTCGGCATCCGCGACGTCAGCCTGGAGACTCGCGCCGAGGGATGGACCCTGGCGGTCAACGGCCGGCGCATCTTCATCCGTGGCGCGGGCTATTGCTCCGAGTTTTTTCTGGACGCGGCAGGCGACGAGCTCTTGAAGGCAGACCTTGAGCTGGCGCGGCAGGCCAGCATGGACATGCTGCGGCTCACCGCCCACGTCGAGCCGCCAGGGTTTTATCAATTGGCTGATCGGTCGGGACTCCTGGTCTGGCAGGAACTGCCGCTGACCGGCTCGTACGTACACCGGGCGGATGCCCGGTCGATGGCCTTCTTCCGCGAGGCCGTGCTGGCGCAGGCGGAAGAGCTCGTGCATTTACTGTTCAATCACCCTTCCGTGCTGCTCTACGCCGTGCACGACGATCCGCCCTGGAACCGCGCGCTCGCCTGGCTGGGCGAGCGCCACACCGAGCAACTGAATCGTGACGTCGACGAAGAGGCGGCGGCGTTATTGCGCGAGCTGGACGGCTCGCGGCCCGTCATGGCATCCAGTGGCGACCAGGACGTTCACTGCGACATCGGCTGGTCGCAGGGCCACTGGCGCGAGCTGAGCAGGCTGAATCCGGGATTCGTCAGCGAGGTCGGCGCGCAGGCCTTGCCCAACGCCAACTCGCCGGTCTGGCGGCATCTGAATCGCGGCTGGCCGGTTGCCGACGACGATCAAAGCTGGCGCTACGCCGGCTACCAACCACGAGAATTCGTCGACGCCATCGGCGCGCCATCTTCGCATCCGAGCCGTGACGGCTGCATCCGGGTGAGCCAGGAGTATCAGGCGCATTTACTTGGCTTCGCCATCGACCGCTGGCGCCGAGAAAAGTTCGCCCACTGCGGGGGGGTCCTGATCACCCAGCTGGTGGACGCCTTTCCCGCGATCAGTGCTGCCGTCCTGGATCATGCTCGCCGGCCCAAGCGGGCCTTCCGTGCGGTCGCCGACGCCTTTGCGCCGCTGTACTTGACCGTCGACTTACCCGAGAACGATGCGAGCATCGATGGGCTGCTACTCCGCCCTGGTGGCGGGAGCTACGCGCGTGGTTCGCCAAACGCCGGTTTGCCGGCCAGGCCGCGGTCACGATTCCCGATCAGCTCGATCCCGCAGCGGTAATCGCGGAGGCGAACGTTCGCCTGCACGCGGACGGCATTTATCGCGTCAGTGCTCAGCTCGACGTCCGTGGGGAAATCATCGCGCAGATGGAGCATCGTTTCCTGGTCGGTGATCCGCCGGCCCCGTCATCGCGGCCTAGCGGAGTTCGGCCGGACCGGCGGGCTGCTCGTCATCAAGAGGCGCTGGCGGAAGCTCGACGCTGACCGGCAGCCGGTTGCTGCGACAGATCTCGGCGTAGAGTCCCGCACTCGGGCGCACGCGACGCTCCTGCGTTCGGGGATCACAGGCGATCAGGCCGAACTTGGCGCTGTAGCCTTCGGCCCACTCGAAATTGTCGAACGTCGTCCAATGGAAATAACCGCGCACCGGGGATCCCGCCTCGATCGCGCGCTGGATCGCGGTCAGGTGCGTCAAGAGATATTCAGGGCGTAGCGCGTCGCGCCGGTCGGCGATGCCGTTCTCGGTGACGATCATCGGCAGGCCGTGACGCGACATCGACCGCAGGACGCGATAGAGGCCCTCGGGGTAGATCTCCCAGTTCAGGTCGGAGCGGGGCGCCGTCGCCGGCAGGACCCGCTCCCCAAACAGCTCGGCGCGGTAATGCCGGTTGAATTTGACGAGCTCGCGCGTGTAATAGTTCAGGCCGAAGAAATCCTGGCTATGGCTGGGCCCGCTGGCACGCGCCACTCGCGTTAACGGAAACACAAGCCGGCCGCGGGCCAGCGTCTTCAAAATCGTCTGGTTGAATACCCGCTCGAAGGCGGAAGCAACGATACGATCCATGGGCATCCAGGGACGCGCGGGATCGAAGACACGCAGGTGATGCGCCAACCCCAGCTGAAGGTCGGAATGTCGCGACTTGACGCGCTCATAGGCGAGCCAGTGGCCGTGCATCAAGGTCGACAGCACTCGCATGACTCGGGTGAGGCCATAGCGCTTGCCGGGCGGCCAGTCGCCCTTGACGTATCCCTGATACGCGATGACCGTCGGTTCGTTGATCGTGATCCAGTAGCGCGCCAGGTCGTGCAGCGCATCGACGACGCGAAAGGCAAAGTCCGCGAAGCGCTCGGCCGTTTCCGGCGCCTCCCAGCCCCCTGCGTCCGCAATCCAGGTGGGATTCGTGAAGTGATGAATCGTGACGACGGGTTCCATCGAGCGCGCGCGCAGAGCTTGAAGCACCTTCCGGTAGTGGTCGATTGCTTCGGATGAGAATTCGCCCGGGCGGGGCTCGATCCGGCTCCATTCCAGCGAGAGCCGATGGGCGTTCTGGTTCAGCGATCGCAGGAGATCAAAATCCTGCTCGAATCGTTGGTAGTGGTCGCAGGCCAGCTCGGACGTGTCGCCATTCTTGATATGCCCTGGCACCTGCTCCCAGGCCCACCAATCGTTCAGGTAATTGCGGCCCTCGACCTGGTGCGCCGCGGTCGCCGTGCCCCATAGAAAGCCCTCGGGAAACTGCGTGCTCACGCTGACTGACTCAGCACGAACAGCACGGCGCCCACGATGACGAGCGCCAGTCCGAGGACGGCGATGCCGCCGATCGGGCCAATCACCGCCGCCACAGCCCGCTCCGTCGAGATCGCGTAATGCTGCCGCGCGGCATAAATCAGCAAGACGTTTTGCCACAGGAAGATCGCGAGCGACACCAGCCCCGCCAGCTGGCTGGTACCCATTTCGAGTCGAGCGTCCCCGGCCAGCCGAGCCACGGCGCCGAGCAGCCCGAAGGGCAGCGCCAGCAGGCCCACGAGTGCGACATAGCCGGCCAGTTTGAAGAAGCCCGAAAACGTCCCGACCCCACCCAGCGTCCGAGCAATGGCGTGGATAACCGCCGCCGCGAGCACCCACAGCCCCAGGCTGATCAGGACGCCGTAGACCGGCAGCGCGAATCGATGGGCGTAGCTCCAACGGGCATAAATATCCGTGCCCTGCGCTGTCAACGAGGGAAGCGCAGCCAGGTTTGACGGTCGACGATACGGGCCCAGGGCTCCAAGCTCGGCAACGCCGGCCGGCAGCAGGACCGATAGCGCAAGCGCCAGCATGCCCAGGGAGAGCGGACGTTCTCTGTCAATCCTGTTCAGGCCGGCCAGCGGCCTGCGGATCAGCGTGACCAGGTCGCCGAACATCGCGGCGGATTCTAGCGCCGGCATGCCATAATCCCGCGAGCAGTGGCGACACCCCGCGTCGATCCGGCTTCGGGCTCGGGCGTGGTCCCGGGACTGGCCGATCGGACGACGGCCCTGGTGGGCTGGACGATCGCCTGGCGGGCGACCAGCGCGATCGCGACGCTGGCGCTGGGAGCGGTCCTGGTTCGGCAGCTGCCAACCAGCGAATACGGCCGGTACACCCTCGTGCTCAGTGTCCTCGTGTACATCGCCCTGCTTGCCACCTTCGGCCAGGACCAGGGCCTGTTGCGTTATCTGCCCGAGCTTCTGGCTCGCGGCGATCGGGCTGCGGCGCGTGATCTACTGCGTAAGGGCGCGATCGCCGTGGTCGTGATCTGGGCGCTGACCAGCCTCGCCGTCTTTTTGCTTCGGCCGGTAATCGACTCGACGTTGCATGCGCATGTCGCGGACCTCCTCGCCCTGGGCACCGTCCTGCTGCTCGGCGGGATCGCCGCCGGCGTGCTCTCGTTCGCGCTGGTCGCCATCTATGACATGCGCAGCCAGGCGATCGCCACGCCGATCGCCGGTGTCCTGACCCTGGTCTTAGCCCTGCTTTTTCTGCGACGTGGCGGACACCTGGCCGGCGTTCTCCTCGCGGGGGCGATCGGACAGTCGACGCTGGCGGCGTTTTACCTGTGGGTCCTGTTGCGCCGCATCCGTCGGGCCGAGGGCATCCCCGGGGCCCGCATCGGCTGGCGCCGCTTGCTCGTCTATGCCAGCGGCTGGCTGCCGAGCCTGCTGATCGCCTCGGCCGTCGGCCTGCAGTTCGAGAGCCTGTTCTTACTGCGCTTTAGCGGCTCAACCGTGGTCGCCTACTACGACACCGGTTACAACATTCCGCAACGACTCGTCGCGTTGATTCCCAGCCTGCTGACCGGCGCCTGGGTCGTGGGCACGTTGGAGGGTGCTCGTGGTGAGGCAGCACGCATCCGGGCGGCCGTCGTGGCCTTCTATAAAGGGATTTTTCTGGTTGCCTTTCCCTTGCTGATCGCCGGCGTTGGCCTGCTGGGCCCGCTCGTGCTGGCCGTATATACCTACCGGCCCGCGGCGCAGATCGCTCCCGTGCTGCTTGGATTCTTCGTCGCGGCCTTGCTGGCGACGCCCTGGGGCCTCGTCGTCCGTGTTCGGGAGCTGGCCTGGCTCAATGCCTTGATCAGCATCGCCCAGGTGGGCGTCGCCGCCGTCGCGGATTTCTGGCTGATTCAACGATATGGCCTGAGCGGCGCCGTTGCTGCTGTCGGGTTGACCACCGTCATGACGCTGGTCTTGACGTTCATTGCTTGGCGGGCGGCCGACCGAGCGTCATTGTCGATTCCCTGGGCCTACGCCGTCCGATGCTTGATCGCCGCGCTGCCTTTCGTGCTCTTGATGGCCCTGACACTCGTGCATCTGCGAACGAGAACCCTGCTGCTGGTCGCGGTCGGCCTGACGATGGTGTCGACGATCGCCTGGCTCTACCTGGTCCGCCGCCTCGGCCTGCTGGCACGCGTCGAAGTTCCACTGCTGCATGAAAGCCGCCAGGCTCCGGTGCGATTCGCGCTGCGCTATCTCGCCCCAAACTGAACTACTGGTAGATCACGGCCATATTGTTGAAGTCGCTCCAAACGGCCTGAAACTGCGCCTTGCTGATCCAGTACTGCGTGCCATGTAGCGGATCATTGACGCGAACCTGGGTCGCCGACACTCCGGTCAGGATCACGGCATGCTCGACAAACGAGTAGCGAACTTTTCGCCCGTCCCACGCGGTCCAGGTCCCGAGCCACGGCCGCATCCAGTTGGTTTCGACCCAGACTTCGACTGGATGCCTGGCCGAAAGTGCGCCGTAGATCGTGGTTGCCGAGAAACCCTCGCCGCCATACGTGTTGGGCAGCCCGTGGGATCGCGCGATGGACACGATGACCGGGTAGTAGACGCCGTAGCCCGTTGGCGTCGTGTCGCTGCCCCAGACATTGCCAACGAAGTTCGTGTAGGGATCGCCCCAGTGCACGACCGTGTGATTGGGCCCCATGACCGGCGCCCGCAGGTCCGGATTCTCGTAGGCAAACAGGGCCGAGTCACTGTAGTAATGCCCGTAATACGCCAGGCCCATGCGAAGCGCGCTGGTCTCGCAGTCGAGCGTCATCGCCTGCCGATAGATCGGCACGGGGATCGTGATATATCCGGCTGGCGCGACATACGGCCGCGGTGCGACATACGGCCGCGGTGCAGCCGCAGCCACGTGCGCTGGCGCCGGTGGTGCCGGTGGTGGGGGTGGCGGAACGAATTGTTCATAGATTTCGGTCGGCGTCGCGGGCGGTTCCAGTTCTGCGCCGTGCCTGATTCGTGTGATCGGGGCCAGAGACCCCGCGAGCGCCACCGACGTTACCCCCGTGTCAGGCAGGGATGAGGTCGGTGTGCCTCTCGTCCCCGATGGACCGAGCACGAAGCTCGCCGCGAGCGTGCCACCGAGGACCGCTACTGTCGCGAACGTCGCCGGCTTCATTGCGCTCAAGCTAACGGCGATTTCTTACAGGCCCGCTTTCATCGCCCGTGTCGTAATGCGCCTGTCGCGCCCGCGTCGCGGCCGATCACATCCTGTCGCGCGCTAATTGCAGGCGTTACTATCTGGAGACTTGCTGACCGGGAAGATCGCGATCGTTACGGGCGCGGGTCGTGGTATCGGAGAGGGGATCGCCCGAGCGCTTGCTGAGCGAGAGGCAACCGTTGTTTGCGGCGATGTGAATGAGGCCGACGCTTCACGTGTCGCCGCGGATCTCGGCCACGGCGCCATTGGCCGCAAGCTGGATGTCTCGAACTCCCAAGCCTGCGATGACTTTGTGAATGCTGTCCGCGAGCAGTTCGGCCGGCTTGACATTCTGGTGAACAACGCCGGGATCAACCGGG
>VBHQ01000221.1 GCA_005880395.1 Chloroflexota bacterium
AAGACCGGAGAGTTGAATCGCCTCGTCAGCGACCTGCTCGAAGCGTCGAGAACGGAAGCTAGAGCGTTCGCCACGGTGACCTCGCGGCTCGACCTCGGCCAGCTGGTTCAGCAGGCAGTCGAACGTGCGCGGCCGCGAGCGGACCTAGCGGGCGCCGAGATCGCGACCCGAGTGCCTACGCAACCGGTGATCGTTGAGGCGGATGCCGCCCAGGTCGGCCGCATCCTCGACAACCTATTGAACAATGCGATGACCTATAACTTGAGCTCGCCGCGTGTGGACTTGACGGTTTCGACTGCCAACGACCAGGCCGCGGTCCGCGTCGCGGACAACGGGGTTGGTATTCCGGCCCTTGAACGCGAGCGAATCTTCGAGCAGTTCCATCGAAATAACGAGCCCAGCTTTATCAATGTTCCCGGTACCGGCCTGGGCCTCTACATCAGCCGGCAACTTGCTGAAGCGAACGGCGGAACCTTGGCGCTCGAGTCCAGCTCGCCGCAAGCCGGCACCGTATTTCTGCTGTCGCTCCCGGCCGTCCCAAAGACAGCCGAGGCTGTGGCCGCGGATGACGTCCTGGCGTCAGTAGGGGAGGCCGTCCGCGCCGACGCGCTGGCAGCCGTCGAACGCTAACCGGGAAGTCCGGTGCTTCCTGCTGCTGAATGAGCCTTTTTGCCCCTTCGCGCGTTATGTAAGGCAGACCAATGGGTGCCGATTGGCAGAACCTGACGGGGAAGGGCGGAAACTACCTCGTTGAGCGTGCGGCAGCCATCCAGGCGGCCGGCGGTTCCCTGAGCTCGGTCGCCTCCCGGCTGATCGAGGAGGAGGTGCAGCGCCTCAAATACCTGCTGAACGAGGAACTCGCACGGCTCGAACCCGCCGGTGACCTGACTCCGGCCGCGATCGCAGCGCCGGTGCCACCGGCTTCGGCGTCGGTGCCGCCAGTTCCGCCGGTCCCGCGGATCACGGCACAGTCGATGCGTGAGTTCTTCGCCGATCGCTCAATCCTGATCATCTCCTACGTCGGCGCCTTCCTCTTGATCGTTGCCACGTTGCTCTTCGAGCTCGATGCCTTCACCGCGCTGAACGGAACCGCACGGTTCATCGGCGTACTGGCCCTCGACGTCGTCTTTGGCCTGGCCGGTTGGCTCTGCTTCCGCCTGCCGTCGATGCGACTCGTGGGCCGGACCTATGTCGCCATCTCGGCATTGATGGTCCCTCTGATGCTGATCGCCGCCTGGAGCTTCCTGGTCCTGGAGCAGTACGGCCTCCATCGTGACCTGGCGGTCGCGCTCGCTGGCCTCGCCTGCGCCCTGCTGTACGGGGCGCTGGCCTGGCGCCTGCAATCGGAGGGTTACGCCGTGCTCAGCATGCTCGGGCTTGGCATTGGCTGGGTCGCGGCACTCGAGTTCCTAGGCGTCGGCAACTGGGTGGGTCCGCTGATGACGCCCCTGGCCGCGGCCTATCTCGCGCTCACCTACCGCTGGGCTCGCTTCCCCGCTCTACGAGCGGTCTTCTCGAGGTTCGCCGTGTGGGCAATGCACGGCGCGGCCATCATCGCCCTCGGACTAGCGCTGACCGGCCCCGCGCTCAGGCCAGGACCGGATCAATGGCGTCTGATCGCCGTCGCCGCCCTGGTACTGGCGCTCGTGTACGTCGGGCACGCGCTGCTCGAGCGGAGTCCGCTGGGTGCGGTCGTAGGCCTTGCGATGATCGGCCTCACCTGGGTGGCGGCGGTGAGCGCTGTCGACCCAGAACCCTGGACGGGCTTTTTGATGACGCCGCTGATCGGTCTCTACATTGCAGTCGCCTACGAATCGCCTCGCGTGCGATGGGCCGGCAAACTGTTCACCTCCTGGGCGGAACTCTACGTTCATGCGGCCGTCGTGCTCGCCTTGTTGTGGACGATTCACTCGGCCGATACGACCGGCGACCTGCTCGGCGACCAGGCATGGCAGCTCTATGCCGCGACGCTGGCCGCGATCGCCGGGTTCTATGCCATCTTCGCGATTCGCTCCAAGGAGCGCTTTGTCGGGCTCACCAGCATGGTGGCGCTGGGCCTCGCCTGGCTCTGCCTTCTGAACGGCGTCAACACCTGGCCCTGGCGCGGTCTCGCCTTTACGCCGGTGATGGCGTTCTACGTCTTCGTCGCCAGCCGGCGCCCGGCGATCCGCGGGCTGTTTGCTTCGGAGCCCGAGGCGTTGATCACCGGTGCTGCTGCGACCGCCGCCGTCTGGTCGGTTTATGCGACCTTCAGCGCGTCCGACCTGTCGGCGGGCGCGCCCTGGTATCCGACCACAGCCACACTTGGCGTGGTCGCCCTCCTCTATGGCATCGATACATGGCTGCGGCGCGGCGAGATCTCGCCGGTTGTCAGCATGGCGGCCTTCCTTGGCGCGTGGATCGCCGGCGTCAGCGGGCTGCAGCTTGACAACTGGCGGGGCCTGGCGCGCCTACCCGGCGATCAATGAGCTCATCAACAACCAGGCGGTGTCCCAACAGTCCTACGGGTATCTCGCGGCCACGTTTGCCGCGCTCACGGTCGCCTATGGGATCTACTCCCTGCTCTCGAAGCGCGTGTGGATGCAATGGACAGTTGCCATCGGCGTGACCCTCACCACGATCACGATCAACCAGGCGCTGAACCTGAGCATGAGTGCCCTGGCGGTCGAGTTGCTGGTGCTTGCCATCGGCAAAGCGCTCGCGGCACGGTTCTACCGCGGGACGCGGATGCACACCTTCTTATATGTGACGGCGGCGGTTCAGGCCGTGATCGCCGGCGCCATTCCCGTTGAGCAGGACTGGCTGCGCCCGGTGATTCTGCTGGCCGCCGGCCTTATGGGCACCTTCATGGCGGTCGACAGCGATACGCCGGAGTGGCTCTACCTGGCGACGGGGTTCTACACCTACGGCTGGTACTGGCTCCTCAAGGTCGTCGTTCCGCCGCCGCCTAATCCGGGACCGAGCACGCTCGTCCTGATGTTCAGTCCGCTACCGGTGATTTACACCGGGGTGGCGCTGATGCTCCG
>VBHQ01000152.1 GCA_005880395.1 Chloroflexota bacterium
GCTGACGCCGCAGAGGCCGCAACTCGCGGCGGAAAGGAAATTGCGCTGCCAGCGGCGGTCGACGCCCGGCGCTGACGGGCGCAGTCTCACATCGATGACGTTTTCCAGGTCCGGATGCTCGCCATTCGGCAGGACGGCCATCTGCTCGATGTCGGCAGCAGCGCGAATGATGCCCTCGCCAAAGAGGAAGCCGAGTACGTGGTCGCGTTCCTGGCCGGGCGTCCGCATGACCACGGTCAACGGGGCGCCGTTCACGCGGATTTCGAGCGGCTCTTCGGCGGCCAACCGATCGTCGACGCGCTCGCCGGCTGCCTGGTCGTACTTCAGCACGCCGGCGCGGCGAAGGCTGCGGTCGCCCATCAACCGATGCTAGCGGACATCCTCCCACCGATAGGCGATGGTGCCGCTCACAAATGGGACGCGGAGGCCCGGCCGAACCAGGTAAGGCTCGACCCCGTGGTACAGCGGGATCAGCCAGTTCTGCGAGATGGCAATCGTGTCCGCCTGCTGGTAGGCCTTGAGCGCGTCATCCCAGGTGAGCGCGGTGCGGCCCTGATTCAGCGCGCGCTCGATTTGCGTATCGAACAGCCGCAGGTTGTTGAACTGACTGTTGGCGCGGATCACGTTCTCGAGGAAATCGGACGGAAACGGGATGTCAGCGCTCCAGGTGTCGATGAAGAACGGCAACTTGTCGAGCGCGGCCTGGTTGAAGAAATCTCCGGTGGGATGGAGATTCACCGTGCGGCCGGTGGCGGTGCCGATCTGATCCTGCAGATCGTTGGCAACCCGGCCCTCGGTCGAGCTGGTCGAGAAATAGAGATCGATCGACGCCGGAAAGGACGCCTGATCGAGCGCGGTCCTGGCTGCGGCGGGATCGTAGGCAGGCAACTGGCGGTTGATGTGACCCGGCACGCCGGGGGGAAGCAGGTCGGTGGCCGGCACGGCAAGCATCGACCCATAGAGCGCGAGATCGGTCAGGCGAGCACGGTCGATGGCCTGGGCGATCGCCTGCCGGTCGGTCGGTCCGTAGCCGCTGCCGGCGACCGTGTTGAAGCCCAACCATGTGGTGCGCGTGCTGGCAACCTTGTGCAGCTCGGCCGCGTGCTGTGGGTCGCGGGCAAACGCGAGCAGCTGGGGACCGGTAAAGCCGTGCGCGACATCGGCGGCGCCGCTGGCGAAGCGATCGAGCCGCTTCGTGTTGTCGGGCTCGATCTCGATGTCGACCGATCGAACCGACGGCTTTAAGCCCCAATAGCTGCTGAATGCGCTGAGGTGAAGCGCGCGCCCGTGGTCCCAGCGATCGAGGTGGTACGGCCCACTCCCGGAGGCCGACTGTTTCGGATCGTTGATCCAGTAGGGCGGAAGGGCAAGCAGGGTGAGCAGCTCGCTGTCCGGTTGCGGCAGCTGGAGGCGCACCGTGCTGGCGTCCACAACCTGCACGCCGGCCAGTGGGTCCCCGGGATAATGCGCGCCAATCGGCGCAAAGAAGATGGTGTTCGGACTGTGGGTGTCGGGCGCCAGCGCGTGCGTCCACGCCGCAACGGCGTCCTGCGCCTGCACGGCGTTGCCCGACTGATAGCGCGCGCGGCGCAGGTGAAATGTGTACGTCTTTCCGCCGTTGGCGATTTCCCAATGGTCGGCTAGGCCGGCGACGGGTCGCTGGTTCGCGTCGAGTCGGGTCAGGCCCTCGAAGATCTCGCTCCCAATCGCGAGCGAGGTCGGGTCGTCGATCAACGCCGGATCGAGGGTCTGGGCATCCTCCGCCTCGATCAACGCGATATGGGTGGCGCCGGCCTGCGAGCGGCCGGAGGCTGATGGCGATGGACTCGGTGCCGGCGAACTGCAGGAACTCGCCACCATGCTGAGCGCGAGTCCTGCTACCAGGGTGGCTCGGCCGACGATGGTCATCAGGCTTGCGGATCGTTCCGCATGCCCGATACTAGCAAGGTGCGCCGGCGCGCCCACGCCATCGTGATTGCCGCGATCATCCTGATAGCGGCGGTGCCGATGGGCAGCGCCGAAGCGGCATCACCGACCGCCACCCTGGTCTCGGGAACGGTGCTGCCGCGCGATCCGCCGATGGATGGGATCGTGCGCCTGGATCTGCTGGTGCGAAATGACACCAGCAACGCGTGGTCGGCCGGCGACCCGGTTCACCTGAGCTGGAAGAGTGGCGGCAAGACGATGGCCGAGGACGTTCGCCCGCTTGGACAGCCGGTCCCGGCGAATGGAACGGTCCGAGTCAACCTGGTGACGCTTGCGCCGGCCGCCACCGGTGACTTCTCGCTTGCCGTCGAGCTGGAGACGCATGGGAACCGCCTGCCGATTGGCGATCCGACCGCCTTTCACCTCAATGGGTTTCTGTTCCGGGGGAAGGGCAACGGCCATGGGCTGGGGATGAGCCAGTGGGGCGCGCGGGGCCGCGCATCGAGTGGCCAGGACTACCGCAAGATCCTTGGCGCCTACTACACCGGCACCCGCATCGACAGGCGCGACACATCGATGCCGGTGCGGATCGCCCTGACCGACGACCCGATCGACCTGGCGCGCCCCTGGCCGCGACTCTTCGGCCCGCTGCCGTTCGTGGCCGGGCCGGTCAGCGTCGACGGCGTACCACAACTGCAGGTTGCGGCTGGAACATCGATCGGCTTCGATGTCGACCCGGCCAGCGGGCCGATCGCCTTCGTCTTGAATCCAGACGGGTCTCGCGGAGCGCCGGTCGCGATCAAACAAACGCTGACGGTCCGAAGCAGCAACCCGGCCGGCATTCGCACCAACATCATGCAAGTCATGGGCGGTGATTTCAGGCCGGGCGCGGAGCAGCGCCGGTACGCCGGAATCCTGGAGATCATCCCCAAGGGCGGGACGACGATCCTACCGGTCAATGTCCTGCCGATGGAGGAGTACTTAAAGGGCGTCGTTCCGGCGGAAATGCCGCCCTACTGGGGCGTTGAGGCCCTCAAGGCGCAGGCGATCGCCGGACGCACTTACGGGATTGCGCACCTGGGTGGTGGCGCGGACTTCGACCTGCGCGCGAGTGAGTCGGACCAGGCCTACAGCGGGCTCACCGACCAGCGCGCTGATTCGAACAATGCCGTCGACGCGACTCGCGGCCAGGTGCTGACCTACCAGGCCAAGCTGATCACCGCCTTCTACATGGCCTCGGATGGCGGTCATACCGAAAGCAGCGAATACCGCTTCGTCACGTGGGACCACGGGCCGCAACTCCGATCGCACCTGGGATACCTGACAGGCATCAGCGATCCGCTCGATCGTGGCCCGTCGTGGCAGGTGGGGCCGTTCTCCGCCGCCGGCGCCGCGATCATCCTGCAGGACGACGGCCGGGACCTGGGCAACCGGCTGCTCGGGATCGATGTGCTGCAGAAGGATGCGTCCGGACGGCTGGTCGGCGTCAGGCTGCGCGGGAGCAGCAAGACCATCGAGGTGAGCGGCCCGACGCTGCGTGCGCTCTTTGGCCTCCCCGACACGCTGGTGGAGATTATCGGGGGAGGCTGACCGCGCCTACGCGGCGCGAGACTGGTCGCCCGCCGCCTGCTGCGCGCTTCGCTTTCGATGCTGGCGAAGAATGTTCGCCGAGCCGAGCGCCCGCACCAGGTAGATGAGGATCAGGATTCGGATGGCGGCAAAATGGCCGGTCACGAAAAGCGCCACCGAGTCGAGCGCATAGAGCGCAATCGCGATGCCGAGCGCAACCAGGGATCCGCCCCGGATGAAATACGCGAGCGTCAGGAAGATCATGCCTTCGACCGCCGTGTACCAGTCGAAGTACGTCAGCAGGAAGCTTATGTTGCCAAGCTCTGCGACCGTCCCGGCAACGACGGCGAGCGCACCGATGAAGGCGATGAACTGCCAGGCTGACCGAATCGCCTTTTGGGCCTTCCGGAGCGTGGCTGACACAGGAGCCGGAGGCGTGGCGCCAGCAGTCTCGTTCGGTGTCCAGGTGGGAATCGACTGCGCCGGCGCGATTGAGGCGGTGGTTGCGCACATGTCGCAGCTCTTGCTTCCGAGCGGGATGGCGCAGCCACAGCGCTTGCAGACCGCCATAGCGCATATATCGCCTGGCGACGGGCAACCTTCCGTGACGGTCCTGCAACAAGAAACCCGCCGGCAGCCGTGCCGGCGGGCTCAGCGTTTAGCGGTCTAGCCTTCGAGCGATGCTTTCAGCTGCTCGGTGTCAGTGATCGCCCAGGCCTCAGTGATTTTGGCCTGGTCGTTCACATGGAAGACAAAGGTCTCCTGGCTTTTGTAGGTCTTGCCGTTGCGGCTTGCCGATGTGGTGACCAGCGCGACGACATGCTTGTCGTTGGCGACGAAGTCGTGGAGGTCCTGCTTGATCTCCTGGTAGCTCTTGGCGTAATTGACGATGTTCTGCACGACCGCCTGTTTCCCGCGGTGCTCACCGCCAAACTGCGTCGTTCCATTTCCATGCCACACCGCGTCGTCGGTGAACTGGTCGCTGACTGCCTGGATATCGCCGCGTTTGAACGCGTCGAAGCCATTACGGACGGGTTGAATCCGCTGCTCGAGGCTGAGCTTGGTTCCGGCTTCCGCCATCTGCGCCCTCCTTTGAGCCCGTTTGGGCTCGACCCGGCTTACGCCGGGATGACCACTCCTCTTGGGCGACTATAGGCCGCCGGTCGAGGATGTCAAGCGAAGACCCGGCTACCGTGAACGATCGGGAAGACCCGGCTACTCGCCCTGGTTGGCCATGTCGGGGGCCTGCCATGAGATGTGGCTATCGACATCACTCACGACGATCTGGCTGAACGCCGAGCGCCATGCGCCGATGGCGTAACCGGCCGGGCAGGCGGCATTCCGTGGCGAAGGGGGAGGAATCACGATCACGCCATTGACTTCTCCCGAAGCATCAGCGATGAGCCGCTGGTTGCCAGACACGCCGGCTGTCACCAGCTGTTCGGTGCCTGGAGCCGAGGCGAGCGTGCCGTCGGTTCGGAAGCATGAATAGTTGACGGTGCCCGTGCCGGCGACCCGATAGCTGACGCCCTGGCCGGCACGCAAGCCGACTTCATGGAAGGCAACGATCGCGGAGAACGCGTCGGCCGCCGATTGGCTATCGACGATTTTTGTGGTCGCTGGATCCGGCAAAACAAAATGGATGCCGACCGCCGATGGCGTGACGGTGGGCGTCTTGATCGCGCTGGCGGCGGGCGTTGATGCCGGCTGTGCCGCAGCAGGGCCGCAGCCAGCCAGGCATACGGCGACAAGCGCGATGACTCGTCTGATGCCTGGGAAACTCGAAAACGCGCATTTCGGTTACGCGGAAAGCTGGGCGACGCGAATCGGTTCGGTTGTCGCTCGCTCGCCGCGCAGTAGAAACGGGGCCGAGAACGCGAGGCCGATACCAAACACAACCGCCGAGAAGAAAACCGGCAGCAGGTGGCCGAACTCGAGATATCCAACCGCGACATGGGCGTAGATGCCACTTGCCAGGCCGACAAACCCGGCGAGCAGCAACGTCCACCAGACCCAGCGTTCGCCCCGCCTGAATCCCCAGAGGGTGATCAGCAGGACCGCTAGACCATCGGACGCCAGCGCACCGCCGAAACCGGCTCGGTCGTGGGCGATCAGGGGCAACAGGTGGGCGTTGGCAGCTGCGAGCGCGGCGGGGCTGGAGCGAAGAAAGTCGAGGTCGGCAAAGACGAAGACTCGTGTTGCGCCCACGACCATGATGGTGAGGCCTGCCCCGATGAGCCCGACGGCAAGGCCGAGGAAGTACAGCTGCCCGGTCATCCCCAGTCGCCAGCCGGCGTCGTTGTCCAGGTCCGAGCTGTAGTGAAGGCGACGGCGCGGCGGCAGCACCACCCCCAGCACAAAAAGCGGAAAGAGGCAAACGCTGAGCGTGACATGCAGCGGGTCGACGTAGTGAAAGCCGAGAAACGCGAACAGCGTGGCGAAACCAACGATCGCCGAACCGAGCAACGCGTCGCGTGCCCACGACCACCCGCGACGCAAACCATTCCACGCGAGTGACAGATAGAGGATGCCGATCGACAGCATGGTGCCGGCCAGCGTGATGCGGTCGTGGCGCATGAATCCAAGCAGCCGAGGGTTGACCGTTGCCAGCGCGTCTCGACTGATCCCGAGGAAGGCCTCGTCGTAGAAGAGAAGGACGCTTGTTAAACCGACCCACAACACAACTGCGCCCGCGACCAGCATGCCCAATCCGAGCAGCGCCGCCCACGGCCATCCCTGTGCCAGGAGCGGCCTCGACTGAGTGCTGTGTTCGGGTTGCGCGGTGCGGCCGGCCAGCACCTCGTTGGCCCGTTTGGCCAGCCCGGGACCGGCATCGATGAGGCTGGTGTCGATCATCACCAGGTCGGCTCGATGCCGGAGGCGCCCGCATCGAGCGCCGGCTCGAGGACCGGCGTCCCGATTGCGAAGCTGTCGACAAGCCATATCCGGTCAGCCCCGTCGGCAAAGGCACGAGCGAACGATCGCCAGAATTGGGGATCGCCCGGAGCTGGCCGATCATCTGCCCCGAACACGCTCACGCAAACGACGTCGATCCCCTGGGTCGAGCGCAGGAGGTCCTGGATGAATCGAATCGCGTCCGGGTCGTCCTCGCGAACCACGAGACGCAGCCACACCGGGATCCCGGCTGGGCGACGGCTGAGTCGCCGCGCAAGCAGCTCTGGATGGGCACCGGACACCAGCGGCGCCGCGAGGATCGACGTGCGCCGCGCGTCGCCGATGTGATACGGCCCCACCTCGACGAAACCGACACCGAACCGGCCGAGCGAGCCGATCGCGAGGGCATCGGGGTCGACGCCACCGCCCAGGCCGATCGGACTTTGGAACACCTGACCGACGATCGTGCTTTGGATCGAAGGATCAGGAGTCATGCGGCCGAGAAAGTCGACGAGGAGTGGTCCGCCAGGGACGGTGGCCAGCGCCTGCAGGCCGCGGATGGCGAGGGAGCGGCGAACGCGCGCCGGAAGCCACGCTGTGAGCGGCTTCAGCAAGGGCTGGTAGGACCAATCGGGCACGGTAGCTAAACGGCGACCGTCCAGATCACCTTCTCATCAGAAGCTGCCAGGCGAGCAGGCCGACAGTCATTCGGGCATGACCGAACTACCGAAGCCAACGACCAATCGTCAAGCGCGCCTGCGAAACGGCGCTAGCTAGCTTTCGCCCTTGCCCTTGCCGGCGACGGGCTCTTTCGGCGGCTTCTCTGGCTTTTCGGGCTTCTCAGCCTTCTCGGGCTTGGCCTCGCGCTGCTTCTGGATTGGCGTGAGCTTGATCTGCCCGTCGGCCATCTCGACGAGAACCGAGTCGCCGGCGCTGAACTTGGTGCTGAGCAACGTTTCGGAGAGCGGATCCTCGATCAACCGCTGGATGACGCGTCGCAACGGTCGAGCGCCATACAGCTTGTCGTAGCCCTCCTTGGCCAGGAAGTCCTTGGCTTCGGTGGTGACCTCGAGCTTCATCTCGTGCTCCTCAAGCCGCTGCGCGACCTTGATGACGAGCAGGTCGACGATCTGCCGCATCTCGGCTGGACTGAGAGCCTTGAAGACGACCACCGCATCGACACGGTTGAGGAACTCCGGCCGGAACGTCTTCTTGAGCTCGTCCATGATCTTCTCGCGCATCTTGCCGTGCTCTTTCTCTTCCTGGCTGGTGGTCGGCATCGAGGGTTGGAAACCCAACGACGAGGTCGCCTGCTGCAGATTGCTGACGCCGATGTTCGAGGTCATGATCACGATCGTGTTCGCGAAGTTGACCTGCTTGCCTTTGGCATCGGCGAGGCGGCCGTCCTCCAGGATCTGGAGCAGCATGTTGAAGACCTCGGGATGTGCCTTCTCGATCTCGTCGAAGAGCACCACCGAATACGGACGCCGGCGGATCGCCTCGGTCAGCTGGCCGCCCTCGTCGTAGCCGACGTAACCGGGCGGTGAGCCGACCAGTCGCGCCGTCGTGTGGCGCTCCATGAACTCGGACATGTCGAGCCGGACGATCGCGTCCTCGTTATCGAAGAGGAAGCGCGCCAGCTGGCGGGCCAGCTCGGTCTTGCCGACGCCAGTCGGGCCGAGAAAGATGAACGAGCCGATCGGGCGGCGCTGATCCTTCAGTCCGGCCCGCGCCCGGCGGACCGCCTGTGAGATGACCTTGACGGCGTCATCCTGGCCGATCAGCCGCGCATGGATGTCATCCTCCATCCGCATCAGGCGGGTCGATTCCTCTTCGACCAGGCGCGAAACGGGCACGCCGGTCCAGGCGCTGACGATTTCGGCGATGTGCTCCTCGTTGACCTCGGGCACCGAGGCGCCGAGCTTGTCGCGCCACTCCATCTCTTCCTTGACGTACTTGTCCTTGAGCTTCTTCTCCTTGTCGCGGAAGGAGGCGGCGGTCTCGTAGTCCTGGTTGGCGATCGCCTCTTCCTTCTTGATCTGGAGGTCGCGGATCTCCTTCTGCATCGTCTTCAGCTCGGGGGGCGTCGTGGTGAGCTTCATCCGCACGCGGGCGGACGCCTCGTCCATCAGGTCGATCGCCTTGTCGGGCAGCGAGCGGTCGGACACATAGCGGACCGAGAGCTCGGCCGCGGCCTTGATTGCCTTATCGGTCACCGTCACGCGGTGGTGCTTCTCGTACAGGCTCTTGACGCCATGCAGGATGGAGATGGTCTCGATCAGCGACGGCTCGTCGACGAACACGGGCTGGAATCGCCGCTCGAGGGCGGCGTCCTTCTCGATGTACTTGCGGTACTCGTTCAGGGTGGTGGCGCCGATGCACTGGATCTCGCCACGAGCGAGGGCCGGCTTCAGGATGTTGGCGGCATCGATGGCGCCCTCGGCTGCGCCGGCGCCCACGAGCGTGTGCAGCTCGTCGATGAAGAGCACGACCTCGCGGCTGGAACGGATTTCGTCGAGGATCTTCTTGAGGCGCTCCTCGAACTCGCCGCGGTACTTGGTGCCGGCCACCAGGGCGCCCATGTCGAGGGTCAGCACCCGCTTGTTCCGCAACGACTCCGGGATGTTGCCGAGCACGATCTGCTGCGCCAGGCCTTCGGCGATGGCGGTCTTGCCAACACCGGGCTCACCGATCAACGCCGGGTTGTTCTTGGTGCGGCGTGAAAGGATCTGGACGACACGCTCGATCTCCTGCTCGCGGCCGATCACCGGATCGAGGGTGTTCTTGGCCGCGAGGTCGGTCAGGTCACGGCAGAACTGGTCGAGCAGCGGGGTCTTCGATGGCTTCTTGGTCGCGGCCGCCTCCTCGTCGAGGCCGCTCTCGTGGAGCAGCCGGTCGATCTCCCCGCGCACTTTCTCGAGATTGGCGCCGAGGTCTTCGAGGACGTGGGCCGCGATGCCCTCCCCCTCGATCAGCAGCCCGAGCAGGAGGTGCTCGGTGCCAACGTAGTTGTTGCCCATCCGGCGAGCCTCTTCGAAGGAGATCTCGATGACCTTCTTGACCCGGGAGGTGGGGATGATCTGCTGGATGATGATGCGCTCGTTGCGGCCCAGCACCGACTCGATGGTGGCGCGGACCTTGTTGATCTCGACACCCAGATTGTTCAGCACTTTCGCGGCCAGGCCTTCGCCTTCGCGCAGCAGGCCAAGCAGCAGGTGCTCGGTTCCAATGTATGAGTGGTGCGAGCGCTCGGCCTCTTCCTGGGCCAGCGTCAGGACCTTCTTCGCTCGCTCCGTAAACCGTTCAAAGGGGTACAACCAGAATCCTCCGACTAACTGACTTGATTACCTATTACGATACCCGGATTTCTCGAATGACTTCCCATCTGAGACTGCGGACGCTCCGCCTGCTGAAACGTTAGGGAGTTACCACTCCGCGGGTAGGCCTAAACAATCGTTCTCGGAAGCATAGCGCAAATTCGAGCTGAATACGGCGGGGACGTAAGAATTTCTTATCAACGGACCCCCGGACCGGGAGGGAAAAATCAGTCCTGAGGGGCGGCGCTGACCTCCGCGTAGACGCGCTGCGGCTCGGATTGGGGCACGCGCTCGATCTCGCCCGGGTAATCCGAGACCTCGGCCTCATCGGGCGGCCGGCCGCCGGCCGGCTCTTCTGCCTGCTTGAGTGAGAGGCTGATCCGGCGTCGGCTACGGTCCGCCTGCAACACGCGAACCCGTAGCTTCTGGCCCGGATGGACGACATCTTCGGTGTGCTCGACGTGCTCCCAGGCCAGCTCCGAGATGTGCAACAGGCCTTCGATCCCGTCGCCGATCTGCAGGAAGGCGCCGTATTTCTTGATTTTCGTGACCTCGCCCTCCACCAGGGCGCCCGGCGGGAAGCGCTTCTCGATGTGATCCCACGGATCTTCACCGAGCTGGCGCAAGCTGAGCGAGATTCGGGACGTGTCGGGATCCAGCTTGATGACCTTGACCCGAACGTCCTGACCCACCTGCAGGACGTCGGCCACGTTGGCGACCCGGTCCCAGGACAGCTCAGAAATATGGATCAGGCCGTCCGCAGCGCCCAGGTTGACGAAGGCGCCGTAGGTGGTGAGGCCCGACACCTTGCCCTCGATCTCGTCGCCGACCTTGAGCTTGCCGAAGAGCTCCTCGCGCTGCCGAGCGCGATCTTCGTCGAAGGCCGCTTTCTGGCTGACGATCAGGCGGTTGCGCTTGCGGTTGACCTCGAGGATCTTGACCCCGATCCGCTGACCGACCAGCTCCTGGAGGGTGGAGGAATAGGTTCGGGAAACCTGAGACGTCGGGAGGAAGCCACGCAGGCCGAGGACATTGACGATGAGCCCGCCCTTGTTCTGCTCGCGAACCTCGGCGTCGAGCATCTCGCCGGTGGTTTGCTGCTCTTGCGCCTTGACCCACACCGATTCGGCGCGGGCGCGCCGGAGGGAGAGGACGACGTTCCCGTCTTCATTCTCGGGCTGGAGCACGAAGACCTTGACATGGTCCCCGGCATGCAGATCGGGAGCGCCGCCGGTGTCCCGAGTCCCCAGCTCCCGGCTGGAGATCACGCCTTCTGATTTCGATCCGACATCGACCAGCACCTCGTCCGGGTCAACCCGGACCACGACACCATCGATGATGTCGCCGTGCGCTATGCGCTTACTGGATGCTTCCTCCTGATTGAGGAACTCCTCCATCGTCGCGGTTCCGCTTTGCGAGTCGGATGAGTCCTGAGAAAGCTCGAAATCAGACAAACCAGTAGGCCACCACCTTTTGTTATTGGAACTCGTTGGTCGTCAGGGTGTAAGCAGGGGCGCGAGTCACCTCGAAGTATAGCAAGGGCGATCAGGGCGTTTCTTCGCATCCGACCGGATGAAACGATCTCAGACATGGACGTGCGCATGAATGTTTGTCTAGACTAAAAGTGTCATGTTGCACTGGCGACACGACCGCACCGCATTCGCCATTTCGGGCGGCGGCGCGCGGGGGGCAACGCAGGTGGGGATGCTACGGGCGTTGCTCGAGCGCGGGATCAAGCCGGACCTGGTGGTCGGCGTGTCGATCGGAGCCTGGAATGGTGCTTGGATCGCCCACCGGCCGGATATCGAGTGGGCCCGCAAGCTCGAAGATGTGTGGCGGCAGGTCACGCGCCGGACGATCGACATGGTCTGGTGGCGCGCCGCGGGCAACATGGTGCGACGGCGGCCTTCGCTCTATGAAGGGGGCGGCCTGTCGCGCTTTGTCGCTCGCCATTTGCAGGTCCACAACTTCGAGGATCTGGCGGTGCCCCTGCACACGGTCGCGATCGACCTCACGATGGGCACCAAAGCCGTCTTCTCGCACGGGCCGCTGGCGCCCGCGGTGCTGGCGTCGTCGGCAGTTCCCGGCGTGTTCCCGCCGGTCACGATCGAGGGCCATCAGCACGTCGATGGTGGCCTGGTCGATCCAACCGGTTTGGATACGGCGATCGAGCTGGGCGCCCGGCGGGTGTACGTGCTGGACTCCGGGTACCATGGCCGGCTGCCGGCGCCGCTGGGATCGATGAATGCGATCGTCGACCACACCTTCCAGGTGGCGGCCCAGCATCGGACCCGCTGGACGATCCAGCAGATGGGACGAAGCGTTGAAATCGTGCACCTGCGCCCGGACGCCGGGTTCTTACGCCATTCGATGGACTTTGGCGCGACCGAGTTCTACCTGGCCGAGGGCTACCGGTATGCCGCGGAGGTGCTGGACGCACGCCGGGCCCGGCGCCGCGCCGTGCAGCTGGCACCGATCGCCGCGCCCGTTTATCACTAGCGCCGTCGCCAGGTCGTGATCAGCCGAGACGTTTTCTAGCGCGAGACGCGGAAGGCGAAGTCGAAGGCTTTCACCGACTGGGTGAGCTGGTCGACTGAGATGAAGTCGACGCCGGCCAGTGCGTAGGCGCGGGCGTTATCGAGACCAACCTTGCCGGTGATCTCGACCTTGGCGCGGCCCTGAACAAGGGCGATCGCCTGACGCACCTGGCCCGGTGGGAAGTTTTCAAGCCGTAAGACGTTGACCTTGGCCTGCAGCGCCTGCTCGAGCTCCTGCATATTGGTGACCGTCACCTCGATGCGCTTGCCCTGGTGCGTTTTCCGGAGCTGGCGGACGATGTTGGGCACCCCATCACTGAGGGCGAGGTGGGACTCGGTCACGATCAGCCGCTCACCGAGGCCTTTGAGATGAATGACGCCGCCGCCGCACTCGACGGCATATTTCTCCAGAAACCCGAGGCCTGGCGAGGTGCTGCGCGTGCCCAGGATCCGGGTCTTTGTGCCACGTACCGCGTTGGTAAACCGAGCCGTCTGACTGGCGATCCCGGAGAGGTGCTTCAGGAAGTTGAGCGCAGTTTGCTGGGCTTGTAAAACGCTCACCGCAGGACCGGACACCCGTGCTACCAGCTGGCCGCTGCTGAGCGGCGCGCCATCAGTCGCGCGCGCCTCAAAGCTGATGTTCTTGTCGACGAGCTCGAAGACGCGGCGAAAGAAGGGCAGGCCGGCAAGGACGCCGTCCTCACTCGCGATCAGCTTGCCGCGCGCCTTGACCTTGCCCGGGAAGAGTGCCTGAGTGGTCATGTCGCCCTCGCCGACGTCCTCGGCGAGCGCCTCTTTGATCAGCTTGTCGACCGCGCTCATGGGGAAGCGCATGGTGATGACCGGTGGAGGCACGGGCTTCGGGGCTGGCGTCGGGGCCGGCGGAGGGGTGGCCGGGCGCGGCGGCATCCCGGGCGGGCGGCCGGCGGTGCGCCAGGGCGACCCGAGGCCCAGGATGGTCGGACGCGGGAAGGGCATGATTGGGACCCCGGGCGGCAGCGGCGGCTGGACAGGCGCCTGGGCCGGGACCGGCTGAGGCTTAGCTTGCTGAGGCGCGGCAGGTGGCGCGAGCTCGGGCGAGGGCGCAGGCGCGCGCTTCGCGGCTGGCTTGGTGGCGGGACGCGCGGCGACGGCGGTCTTGCGCGCCACAGAGGCGCCTTTGGTCGAGACTGAGCCCGTTTTCGGGCGCGCCAGTTTGGCGCTCGGCTTTGCCTTCACCTTTGAAGTTGTCGTCCGCCCCTTCGCCTTCGAGCGCCGGTCTTGCGTCAGACCCGCTCTGCTCCGAACACGACGTTATCGATCAACCTTGTTGAGCCAAGTTTAACAGCGACCGCCAAAACATTGCCCGGCCGCACTTGCCTCGGAGTACTCAGGGTGGTGTCGTCGAGCACGGAGAGATACTGAATCGAGATTCCGGGCGCAGCGCTCAGGACCTCTCGTGCGGCGGCCGCAAGGGCGGACGGATCGCTTTCCCCTGCCGCAAAGCGCCTCGCCGCGTCGGCGAGGGCCCGGTGGATGGCCGGGGCGATCCGCCGCTGCTCGGTATCCAGGTAGACGTTTCGCGAGCTGATCGCCAGGCCGTCGGCTTCGCGGACGGTGGGCATGGTGACGATCCGGACCGGCAGGCCGAAGTCGCGGACCAGCTGGCGAACCAAGACCACCTGCTGGAAGTCCTTCTGGCCGAAGTAGACCCGCTTGGGCTGCGTCAAATTGATGAGCTTGAGCACGACGGTGAGGACGCCGGCGAAATGGCCCGGCCGGATCTGTCCCTCGAGCAGGCCACCGAGCGGGCCCGGGTCGACCGTCGTCTTGAAGGCCGACGGGTAGATCTGCTCCACGGGCGGGTGGAAGATGGCGTCGACCCCAAGGGCCTCGAGCCGCGCCCGGTCGGTCTCGAAGGGGCGCGGGTAGCGGTTGAAGTCCTCGCTGGGCCCGAACTGCCGCGGGTTGACGAAGACGCTGACGACCACCCGGTGGTTGTCGCGGCGCGCTCGGGTGACCAGGGCATCATGACCGGCATGGAGCCGCCCGCTCTGACATCCTGGTCGAACTGGCGGGCGGCGGCCTCGATGGCCTGGCCGAGTTGGGCGTACTGGCGCACGAACTTGGCCACGTGGTCGGGGTTGAGGCCGAGAACGTCCTGGATCACGAGCACCTGCGCGTCGCACTGCGGACCGGCGCCGATACCGATGGTGGGCACATTGAGGGCCTCGGTCACACGGCGGCCAAGGGCGCTGGGGATGCCTTCGAGGACGACCGCAAAGGCGCCGGCCGCCTCGAGCGCGCGGGCGTCGCTCAGGATCTGCTCGGCCGCTTCATCGCTGCGGCCCTGGACGCGGTAGCCGCCGAACTGGTTGACGAACGTTGGCGTCAAGCCGAGGTGGGCCATCACCGGGATGCCCATCGAGGTCAGCTCGCGCGTGTAGTCGATGACTCGCCCGCCGCCTTCCATCTTCACCGCCTGGACGCGCGCCTCCTGGAGAAAGCGGCCGGCGTTGCGGACGGTGTCTTCGAGGCTCACGTGGTACGCCATGAAGGGCAGGTCGCCGATGACCAGCGCGTTCGGCGCGCCGCGGACCACGGCGCCGGCGTGACGGATCATGTCGTCCATCGTGACGCTGAGCGTGTCCGGATAGCCCAGCATCGTGCTGCCAAGGCTGTCGCCGACCAAAAGGACCGGAATCCCGGCGCGATCGAGCCACCTCGCGGTCGTGTAGTCGTACGCCGTCAGCATGGTGAACTTTTTGCCGTCGGCTTTCCATTTGCGCAGGTCGCGAATGGTGGTGGTCATGCCGCGTCCTCCTTGCTCGGTTGCGCAAGCCGTTTGGTTCGGTCGGCCAGCAACTGGTAGATCCGTTGGAGCTGCGGATCATGCTTCAGCGCCTCGAGGTGCCGCCGGATCGTGCCGTCATCGCCGCGGGCCGCCGGCCCGGTGATGGCCTCGGCAGGAGCCAGGTCTTTCAGGTTGTTGACGGCGCCCGCGAGCAGCGTGGTCATGCCGCGCCGGGCGGTCTCGCGGTCGAGCCCGGCCTGCACCGCGAGGTCGATCGCCTCCGCAAGCAGCAGCGTCGGATAGTTGGCGGCGAACACCGCGGCCGCGTGATAGCGCGCGTGGTCGACGTGGCTGAGGTCAAAGGCGTGACCCTGGAGATCGGTCGCCATCTGCGCCAGCTGCTCCCGCAGGGGGCCATCGGCGTCGATGCCGAAGTACGTGCCGGCGACGTTTTCGGCCGCGGCCGCGCCGCGGCGGAAGGTCTGGAGTGGATGGAAGACGCCGATGCGCAGGCTGCCCTGCTGGGCCAGCGGCTTGAGCGCCGCCCGGTCCTGGGCCCCGCTGAGGTGAACGGCCGCTTTGCCGGCCGCCGAGCAGAGAGCACCGGCCATCTCCGAAGCCAGCGGCGCGATAACGTCGTCGGGGACGGCCACGATCGTGAGGTCGGCGACGTCGATCGTGGTGGCCGGCGACTGGCAGGGGCGAGCGCCGAGCTCGGTCGCCAGCGCACGGACGTTATCCGGGTTGCGCCCGCCGATGGCGGCGATGATGTAACCCGCCGCGTGCAGGCTACGCCCGAGGGCCGATCCGGCCCGGCCGGGTCCGATGACGCCGATGGTCGATTTCTGCATGATGCCGTCTCGGTCGCGAGGATCCAAGCGGTCTAACCAATATAACGTGGAAGGGCCCCCACCCTGACTTTTCCCGACGCCGGAGCGGAGAATCGCAAAGATCTAGCTGGTTTTTGTCAGGACCGCCTTGCGGCTGTCGTATTCCGCCTGGTCGATCTCACCGCGCGCGAACCGCTCGTTGAGGATGCTCAGCGCGGTATTGCCACGGTCGCGCCCCGGAAATCTCCGGATGGCCCACATCACCAGCCAAACGGCCAGTACCAGGATGACTGCCCAGAAGAGGAGGTACACGATGAACGCGAACGGCAACAAAAAGTGGCCGATAAATGACACCCCCCATCCCCCTTCAGGCTGGCGTCGGCTCCAGCCGGCCGGGTGGGATTTCGGGGCCGCGATCGTCCGCTTTGGGCTGGACCTGCGGCGGGCGTTGTGCCTCGGGCTTGGCGGGAGCGGGTCGTTCGGGGACCTTGCCGTCGGGCGAGTTGAGCACGGCGTCCATCTGCCAGCCTTCAATCGTCTCTTCTGTCTTGAGATATTCGGCCAGCTGCACGAGCTTGTCGCGGCGCTCGGTCAGAATCTTCCTGGCACGCTGATAGCCTGCATCGACCAGCCGGTGGACTTCCTGGTCGATCTCCCCGGCGATCTCCTCGCTGTAGTTTCGCTGCTCGCCGAGGTCGCGGCCGAGGAAGACGAGCTCCTCCTTGTGGCCGAACGTGAGCGGGCCCAGCTTGTCGGACATGCCCCACTCGGTCACCATGCGGCGGGCGAGCTTGGTCGCCTTACCGATGTCGTCCGAGGCACCCGAGGTGATATCGCCGAAGATCAGTTCCTCGGCAACCCGTCCGCCGAGAATGACGGCCATGTCGTCGTTGAGCTCGCTTCGCGAGACCAGGTAGCGGTCTTCCGTCGGGAGCTGCATCGTCCAACCAAGCGCCATGCCGCGCGAGATGATCGAGACCTTATGCACCGGGTCCGCGTTGGGCAGCGACTTGGCGACCAGCGCATGGCCGATCTCGTGGTAAGCGATGACGTTCTTCTCCTGCTCGGTGATCATGCGCGACTTGCGCTCGGGGCCGGCGATGACCCGCGCGATGGCTTCCTCGAGCTCCAGCTGGCCGATCGCTTTCTTGTTGTTGCGCGCGGCGAGAATCGCCGCCTCATTAATAAGGTTGCTGAGGTCGGCGCCGGAAAAGCCGGGGGTTTGGCGGGCGAGGACTTCGAGGTCGACCTGGCCATCGAAGGGCTTGTTGCGCGCGTGCACTTCGAGGATGGCGCGACGGCCGCGGATGTCCGGCCGATCGAGCGTCACATGCCGGTCGAACCGACCGGGGCGGAGCAGCGCCGGATCGAGAACGTCCGGGCGGTTGGTGGCCGCGATCACGATCACATGGGTGTTGGTCTCGAAGCCGTCCATCTCGACCAGCAGCTGGTTGAGCGTCTGCTCGCGCTCGTCGTGACCGCCGCCCAGGCCGGCGCCGCGCTGGCGTCCGACGGCGTCGATCTCATCGACAAAGACGATGCAGGGCGAGTTCTTCTTCGCCTGATCGAAGAGGTCGCGCACTCGCGAGGCGCCTACGCCGACGAACATCTCGACGAATTCCGAGCCGGAGATGCTGAAGAAGGGGACGCCCGCTTCGCCCGCGACCGCTTTGCTCAGCAGCGTCTTCCCGGTCCCCGGAGGGCCGACCATCAGGACGCCCTTAGGTATTCGAGCGCCGAGCGCGGTGAATTTTTCCGGGAACTTGAGGAATTCGACGATCTCGGTCAGCTCCTGCTTGGCCTCCTCGACACCGGCGACATCATTGAAGGTCACGGCGGGCTTGTCGCCACTCAGCAAACGTGCGCGGCTACGACCGAAGGAGATCGCCTGGTTGTTGCCGCTCTGCGTCTGGCGGAGCATGTACCACATAAAGCCGCCGATGACGAGGAAGAGGATGACGTTGGGAAGGACGACGGAAAGCAGCAGGTTGGACGAGCTTGGCGCCTCGGTGCTGAAATGGACGTTGTCCTCGAGCAGCTTGGCCTCGATCTGGTAGGTATCGCGGAAGGTCGTCTTGTAGTGAATGCCACTCGTATCGGTCCAGTCCACCTCGGTGCCGCTTCCCTTGATCACCGCGGAGGCGACCTGGTGATTGTCGGCCGCCTGGATCAGGTCGTAGGTTGACTTGTCGGTTGGACTGGTCGCGGTGTTGAAGCTTTTGTAGCTGGCCCAGATGATTGCGAGCACGCCGGCGACCAGGACGAAATAGAAGATATTTCGGTTTCGCCCTTTCATGGCCGACCTATCTTAGCACCGGATTTTTAAGAAACCTGTGAGCCAATATGAAGTAGAACGAATTCAACCGCGCACTATTTCGAGATGCAGCTGATGGGTGGTTTGCGGCCTGACGCGCTTCCTTTCGGAAACCGTTACACCCGGAATCCAAACGATTTCTTCACGGTCGGAAACGATCGGCAGGCTGTCCCGGAGATGACGCGGGACGTGGGCGTCGACCAGGATGTCCTGCAGTCGTTTCGGCGCCGGCAGGCCGAGTGGCCGCATGCGGTCGCCTGGCTTGCGGGTGCCAACGGTGAACGGCGGCTGCACGAGGTCGCCGTCGAGATGGCCAACCTGATCACGGGCCTTGAAGCTGGCCCGGTCGCAGCGACAGGCGGACGCGGTCAGGCGCTGGGTCGACGCTGACGATTGCGTGCCATCGCGGCTGCCATCGCGATCGACGGATGGTGGGAGGGGCGCGTCGTCACGCCGGGCTGCCTCGATTCCGGCAAAGCCCGCCTGCGGAATCAGCTGACGGATGACGCGCCGTTGCAGCGCCGGCGGCAGGGTGCGGAATGCCTGGCGATCGGTGGCGCTGCCCGGCGGCAGGCGGGCGACCTGCTCGTCCAGGTATCGATCTTCCTCCGCCAGGATGTCGGCGGTGCGGGCGAGCAGCTCGCGGGCTGAGGGGTCGAAGGCATCGATCGCAGGCAGCAGTTCCTGTCGAAGCCGGTTGCGGGTGAAGCGCGGGTCGTCGTTGGTCGGATCGCGACGGGGAGTCAGGTGAAGACGAGTCAGATAGGCCTCGACGTCTTTGCGTGGGACGTCGAGTAGGGGGCGAGCGAGATCTCGATCGCGTCTGCGCATCGCCGCGAGCCCGCGCGAGCCGGAGCCACGCAGGAGGTGAAGCAGCAATGTTTCGACCTGGTCATCCTGCGTGTGGCCGAGCGCGATCGCGGAGCTGTGGGTTTGCGCCGCGGAGTTGCGGAGGAAGTCGTAGCGGGCGGTGCGGGCGGCGCCTTCGGTATGGGGCGTGTCGCGGGCGGCTCGCCCGGCAAGGAAGTCGAAGCCCCACTGACGGGCGATGTCGCGAACGAAGTCGCGATCCGCCTCGCTATCCGCACGCCATCCGTGGTCGAAGTGGGCGACCGTGAGATGGAGGGGAAGCGCCGGAAGCAATTCGCGCAAGACCGAGAGCAGTGCGAGGGAGTCCGGCCCGCCGGAGACGGCGACGACGACGCGCTCGCCCGCCGTGAGGATGCGGTGCAGGCCGATCGCGATGGCGACGCGCTGGGGGAGCTTCACCTGGGTGCGAGAGAGCTACACCTGGTGGGCGACAGCTTCCGCTCGTGGGAGGGCCTTGGGAGAATCACCTGAGGAGCATCACCCTGATGGCGGCGGCAATGGCGGAGGCAAGGATCGAACTTGCGACATACCGGGTATGGGCCGGTTGCTCTACCACTGAGCTACTCCGCCCAGAGCATCGGTTAGTTTAGCAAGGATGTCGCCATCATTCGCCGAAATAGCGCCGCGCTACGACACGCTTCGACCGCTGTCGAGCGGAGATCGACAACGACTGGACCGCATGCTGAGGTCGGCGGCGCTGAGCGCCGGCGACCTGGTGGTCGAGGTGGGCTGCGGGACCGGACGGATGACGCTGCCGCTGGCGGCGATGACACCGGCGCGTCTGGTTGGCGTGGATCCAGAGACGCGCATGCTGGAGGTCGCGCGCGCCAAGGATGACGTTGGGCGGGTCGAATGGGCGCGCGGCACCGCCTACCGCTTGCCGGTTGGCGATGGCGAGGCCGCGCTGGTGGTGATGGTGATGGTGGTGCATCTGTTGCGGCAGCGAGTGCGGGCGTTCGCCGAGGCGCGCCGCGTGTGCCGGCCGGGAGGGCGGCTGAGCGTGTGGACGTTCACCCCTCGTCATGTTGACGAGTTTTATCTCAATGAGTATTTCCCGAGTATTCCCGCGATCGACCGGCCTCGGTTTCCGCCGGTAGCAACGCTAACGGCGGAGCTGCGCCGAGCCGGGTTCACCCGGATCGGCGTTGAGGTTACCGAGGACCGTCGGACGATGGGAATCGCCGAGGTGGTGGATCGAGTCAGGGGACGATATATCTCCACGCTTAGCATGCTGCCACCGCTCGAATATCGACTGGGATTGCAGCGACTGGAAGAGGCGCTGGCGGCCGATCGATCGGTGACGATGAGTCAGCGATCGGAGTGGGCGCTGTTGACCGCGGAGAAATAGAAGAGGAGCCCCGGGGGGCTCCTCTTCGTCAGTAGCTTGGTTGCGGCGGCGAGATTCGAACTCGCGACCTTCGGGTTATGAGCCCGACGAGCTTCCACTGCTCCACGCCGCGCGCAGCCCCCTGGCGGAGGCGAGGTGCTAATTCTAGGCGGGCTCGCCCGACCCCGTCAAGCCGGCCCCGGCCTACTTGAAGCGGCCGCCCCGCTTCGCCTCGAGGTTCCGCTTGATATCCAGCAGCCGTTCCTCACTGGTCTTCAAGAACTTCGACAGCTTCTCCTCGAACACGGGATCGGCCCCTTCGGGCAGCTCGCGTTTTCCCCTGCCGCCCCGCCGATAGGACCGCGGCAGCACCGGCGTCGACATCCCGGGCGGCCCGTCGACCACAGCGGCCTGCTTAAGCGAGAGGTCCATCTTGCCATTGGTCGAGTCCACATTGAGAACCTTGACCTTGACCTTATCGTTCATCTTCACGTGGCTATTGACATCGCGAACATATTCGTTCGCGATCTCCGATATATGAACCAGGCCTGTCCCCGCCCCGTCGATCTGCACGAAAGCCCCAAAATTCGTAATCCCGACGACCGTTCCTTCCACCACCGTCCCAGGCGTTACTGCCACCTAACCCGCAGACCCTCCTAATGCCATAGATTCCTCCACCACTGTTCGATCGATCCGATCACGCCGCCGCCACCCTTCTCCGCCGTTCGATGCACTCCGCGCGGCAACGCGCTCACCACCGGGCTCGGCGAGGCCGCTTCCCCAACGGCCACCGGTGACGCCGCGTCCCTAGGCTTAACGATGACATAAACCTGCTCGCCGGGCTTGGCAAATCCGGCCTTGCGGGCGGCTTCCTCCAGTGATCCCGGCGACCCGGCGACCACCAGCTGTTTGCGCACCTGGTCGTTGGACGTAGCAAGCTGGGCGTTGCCGTCGCGTAGCTGTTGGACCTCCTGGTTCAGCCGCAAATTGAGCATCAATTCTGATCCGAAGGCCCACACTCCCCAGAGAACAATCGCCGCCACCACGAGCCAGATCACTCGATCGGGCGCGGCAAGATGCACCTTCGCGCGGGAGGCTTTCGGCTCGGAAGTGCTCAAGATGTGTTCTGGATTGGTTGCGTGATCAAGCCGGCCCGAAACGGACCGATTATAGGCAGCGCCTCAGCCGTTGGCAAGGCGCGCAAATCGCATCGCCCTAGACCTCCTTGCGCTTGGCCACTTCCCAATAGCGGTCGAGTTCCTCGATTTCCATATCTGCCAAGGCGCGTCCGTCTGCTCGCGCTTGCAGCTCCATGGTGCGAAACCGTGCTTCGAATCGCCCCGTCGAACCCCGAAGCGCGTCTTCCGGATTGATGCCCAGCTTGCGCGCGACGTTGACCATCGTGAACAACAAGTCGCCGAATTCGGCCTCCCGGGCTTCGAGCGTCGGCGCCTCGCGCAGCTCATCGAGCTCCTCGCGGACCTTGTCCAACGCCCCGTCCACGTCCCGCCAGTCGAATCCGACGTTGGCAGCGCGCCGCTGCAGCGACCAGGCCCACTGCAGGGCTGGCAGCGATCGCTGGACGCCATCCAGCGCCGACTCGCGGCCATATTCCTTCGCCTTGAGCGCGTCCCAGTTGCGCAAGACCTCGGCGGAACCACTCACCTGGGTGTCGCCGAACACATGCGGGTGCCGGCGCACCAGCTTCTCGCGAACCGCGTCGGCGACGTCGCCCAGCGAAAAATCGCCGGCCTCCTCGGCGATTTCCGCCTGCATCAGCACCTGGAGCAGGACATCGCCCAGCTCTTCTCGGAGCTTGGCCATCGACTTCTCATCGATCGCTTCCAGGACTTCATACGCCTCCTCGAGCATGGTCGCCCGCAAGGAGGCGTGCGTCTGCTCGCGATCCCAGGGGCAGCCTTTGGGCGAACGCAAGCGGCGCACCACGTCGACCAGCGCGGCCAGCCGCGCGATGTCATCCGCGGCGCGTGCCGCTGACTCAGCCACGACCCGCCACCGCCAGCGCAGGCTCCGGGCCGCTCGCGCGCCCCGCCGCGAGTAGTGAGGGAACCGCAAGCGCGATGAATCCGAGCGCGATGACAGACGACACCAGGAATGGAATCGCGACCCCCAGCCCAAATAATGCCCCGCCCAGCAACGCACCCAGCGCCTTGGCGCCGGTCTCGGCGGCCCCCACGGTCCCGGCGGCGCGTCCGCGCTCGCTCGATGACACCGAGCTCATCAAGAAGGCGATGATGGACGGTTCGGCGAACGCCGCGGTCGATGCTTCGATCGCGCCGACTCCGATGACCGCGACCACGCTATGCAGCAGTGGATAGACGGGAGCCAGCAGTGCTGTCGTGGTCGTCGATACGACGCCGAGCCAGCGGCGGTCGAGTCGATCCGATGCCCAGCCGGCGAGCGGCGCCGTCAGAACCAGTGGGAGGGCAAACAGGGAGAACGACAGCCCGACTTCCCAGTCAGTCGCACCGATCGTCTTCATGAACAGGCTCCAGACCACGTTGTACACGCCATACAGAAACCCAATGCCAACCGACAGCATGGCAACCCCGCGAACCGCCGCCAGCCCCTGAGACGTCATGGAACCGGCCGCTCCGTCGGCGTGGGACCCGGCAGCCGGACGCCGGCGGATATCGAGCGCAAATCCCACCACGACCGCGGCCAGCAACATCGCCAATCCGGTGACTTCAAAAACCAGCGAGCGTCCAAAGGCCGCGAGGACACCACCCAGGGCCGGTCCAAAAATCAATCCACCCAGGTCGGCGGCGGTCAGCCAACCATAGGCCACGCCACGCTCGCCTTCCGGGACGAGGTCGGCGACGACAGCGCGCGACCCAGGGCGAAACGCCGCCGCCCCAAAACCCTGGATCACCCGCAAGACAATCAGCCAGCCAATCGAAAACGGCAGGGCGAACGCCGCGATCGCGATGCCGGCAACGACCAGTCCCCCGATCATCAGCGGCGCGCGACCGAGGCGATCGGAGAGCCATCCCGCTGGATACTGGGCCAGGAACTGCGCCACGAGGTTGGCGCCGACCACGATACCCACCATCGCGTAGGAGCTGCCACGTTCATGCAGAAAGAGCGGCATGATCGGCAGGACCGAGCCGACGCCGGTGCCCACGAGAAAGACCGCCGCAATCACGCCCCACAGCGCGGTCCGCTGCGAACGGCGGTCAGTCAACGCGATAGGCGCTGGCCTCGATTTCAACCAGCCATTTCGGATCGATGAATCCGCGCACGCCAATCATGGAGGTCACCGGCTTGATCGCACCGAACACGTCGCCATGCGCCCGGCCGATCTCGCGCCAGCGGCGCGGAACGGTAGTGAAGATCCGGGTTCTCGTGACGTCATCGAAGCCGGCGCCCACCGCCGCAAGCGCCTCGCCGACGACCCTGAGGCACTGCCGAGTCTGCTCGTAGACGTTGGCACCGCCCACCGTCGATCCGTCATCGGCGGTTGGCGCGCACCCCGCGACCTCGATCACCGGCCCGATCCGTACCGCGCGCGCATAGCCAACCACCCGTTCCCACTTGCGACCGGTCGTGACGACGCGCCGTCCTGCCACCGGACTCATGCTAGAGCGAAAGCCTCAGATGCTCGTTTGGCACTAATGCGCCATCGCGTCGGAATCTAGACGGCAACCGCTACCTGACCAAGCCGCTCGATCTCGCCCAGCACGTCGATCAGGCGCTCCTTCCACTGCGACCCCGCCTTGCTCAAGGAAATCCGCACCTTGCCAAAGCGCACATACAGGATCGATCGGAACTGCGCCTCCAGCCGGCGCTCGTCGCCATTCCATCCCGCAGGCAGCCGGATCACCAGCAGGTCGCCATCGGTTTCGATCGCAGCGACGCCCGCCGCCCGCGCCAGCAGCTTCACGCGCAACGCATAAATAAGGTTGCGCACCGGCACCGGCAGCTTGCCGAAGCGATCGGCAAGGTTGCGCTCCGCCGCCTCCAGGCCCTGCTCGTCCTCGATCGCGGCCAGGTCGTGGTAGACCTGCAGGCGCAGCTTCTCGTCCGGCACGTATTCACGCGGCAGGTAATGCTCGACCGGCAGATCGAGGCTCAACCCGGCCGGCATTTCCACGGGCACGCCCTTCTTCTGAGACTCGACCGCCTCGCGCAGCATCGCGTTGTAGAGCTCGAGCCCGACCGCGGCGATCGCGCCATGCTGCTCGACGCCCAGCAGGTTGCCCGCGCCGCGGATCTCCAGGTCCTTGAGCGCCAGCTTGAACCCCGACCCGAGGTCGTGCAGCTCGGAGATCACGTCCAGCCGCTTGTCGGCCGTCTCCGTATGGGACTTCAACGGGTTGTAGAGGAAGTAGGCGTAGGCGCGCTGCCCGGCGCGGCCAACCCGACCCCGCAGCTGATACAGCTGCGCCAGTCCCATGCGATGGGCATCAACCACCATGATCGTGTTGGCGTTCGGGATATCCAACCCCGACTCGATGATGGTGGAACAGACCAGCACATCGGCCTCGCCGCTGATGAACTTCATCATCACGTCCGCGAGCGTGGTTTCGGGCATCTGCCCGTGGCCGACCACGACCCGGGCCTGGGGCACCAGCCGCTTGACCCGCTCCTCGGCCTTCTTGATCGTCTGCACGCGGTTATAGACGAAGAACACCTGGCCGCCACGCTGGAGCTCGCGCTGGATGACCTCCTTGATCAGGTCGTCCTCGTCGGCGGTGACAAAGGTCTTGATCGGCAAGCGCTCCTCGGGCGGCGTCTGAATCACCGATAGATCGCGAATGCCGGCCAGCGACATATGCAGGGTGCGCGGGATCGGCGTCGCCGACAGCGACAGGACATCGACCGAGGCGCGGAGTTGCTTCAGCTTTTCCTTCTGCATCACGCCGAAGCGCTGCTCCTCGTCGAGGATCACCAGGCCCAGGTCTTTGAATCGGACGTCCTTCTGCAACAGCCGGTGGGTGCCAATCACGATGTCGACTTCTCCGGTCATCAGCCGCCGCAGGACGTCGGCGGCCTCCGCATCCGTTCGGAAACGCGACAGCATGTCGACCTTCACCGGGAACGGCTGCACTCGGTCGCGAAACGTCATGAAATGCTGCTGCGCCAGCACCGTCGTCGGCACCAGCATCGCCACCTGCCTGCCGTCCATGACGGCCTTGAACGCCGCCCGCAGGGCCAGTTCGGTCTTGCCGAAGCCGACGTCTCCGCACAGCAGCCGATCCATCGGCCGCGAATCCTCCATGTCGCTCTTGATCTCCTCCAGCGCCTTGACCTGGTCGGGCGTCTCGTCGTAGGGAAACGACTGCTCGAGCTCCTGCTGCCACGGCCCGTCCTCGGCGAAGGCGTGCCCTTCAACCATCTCCCGCTTCGAGTAGAGGTCGAGCAAGTCCTTGGCGACCTCCTCGACCGACTCGCGGACCTTGCGCTTGGCTCGGTCCCACTCGCCGGAGCCCAGCCGTTGCAGCCGTGGGGCGGCATCGCCCCCGGCGACATACTTCTGGACGCGCTCCAGGTGCTCGACGGGGACGAACAGGCGATCACCATCGGCGTACTCGAGCTGCATGTACTCGCGCTCCTGGCCCAGCTCTCCCATCACGCGCATCCCGACGAAGCGCCCGATCCCGTGGTCGACATGCACCACCAGGTCGCCTGGCTCGAACTCCAGCTGCCAGGTGGTCGGGCGCGACCGCACCATCCCACGGCGCACTCGCTGGCGAAGCCCACCGAAGAGGTCGGTGTCACCGTAGACATCCAGGTGCACGGCGGGAACGCGGAATCCCTGGGCGATCGCGCGATCACCCAGCACGACGAGCCCGCCGGCCAGCGGTGTCTGCGACCACACGAACACGCCACCGGCGGGAAACACATCGCGATCTTCAAGCAGCTCGCGCAAGCGGCGCTCCTGCTGCGTCACGATCAAGATCCGCGCTTTCTCACGCGCGTCGGTGCGCACGCGGTCGGAAAAGGCGTCGATGCGGCCGGCGTACGCATCGACCGGCTCGAATCCCAGATCGAGCGAGCCGGCGTCGGCGGCGCGCTCCACCTCTAACGTCCGCCAGGGCGCGAGCTTTACGCGCAGGCTGTCGATGGTGAGCAAGCCTCGCTGCAGCCCCTGCGGCAGCTCGCCGCGCTCGATTTCGGTAGAAACCAGTTCTGCCAGCTCCTGCTCCCGCTGGTGCGCCTGGGTCAGCGAGCGGCGTGCATCCAATGAGACGACGACGGCCTGCTGGGGAAGATGGTCGATCAAGGTTGGCTGCCCTGGATCCAGGTATGCCTGGAATCCCTCGATGCCGTCGAAGTAGGCGCCGTTTCGAACGCGCTCGACGTCGGCTAACCACTGGTCGCGGACCTCGGGCAGGCAGCGACTGAAGTCCAGGCGCGCAAGCAGCTGCTCGGCGCTGGCGACGGACTCCGGCGTCAACACCAGCTCGGCCGCAGGCAAAACGCGGGCCTCCTCGACGCTACCGACCGATCCCTGCGTCTCCAGCTCGAACTCCCGGAGGGATTCCAGCTCGTCGCCGAAAAACTCGGCGCGCACCGGGTGCCGCCGTCCAGGCGGAAAACAGTCGAGGATTCCTCCCCGAAGACTGAACTCGCCCCGTCCTTGTACCAGCGGTTCGCGGCGATAACCGAGCGTCGTCAGCCGGTGCATCAAGTCATCCATCGCGTAGGTCTGTCCGGTCTTGAGGGTGAAGGCCCAGCGTCGCAGCGCATCGGGCGACAGCGTCGGTCGAGTCATGGCTGTCCAGGAGGTGAAGCAAACCAGCGGCCCGCCGCCGGCAAGGGCATCGATCGCTTCGATGCGCCGGCGCACCGTTTCCTCATCGGGAGCCAGCCGGTCGAAGGGCAGGGTCTCGACGGCGGGAAAGACCACGGTGCGAATGCCATCCACAAACCAGGCACGCGTCTCAGCAAACGACCCCTCGGGGTCCGGCACCAGGGCAAGAACCGGGCGTCCCGACCGTCGCGCCAGCCAGGCGGCGAACACCGGCAGCGCGCTCAATGGGAGCCCATGCGCACGAGAAACACCGCTGGGCGCGCTCCACCAGGCCTCCAGCCGGTTGCGAGCCGGCAGGCCGTCGATGAGGTCGAGCAGCGTATCCGTCATGAGATTTCAGCCACGCAAAAATGCGCCCGCGGCCAACGGCCGGGGCGTGCCTGAATCAGGTTACCATCGGTTGCCTGCTTCCCAAACCTGCAGACGTGATGAACGGCCTGTCTTGGGACCGGCTAAGGCGAACCCTGCCGGCTCCGGCGGAGCATGTACCACATGAAGCCGCCGATGGCGAGGAACAGGATGGCGTTGGGGAGGATGACGGTAAGCAGAAGATTGCTCGACGATGATGGGGTGACGTTGATCGGCAGCTTCTGCTGATGGAATTTGTCGACGAGGGCGCTGGCATAGCCGGCTGTGGCCAAGGTCCGATAGCGATTCCCGTGGGCGTCCACCCAATCGACGCGGTCACCTTCCGACGAAAACGTACCCCCGGCCACCTGGTGGTTATCAACGGCGGTCAGTAGATCGCCCAGCGACTTCTCCGCTCGCTGACTCGTATTCACCGAACGATAGGACGCCCAGGTTATCGCCAGCAGTCCGGCGAGCAGGACCAGATATAAGACGTTACGTCGCTGGGGCCGTGAATCCATAGTCGAGTAACGTAGCGGCCTCCTTGAAGACGGCAGCCGATCCCAAGATGACCACCATCAGGTGCCGGCCATTGCGGCTCGCGGTCGCGATCAGGCAACCGCCGGCGTGTCCGGTCCACACGGTCTTCAGCCCGGTCGCCCCGGAATAGGTCCGGATCAGGTCATTCAGGTTGTACAGCGGATAGGCGTGATGGGTTGCCGTCGCTGCCAGCGTGATCCGTGGCGTCGCGGCGATCGCTGCGACCTCAGGAAAGCGGACGCGCAGCTCGCTTGCCGCTCGGGCGAGGTCCGCCGCGGAGGTGAAATGCGCCGGGTCGTCAAGCCCGATCGGGTTCACGAAGTGCGTATCGGTCATCCCCAGCGCCGCGGCCTTGGCGTTCATCCGGTCGACGAAGGCGGCGCGCGGCGCGGCCGTTTCGGCGAGCGTGATCGCGGCGTCGTTGCCGGAGTTCAGAAAAAGCCCGTACAGGAGCTCCCGCACGGTCAGCTGCTCGCCAGGCCGGAGTCCCATCCGCGTGGAGTCCCACGGCAGCTGGTTGATCGAGGCGGGCACCGTGACCACCCGGTCCTGGCGCATCAGATCCAACGCGACCAGCGCCGTGATCACCTTGGTCAGGCTGGCTGGAGCCAGGCGTCCATGGGGGTTCAGCTGATAAACAGGGCTGTTCGCATCGAGGTCGATCAGGATCGCCGCCCGCGCCTTGAGCGAGGGCGGCGGCGGTTGCGATGGGCGAACGAGCTCGTAAATCTGCACCGTCGGGCCGCCGGCTCGGCCGGTGTCGGGAAGGCTGACGCTCATCGGGACCAGCAAAGCGAGCACCAACAACCAGACCGACATTTGCCAAAGAACAAACCATGTCGTCGGCTGTCACGCAAGGGCCCTTCGGCCGAGCCCCACGACGTCGATCCAACGGGTATCGCCATTGGCTTCCCGCCAGAGCCAGTACTCGGAGCCCCACAGGAGAATCGTGTCGACGCCGGCGTCCGCCAGTTGCTCAACCAGCGAGGCGATATCAGGAGGCGACACGGTCCGCGGATCCCCGAGCGTGGCTCTGCGCGCCTCCCAGGGCTCCGCCTGCGCCTCGGTCACCCACAAGCGCTTGCCCTGTGACGCCGCGATCCGTTGCCAGCGCAAAACCCACTGCAGCTGGTCCGCCGATGCCCGCGCGATCCGCTCTTCTCCGGCCTCATCCAGCCAGCCGATCGATCGGTAGATGTCGACACCCAGGATGTCGCCGCGCCGCAGCACCGCCAGCGCCTCGCGTTCAGCGGCAACCGCCAGGCCGAGCCGGCGCTTCCAGTCGGACTGATGCCGGCTCGACGTTCGGTCCAGCGCGTCGTTGAAGTGACCGAACGTCGTGACCGCCAACGGCCGCCGGGCGTCGATGGCGCGGACGGCGGCGGCCTCGCGCCGCACAACCTCGCGCGGGATCCATCGCTGCAAGGGGCCCGACCGGTTGAATGGCTCGTTCTCGATCTGCCAGCCGATGATGGCAGGCCGCCCGGCGAACCGGGCGACCGTCTCGCGCACGTGTCGCAGCACCTGGTTCCGGACGACGGGATCGTCCGGGTCAAGTCCTTCCGGCAGGTAGAACTCGGGCCACCCCAGCGCCTTCATGCCGACCGTCATCAGCACCGGCTGACCCACCGAGTCGGCGTGCGCGAGCAGCCAGTCGAGATGGCGCCAGCCGAACTCCGCTACCTCGCGCCATGACGCCGAAAGCCGGACGACGCGCAACCCCAGCTCGCAGAGGCGTTGGAAGGCTCGCTGATAGTCGAGGCCCAGCCCCTCCGCCCGCCAACGCGTAAAGCTCGTTCCCAACGCCGCCACGACCAAAGCCTACGCAGCGCTGTCGAGGGTCAGCTCGCCATCTCCACGGTGACTGGCGCTATCCCGTCGCCAGATCACCACGGTCGCGATCAGCCACGCCATGCCGATCGCGATCAGGATGTCCCCCGCGCTGGCGATTCCCGGAAACGGCGGCGGCAAATGAAATCGGTCATCGAGAAACGACAGCACGGTTTGCGGGCCGGCCGTGACATAGGTCTTGGCGGCCCCCAGCCCGGATGCCAGGGCCGGTCCCTCGACCGGCATGTAGCCGCCGTTTGCCGCCCGGACAACCTCATTGCAAATCGCGCCGGCAGCGCAGCACAACACGGGATAAGCGCGCTGCACCACCGCCCAGCCGAAGGCGACCATGGCGACGCCCAGCGGAAGCAGCCATGAAAAGGGCAGCGGCGCGATCAGCCCCGCCACCAGGATGACGCCGCCGACAAGGGCGGCGCGGGCTGGAATGCGGTCGCCGGTACGGAACAGCCAGCGGGGCCGGCCGCCCAGCAGAACGCCGATCGCGATCCCGGCCACCGCGACCAGCGCCCCATCCGCGACCTTCAGCGCGGCCGGCTGGAAGGTCGACGTTCGCCAGGCCATCGCCAGCAGGATGCCGGCGACCTGAAGCGAAACCGCAAACCGGCGCTGTCGCGCGAACGCCGCCACGAACCGCGATCCGCTGAATCGCGCCTCCAACCACGAGCCAACCAGCGGTCCGAGTGCGTAATAGACCACCATCAGCACCGCCGTCGCTGCGACGAAGTGCGCGGTGTCTTCGAAGCCCACCGCGCGAAAGGCCGCGGCGCCGACCACGGCCGCCAGCATCCACTGGGCGGTTGCGCTCACCTGCGTCGACCAGCGCTGACCCCGCGACCTTCAGCGCGGCCGGCTGGAAGGTCGACGTTCGCCAGGCCATCGCCAGCAGGATGCCGGCGACCTGAAGCGAAACCGCAAACCGGCGCTGTCGCGCGAACGCCGCCACGAACCGCGATCCGCTGAATCGCGCCTCCAACCACGAGCCAACCAGCGGTCCGAGTGCGTAATAGACCACCATCAGCACCGCCGTCGCTGCGACGAAGTGCGCGGTGTCTTCGAAGCCCACCGCGCGAAAGGCCGCGGCGCCGACCACGGCCGCCAGCATCCACTGGGCGGTTGCGCTCACCTGTGTCGACCAGCGCTGACCTTTCAGCGCGCTCCCCAGCGGCGCCGCAACCAGGGTGACCAGCATCGTGATCTCGGGATGGCGGCGGAACATGATGATGGCCGCGAACAGCACCACCTTCGGCAGCTGGCCCCAGTCCGCCTTCGCCGGCGAGCCGAGCAGGTAGTCGTCGATCAGGCACATGCCGATGAAGCAGATCCAGGCCCAGGGCGCCTCATACGGCCGCGCCGGCAGCACCCAGGCAAGCGTTCCCGCGATCAGCGCGCTGCCGCCCGCCACCCAGAGGATGGCGCGGGTCGATCGAGCATCCAGGCAAAAAACAAGGGATCGCACGGCTGGCGAGAATGCAACGCGGCCGGCCGCTGGCCCTTTTCGGTGCTTTAGGCTACGGGCGATGTTCCGGCGGAAGGCGCCTCAGCCCGCGGTCGACCGCTGGCTGGTCGTTGGGCTGGGGAATCCTGGCCGCGAATACGAGCGATCCCGCCACAATCTCGGCTTCCTGGTGGTCGACGAGCTCGCTCGCCGCCACGCCGGCCGCGTTGCCGACCGAGCCGCCAAATCGCTGACCGGCCGGGTTCGCATCAGCGACTGCGAGCTGGTGCTCGCCAAGCCACAAACGATGATGAATCTCTCAGGCCAGGCGGTGAAGGCGCTGCGCTCGAAATACGACGTCCCGCTCGAGCGCACGCTGATCATCCACGACGAGCTCGACCTGCCCTTCGGCCGCCTGCGCGTCCGGAACGGCGGCAGCTCCGCGGGCAATCACGGCCTGGATTCGATCATCGCCTCGCTCGGCACCAAGGATTTCGCCCGCATTCGCGTCGGCATCGGCAAGCCGCCGGGCAACGGCATCGATCACGTGCTCAGCCCGTTCAGCAGCGCCGAGCACGACCAGCTCCCCGATGTTGTCCGGCGCGCCGCCGATGCGGTCGAAACCGCCGTCCAGCACGGACTCGAGCGAGCGATGACCGACTTCAATCGCGCGCCCTGAGAAAATACGCGAGCACCGCAAGGCCCGCGATCCCGGTCAGGGCACCACCCATCCAGACCGCGGCCGAGGGTCCCCACAGATGGGCGACGAAGCCCGCCCAGATGTTGCCGATCGGCGTCACCCCGATGAACAGCATCGAATAGAGGCTGACCATGCGCCCTTGCATTCGATCGGGCGCGCGGACCTGGACGAAGGTATTGGTACCGATCGAGTAGACGGCGAACGCCCAGCCAATGACCAGGAGCAGCGCGACAGCCTGGCCGTAGGTCGGGACGCGAAGAAACGCAAGCTCCATCGCGGCAAACAACAAACCGCCGAGCACGATGCGCCTTGGCTGCAGCAATCGTCCACCGATGGCGGTCATCGTGACGGCGCCCACCAGCGATCCGGCGCCTTGCGCCGCAAACAGAAAGCCGAGGACGTCCGCGTTGGCATGCAGCACCACACGCGTGAACAGCGGCAACACGAGGTTGAAATTGGCGCCGAAGGTGCCGGCGACGAACAGCAGCGCAAACAAGCCGGCCAGCTCCGGCGTCCGCCGGACATATCGCAGGGCTTCCGCAATCAGCTCTAGCGCCGTTTGCGGCGCGCCGATCGACACCGGACGGCGCCGGATGGTCATCAGCGCGATGATCACGCCCAGGTAGCTGGCGGCATTCAGCCAGAAACAGGCGGCCACGCCGAAGGCAGCAATCGCCAGGCCGCCG
>VBHQ01000023.1 GCA_005880395.1 Chloroflexota bacterium
ATCCCGGCGAGCCAGGTGCGCAGCTCTTCACGGGTCCGGTCCGCAGCCATGCGCAGGTCCTCGTCGTCGATGCCAAGGTGACGGGTCAGCCTGCGGTCAAAAACCAGGACGTCGGTATCGTCGACCGCGCCGAGGGCGAGCTCCGGATTTCCTGGTGAGCCGACTTTTCGCACCGGGCAGATCCCAAGCGGCAGATTCAGCTCGCGCGCGATGGAACCGGCCACCACCACGCCGCCGCGGGGAATGCCAAGAACAACCGCCTTCGGCAGCGCGCGATATCGTTGCAGAGCCACGGCGAGGCGCTCACCGGCATCGAGCCGATCGCGAAAAACCACGGCACTACAATAGGTCGATGTCGAGCGACCTCGCCAGCATGCCTGGTGTTGGCGACGAGGCTCCCGATTTCAGCCTCCCAGGGACGCCCGACGGCGATGCATTTTCCCTTGCCTCGTTCCGTGGCAACAAGCACGTCCTGATCTGTTTTTACGTCTTCGACTTCAGCCCAGGCTGAACCAATGAGCTCACCTCCTTGCGAGGTGATCACCAGCAGTTCGTCAAGGCCGACACGCAGGTCCTGGCAATCAGCGTCGACCACATCTGGGCCCACAAGGCCTACGCGAAGAGCCTCGGGGATCTGCCGTTCCCATTGCTCGCTGACTGGGACAAGGCCGTCAGCCGGCGGTGGGGCGTGTTGAACGAAGAGACGGGCGCCGCCCGGCGCTCACTGTTTCTGGTCGACTACCTGGGCCGCCTGCGCTGGCGAAACCCGCGCTACGACTGGCGCAGCGAGGAGCAATACTCGGCCATGGTCGAGGCGATGCTCGGCCTCCCGATGATCCCCAAGACGGCCGAACAATAAAAAAGCCAGCCGACGGCTGGCTCTTTCTTTGCGCTCCGGCTCGAGCTAGGCCTTGCCGTTGGCGACGACGGCCAGGATGTCCTTCTCCGACAGGATCAGGTACTCGACCTCGTCGAGCTTGATCTCGCTGCCGGCGTACTTGGCATAGACGACCTTGTCGCCGACCTTGACGTCCAGCGGCTCCCGTTTGCCGGTCGTCTCGATGAATCGGCCGTTGCCGACCGCCTCGACCATGCCTTCTTGCGGCTTCTCCTTGGCGGTGTCCGGCAGGACGATCCCGCTCTTGGTCTTCTCCTCACGCTCGACGGGCTTAATCACGACCCGATCTCCCAATGGGCGAAGTTTCATAAGTTCCTCCTTGCTTCTCTTGGTATTTAGCACTCAGCCAGTCCGAGTGCTAATGATACCCCATGGACTGGGGCCTTTCAACTCTCGGGAAAGCATCCCTAGCTAAAGCCAAGGCTGGGATCGGCGTCGAACGGCGCCGGATCCGGGCCTCGGCGGTCCCACTCGATCAGCGCCGCGGCGCCGATCATCGCCGCGTTGTCGGTGCAGAGCTCTGGCGCCGGGATGATCAACCGGGCCAGCGATCCAAGCCGCTGCTGCGCAGCCTCCCTCAAACGGCCGTTTCTGGCTACGCCGCCGCCGATGACGACAGTTGGTGACTCAGAAACGCCCCCACCCTGCCCTCCCCCGGAGGGGGCGGGTAAGAGCGCGGCCTTCGTAGAGCAACGCGGTTTTCACCCCGCTGAAGCTGAAGTCGAGGCCGGGCGCTCGCGGGCGCGGGAACTTGAAAGCACGCGGGTCGCCGTTTCGGGCCAGCTTGTCAACCGCCGGGCCGCCCGGAAACGGCAGCCCGAGGATGCGAGCGCCCTTGTCGAACGCTTCGCCGGCGGCGTCGTCCCGTGTTCGGCCAATGATCTCGATCGAACCGTCCGGCTGCCAGCGAATGAGATCGCTGTGACCGCCTGAGACGACGAGGCCCAGAACGGGCGGGCGCAAATTCGCGTCCTCGAACTGGGCTGCAAAGACGTGCGCCGCCAGGTGACTGACGCCGATGACCGGTAATCCGCGCGCCCAGGCGATCGCCTGAGCGACATTGACCCCGACCAGAAGACAACCAATCAGTCCGGGACCGCGGGTGACGGCGACGGCGTCGATCTGTTCCCATCGGCTTGATGCCGTATCGAGCGCGCGCTCGATCACCGGTACAAGCGTCTGTAAGTGCGCCCGGGCGGCGAGCTCGGGCACGACCCCGCCATAGGGCGCGTGCAGCGCATCTTGCGAACGGATCACGTTCGACAGCAGCGACGGGCCGGTGGCGACGACCGCCGCGGCCGTCTCATCGCAGGACGTCTCGATCGCCAGGACGCGGCGGCTGTTATTGACTACTGCGGCGTGCTGCGGTCGAGCCCTTCGATCTCGAGCGTGTCGATGATCTCGCGGAACCGCTTTTTGAAGCTCGGCGCCTGGATCGAATCCGACCACATGACGATCGCGTCCTCGTTGTTATCGGTGTAGTACCCGCGCCGCCGACCGATCACCTTGAAGCCGAATTTCTCGTAGAGGCGAACGGCAACGTCGTTCGAAGGCCGGACCTCGAGCGTGAGCCAGCGCGAGCCGAGCTGATACGCCCGTTGAATCAGCGCCGCCATCAGCGCGTGGCCGTAGCCTTTGCCCTGCTGCCCGGCGCGGACGCCGACCGTCGTGATATGCGCCTCGTCGCTCATCTTCCAGAGTCCGGCATAACCGACGATCTCCTCGTCGCGCCGCAGCACCAGGTAGTACGCAGAGCGATTGTGGTGCAACTCGCGATAGTAGGCATTGCGCGGCCAGGGCGTTGGGAAGATCTCTCGCTCGATCACCTGCACGTCAGGAATATCTTCCTCGCGCATGGCGTCGACGAGGACCCGGGATTTCAGCTGCATCATGGTGCCTTTCTTCTACGCTCCTCGGCGGCTGCAGGCTGGACGTAGAGTGCCTGCACCTCATCATATCGCAGCGGTTTTTGCGACTCGAAGGTCCAAATGGCGCAGTCTGCCAGCGCCGCGCTCAATCGACGGCGCTCTCCCTGTGGAATCGCTCGCCCGGCGGCCGCCGGCAGCCACTCGAGAAGTTTGTCCGCGGGCTCGTCGATCACACGGCCGGCGGGCGGCAACCACTCAGCAAGCTCAGCCGCAGGAATACGGACGGCGGCATCGCCCGATCGCCAGGCAAAGAGCTCGCCGCGGCCGGCATCGCGCAGCGCGATGGCTGCAGGGTCGCCCGGCGCCTTTCGGGCAAGGATCGGCAAACTGTCGATCAGATAGAGGGGCACATGGCGCGCGTAGGCGAGCCCGGCTGCGATCGAGAGTCCAATCCGCAGCCCCGTAAACGAACCGGGCCCTCGAGCGGCGGCCAGCATGTCGAGGTCGTCCGGACGCCCGCCCGCCCTCTCGACGAGCTTCTCGAGGCGCGCCAGTACCGGTGGATCGTCCGGCCGTCGCGACCAATCATCTGCCGCAAGCAACCGCCGGCCGTCGAGCGCCACGATGGCTTGCTCTACGCCGGACGTGTCAATCGCGAGTCGCATGCTCGAACAGATCGCGAATTCGTTCGGGGCCGCGCACCAGCGTGAACTCGCGTTCCTGCTCGCCGCGCGGCTGGAGCCGGATCAACGTCGTGGCCCACGTTTCGAGGACCGCTGCACGGTCCGGCCACTCGATGAGGGTCACGGCGTCGGGCGCCGGTTCGTCGAGCCCGGTGTCGACCCAGGCCAGGCCCTGCAGCCGGTACAGGTCGAAGTGCTCGACTGGCAGCCGACCCTGATAACGGTGGTGAAGGACAAATGTCGGACTGTGCACCGAGGTGACGACGTCGAGGCCTTCGGCGATACCCCTGACCAACTCGGTCTTGCCGGTGCCGAGGTCGCCTTCGAGGGCGATCACATCGCCGGCTTGGACGACGTCTGACAGGCGACGTCCGAAGGCGCGGGTCTCGTCCGGCGATGCCGTCCTAACGGAAGTGCTCATAGCCAGCCTTCGAGAGGCGAACGAGTCGGCCGGCGTCGCGCAGACGAATCCCGGGCTCGCGATCGATCTGACCCACGACGGTCAGACGGGTGCCGCTGCGCGTCAGTGCCGCTTGCGCGGACGCCAGGCGGCTCCCGGGGCCAGCGCAAATCAACTCGAAATCCTCCGAATCCTGGGCTCCAAGCCGCCATTCTTTCGCATCGAGACCGCGGGCCAACGGCAAGGCGTCAATATCGATGGTGGCACCCACCCCCGAGGGTTCGACCAGCCGTTGGATCTCGCGATACAAACCGTCACTGATATCGCCGCCGACGCGAACGCCGGCTTGAATCAGCGCCTTTCCGGCAGCCACTTGAGGTTGGGGATCGAGCAGCGCCTCAACCCAGCCCCGCTCGATCCGCGTCCGGGGCGGTCTCCCGGCTTCGAGCAGCCGTAACCCTGCGGCGGCGCCCCCCAGCATGCCGGTCACCGCAATCTTCCAGCCCGGTCGCGCACCCTCGCGTTTCAGGACGCGTGCTGCCGACGCCACGCGGCCAATGGCACTCGCCGTCAACGTGATGGGTCCATGCGTTTCGCTCATATCACCACCGGCGATCGTACAGCCGAATCGCTGAGCCTGCTCGGCGATGCCCAGGTACAGACGCTCAAGGTCCTTCACACGCATGCTGGCGCGCAGGCAAAGGGAGATGAGAGCATGGCGCGGTTCGGCGCCCATCCCGGCGAGGTCGCTCAGGTTGATGCTGACCAGCCGCCGCCCGAGAAGCCGAAAGTCAAAACCGTGCCAGTCCAGTCGAAAATCGATGTCCTCGACCATCGAGTCGGTGGTCGCGACGACAAATCGATCGCCACGCCAGAGCGCCGCATCATCGTTCGGCGCGGCAATCAGCAGGCTGCGCGATTGCGGGCTGAAATATTTTTCAAGCGATCGGATCAACGCGCGCTCGCCGACCTGGGCGATCGCTCGGCGTCCCGAGGAGGCGGTCTTAAACGGGGACGCCCTCGGCTGGGCTGCTCGCGACCGCCTTCAACCCAATATGCGCACGACCGGCCAGAAAGGCGCGGCGACCGGCGATGACGGCTTCACTGAACGCGCGTGCCATCTCGGGTGGGTTCTTGGCCCGCGCGATCGCGGTGTTCACCAGGACCCCGGCCGCGCCGAGCTCCAGGCAGCGGGCCGCCTCGGATGGCACGCCGAGGCCGGCGTCGACGATCACGGGGACGTTGACCTTGTTCACGATCAGCTCGAGGTTCAGCAGATTCTGCAAGCCCAGCGTCGTCCCGATCGGTGCCGCCCCCGGCATCACGGCCGCAGCCCCCGCCTCGTATAGGCGGATCGCCTGCACAACGTCATCGCTCGTATAGGGCATGACGATGAAGCCTTCTTTCACGAGCTGGCGAGTCGCCTCGAGCGTCGCCTGTGGATCGGGCAGCAACGTATCCTCGTCGCCGATGACCTCCACCTTGATGAAGTCCGACATCCCGGCCGCGCGAGCCATGCGCGCGAGGCGAATCGCACCCTGGGCCGTCGTGGCGCCGGCCGTGTTCGGCAGCAGGGTGTACCGCCGCAGATCGATTCCCTCGAGCTCGGATCGGCCCCCCTCGAGATTCAGGCGGCGAATGGCGACCGTGATCATGTCCGGCTGCGCCGCCTCGAGGCAGCGCCCAAGCACATCGTTGGACTCAAACTTGCCGGTGCCGTGGATCAGACGAGAGCCGATGCGGCGGCCGGCGACGACCAGCGGATCGTCAGTTATGGGGGCGCCGCCGCCGACGAAGTAGACAAGCTCCAGCTCGTCACCCGCTTTAACGCGGGTCACCTTGAAGTCCTCCTTCCGGCGAATCTCGCGGTTGTGTTCGACGACGACCCGGCTGGGTTGCACATCGAGCTGCTCCAGCAGTTCGAAGAGGCTGACGCCGTCGGGCACCTGGCGAGGCTTGCCATTGACGGTGACCGTCACGTCGCTCATCGACGAGCCGCCTCGCGGGCGATCATCGATTCCCGGAGCCGGCGAGCTGCCTCCGCCGGATTGTCCCCGTCATAGATCGCGCGAACGACAGCAAGTGCCCGCGCACCCGCTTCGACCACCGCCGGCGCGTTGGCGCCATCGATGCCTCCGACGGCAACGAACGGCCGGTCCGCGATCGCCGTCACTTCCGAGACCAGTCCTGTCCCGACCGCCGGCCGGCCGGCCTTGGTCGGCGTCGGGTACACCGGCCCGACGGCAAAATAGTCGGCGCCTTCACGCATCGCGACGCGGGCCTGCTCGATGCTGTGGGTCGAGCGACCGATCATACGAGCGGCAAACCCGGGCAGCGCCCGAACGGCAGCGGGCGGAAGATCGTCCTGGCCCAGATGAACGCCGTCGGCATCGGCGGCTATGGCAAGATCAGCGTGATCGTTGACGATGAAGAGTGCGCCATGGAGCGCCGTCAGCCGCCTGAGCGCGAGCGCGATCGCGTATTGCTCGCCTTTCGGCATCGTCTTCTTGCGCAGCTGGACCACGTCGACGCCACCCGCGAGTGCGGCCTCGACGATCCTGACGGTCTGCTCTTGCCCACCCTGGTCACCGGTGATCAGGTAGAGGCGCATTCGCGCCAGCTTTTCGCGTCGTTCCTCAGCCGATTTCATAGGTGCATCCAGCAGTGGCGGAATGCTCGAGCGCCCGTTTCCTCCGCAGGTTTCACCCTGATCAGGTTCTAGCGTCAGCCGGCGAGCCGGCTTTCTCAGCGCATTCCGCTCCGCTAGGGCAACCTAATTATAGCGGCGCTGCACGCGGTTCGAGATCGCGCACAGCACTTCGTATGCGATTGTGCCTGCCGCCTCGGCCAGATCGTCCGCCGACTGCGAGGCGGCACCATCCTCGCCGATCAGCGTGACGACGTCGCCGATCGCCACATCGGGTACGCCCGTGATGTCGAGCGCTGCCTGATCCATGCTGATCGTTCCAGCGATCGGGACCTTCTGGCTACGAACGAGCGCGGTGCCGCCGGCCAATAATCGTCGGTGCAGACCGTCGGCGTATCCGACCGCGATCGTCGCCACTCGTGCGGATGCGCTCTTCGCTGTAAACCGGCGCCCGTAGCCCACGCTTTCCCCGACCGGCACGTCGATGATGTTGGTGACGACTGTGCGCCAGGACAGCGCCGGTCGTAATGAAGGCAGGTCGCTCCAGCTTCGAACCGGCCGGACACCATACATGAGCAGGCCGGCTCGAACCAGGTCGAGCCGAGACTCGGGCAGGCGGAGCAAACCTGCCGAATTCGCCGCGTGCGAGAGAAATCCCTTGATCCCCTGCCTGGTCAGCGCATCCCGAGCCTCGAGGAAAATGCGCAGCTGGCGCCGGGTGAAGACAAGATCACCGTCGGCGTCGGCGAAGTGCGTCCAGAAGCCATCCAGCCGGAGGTTGGGATCGTCATCGACTTCTCGCGCCAGCCGAATCGCCTCGTCGGGCGGTGCGCCGAGCCGGTGCATGCCGGTGTCGACCTTGACGTGGACGCTGATCTGCGTACCCCTGGACCGACGAGACGCCCAGCCAGGTCGCGCCTCCCTCGACCGCGGCCTTCGCGACCGGCACCGCCCCGTGGCCGTAGCCGTTCGCTTTGACGACCGCCATGACTCGGGTCTTGGGACCAACAAGCTGATGGATCAATCCAGTGTTCTGTTTGATGGCCGAGATGTCGACGTCGACCCACTTCGTGCTGCCTTCGCTCAGCGAAAGCGCTCCATCAGCGTCGGTAGCGTCAGGAGCAGATCCGACGCCAACACGCCCGCCTGACCCAGGGAAGATTCCAGCTCGAGGCCGGCAAGGCTGTGCAGGTGAACTCCGGTAACCGCGGCTTCGAACGGCGGGAGCTTTTGGGCCAGGAGCCCGCCGATGATCCCGGCGAGGACATCGCCGGTTCCGCCTGAGGCCAGGGCCGGGGTCGCGACTGGATTCAAGCTCACGCGGCCATCGGGCGCCGCGATCACCGTTCCCGCCCCTTTGAGGACCACGACCTTGTTCCAGGTTTTCGCGAACCGCGAGGCAATTCCGCGCCGGTCTTTCTGCACGGCGCTTGTCTCGACGTTCGCGAGCCGCCCGAACTCCGCCGGGTGAGGCGTGAGGACGATCGCAGACGAGAGCTTGGGCAGGACTGAGCGATGTTCCGACATCAGGTTGAGCGCGTCGGCATCGAGGACCAGCGGCGCGTTGATTTTGGGAATCAGGTCTTCGATCAAGCGTCGGGTCGAGGCGTCCCGACCGATGCCGGGACCAATGACCCCAGCCGCCGCGCCGGTGAAACCGCGGATGACGGCGCTGAGGGCGGAGTGACCGGCGACCCCGGGCGAAACTTCGGGAACCGGTCCGACGATGACTTCCGTGCATTTTTCGGCCAGGATGGCGTAGATCGACTGGGCAACCATCAGGCGGACGATCCCCGCGCCGGCTCGAGCCGCGCCCATGCTCGTCAGGTATGCCGCGCCCGTATAGCCCTGCGAGCCCGCAAGGACGACCACCGTGCCGAACGTCCCCTTGTGGCCATCTCGGGGTCGCTCCGGAAGCCGGAAGCCATCCGGACGCTTTATCTGGCTGTCTTCCCTCCCCCTCTGGGGGACGACCAGGCTGGGGGTCTCCGGGATCACGGCGACCGCGACGGCGAAGTGGCCGTCGTGGGCGATGCTGACATCGATCTCTCGTCCGGAGAGCGTCGTCGCCGGCGCGACCCGAACGTGCGGTCGGCCGTCGTCGCTGGGCAGAATCTCCACGTCGCGCATCGAAGGGCGCGGCACCCCGGTCGGCATCGCCTTGCCGATCGCCTCCTTGGCGGCCCAGCGACCTGCCCAGCGTTCGACGCTGCCGCCGCAATAGGCGATCTCGCGGTCGC